>JAAZOQ010000321.1 GCA_012797695.1 Anaerolineaceae bacterium | reverse complement strand
GTAAAATAAGGGTCTAATGAAAGAAAAAATCAGGATCGCTGATATTGCTCAAGAACTCGGTGTCTCTGTTTCCACTGTCTCCCTGGTGCTTAACAACCGGCCTGGCGTTTCTGAAGAGACCCGTGATCGCGTGCTCGCAGCCGCGCAGAAATACAACTACCCAGCAAAGCCCGCCAATAGCTCAAATAAAAACCGTTTGCTCAATACCATTGGCATGATCGTCAAAACAGACCCTGATCTTCTGCCGATGGCCAATCCCTTTTACTCCAAAGTAATTGCCGGCATCGAAGAGAGTTGTCGACGCAATGGCATCAATTTGCTGTTTGCTATGCTCCCAGTGGACGAGAATAGTCGCCCGGTGGATATTCCCAATCTCTTATACGAAGATATTGCCGACGGTCTGCTGATGGTCGGCACTTTTGTCGACGAGACCATTCTCTCGTTGGCCTCCAAAAAGCGATCTCCAATTGTGCTGGTAGATGGTTATTCCAAAACCGACAATTATGACTCTGTGGTTTCTGATAACTTTCATGCTGCCTATCAGGCTGTCGAGTATCTCATTGCCAAAGGGCATCGCCACATTGGTCTAATTGGCAGTGAAGCTTGCTGCTACCCCAGCCTGCGTGATCGACGCAATGGCTACTTGCGCGCTCTGAAAGAACACAATATCAACCAATCTTACGTCGCCAATTTCAATCTACTGCATTCCAAAGGGCACGATGAGACCATTCGTCTGCTGGAAGAAAACCCGCAGATCACCAGTCTATTCTGCATCAACGATGACGTCGCTGTTACGGCCATACGTGCAATTCAAAGCATGGGCAAATCCGTCCCCGAGGATATTTCAGTGGTCGGTTACGATGACACCTATCTGGCGACCAATTCGCATCCCTGTCTGACGACCATGCACGTTGACACCACTGCGATGGGGCAGGCTGCCGTATCCCTGCTTTCACTGCGCGTCAGCAATCCTGAATTTGCCCGCATGACTCTGACCATTAATCCTTATCTGGTTGAACGACAATCCGTTAGCGTCTTACAAACTTCAAAAATGGTGGTGCTTAATTGAACGAGAATTCTCCCATTCTTCCCAATATTCCCTGGGAAGATCGCCCCACAGGTTGCGATGACATCGTCTGGCGTTACAGTGCCAACCCGATTATTCCCCGCAATCTGACCAAAACTTCAAATAGCATTTTCAACAGTGCTGTTGTTCCGTTTAAAGGTAAATTTGCCGGAGTATTCCGCTGTGACAACAAAAAACGTGAGATGAACATCCATAACGGCCGCAGCGACGATGGCATTCACTGGCACATCGAGGATGACCCCATCGAATGGGTCACCAATGATCCGGAGCTGAGCCATTTCGAGCATCGCTACGACCCACGGGTCACCTGGCTCGAAGATCGCTATTACGTGACCTGGTGCAACGGTTACCACGGACCTACCATCGGCATTGGCTACACCTATGACTTTGAGAAATTCCATTTCATTGAAAACGCCTTCTTGCCCTTCAACCGCAACGGCGTTCTTTTCCCACGCAAGATCAACGGTAACTTCTATATGCTCAATCGTCCCAGTGACAATGGGCATACTCCCTTTGGTGACATTTTCGTGAGCGAAAGCCCGGATATGGTTCACTGGGGACGTCACCGCCACGCGATGGGCACCAAGGGTGGCTGGCAAAGCACCAAGATCGGTGCCGGCCCGGTGCCCATTGAAACATCAGAAGGCTGGCTGCTCTTCTATCACGGCGTTCTAACCTCCTGCAATGGCTTCGTCTATAGTTTTGGAGCAGCCCTGCTTGACCTGGACGAGCCCTGGAAAGTTATTTACCGCGGCGGGTCTTACCTGATGTCTCCGCAAACACTTTATGAATGCGTAGGGGATGTACCCAACGTAGCCTTTCCGTGTGCAACCTTATACGACCAGCCAAGCGGGAAGATTGCCATTTATTATGGCGGAGCCGATACAGTTACCGGGTTGGCTTTTACCACCCTACCTGAAGTCATGCAATTCCTTAAAGATAACGACGACAAGTAATCGGGCAGTCATTGTCTCTCCTCGGGACGAGGGTATTCTCTACTTGAGAATACCCTCGTTTCACAAATGCATTCTTAAGAAAACATTCTTAAGTTTTTTAAGTTTGCGGTATAATGATTGTGTTGTGGAATATAAAAAAGCCATAAAGTCTCAAGATCAGATAATTCGTCACGGTAAGCGGGGAAACAAATTTATTCTGATCGAAATTTAAGTAAGTGCATAAAACGTTGATACAATAGTCACTTGAATCGAGTTTCACTATCGATCGATTATTTATTTGGTAAAATCTGCTAAAAAATTAGAAACAAGGTAATTATTTTTGATGAAGAACACAATTCTTTTAGTCGAAGGAAAACGCATTGATCACCCCTCTTTTACCACAGGGCTGGTCAAGAAGGGGTATCTCGTCGAGAGCGTCCCGAGTGGTACGGCTGCCCTGCAGCGTCTGGAGACTTCCGACCCTGACCTGGCCATTATCGATGCTTCTTCAATGCGGTCCACTGGCAAGCGCATCTGCCAATCTTTACAGGAAAAGAAAAATAATCTTCCCATTATTCTGATTGTCAATCAGGATGCCGACGTCAACGACAAAGCCGGAGTTGACATCGTACTGGCCTTACCTTTTACCATGCAAAAACTGGTCAACCGCATCAAACAATTGCTACCCATTCAAAACACGGATGCATTGTCGATCGGTCCCTTTCAACTGGATATGGAGCAGCGCCGGGTCATTTGCGACGGACGCCAAATCCAGCTCACCCCCAGGCTGGTCGTTCTGCTCAAGATTTTGATGGATCATCCAGGGGAAGTTGTCGAACGCGAAAAGCTCTTTTGCGAAGCCTGGGATACCACCTACACCGGGGATACCCGTTCGCTGGACGTGCATATGAGCTGGCTGCGGCAAGCCATTGAAGAAAACCCACGCCACCCCAAATACATCAAAACCATTCGCGGGGTAGGCTACCGACTCGATCTGGATTATGCGACCCGACCTCAGAACAGGCGCCATTCCAACGAACATCACTCAGCATAAAAAATCGCCAATCAAATGATTGGCGATTTCGATTAACTTTCAATATTTAATGCAGCACATCAATCGTCAGTGGCTGACCGCTTCCCGCGTAATTCACGCCCGAGTCATAATGGATATTGATGGTACTGCCGCCAGCAACCGTGATCTTATTGCCCACCAACTGGCTGTTTAGCACGGCGGTGTTAGTCGAACCATTCAACTGGATCGTCGCCCCAGGCGCCAAGATCGAACCTACTGAATTGAAATTGCTGCCACCATGGATTTCCATCGTCTGGGTGTTGGTAATTGGCTGATAAACCAAAATTCCTTTGTACGGGCCATATTGAGGTGCCGTCGCCTGGAAGTTAATACTGCCAGGGAGGTAAAAATCTCCATTCCCCATATAAAAGAATGCATCGCCAAACACATCAGTGGAACCGCCATCAAATGTAACCGTGGAATTTTTATTCGTACCAATCATATACAGACGAAAAGTATTTGGGACAGCAAAGTAGGTACCCCCCGCATCAAAAGAACCATTCTGGATGAAGATTTCCAGACCGCCAAAATTCAATGTCAAATACGTACCACCATTAATAGTAAAACTGCCAGAACCAGAGAAAACCAGAGTTACTGTACCGTTTATGGTCTGGGTCACATTAGCCCCATTACCTGCATCCTGGTAGCTTAAATTCAGACTTTTATTAGTGGGAAAGCAATAAACTCCAGCTCCCCCCGCCAGAATCTGCGACCAGGTCCATTGTTTATAAGTAGAACAGCTCGGTGTACTGGGAGCTCCTGGGATCGCCGAAAACATAGTTTGAACTGCAGAAGAAGTGATTTGTGCTACTTGTGGATTACAAAAACCTGGCCCAGTAATCGTTTGTGACCCATTGGTGTAATTACTTCCCACACTTCCTGCCACTCCGATACAAGCGGTCGTATTTACATTGGGAGCCCAGTTCGAGCATAAATCGCTGTTATCAAAGATGCCGCCGCCTGTGATCTTTACTGGGGTACTGGTAATATCCATACCACATCCTGAAGAAGAAAGACTAATCATGCCAGTGCCATTTAAAATACTTCCCAGTGTACTTGAGGTTACTTTGGTTGTTGCCGCTACGTTTGTTTGGATAGGAGTGCGTGAAACCACCTTAAAGAAATAAGTATTTACCGCCGAAGAGACTTTTACCTGAATAGTAATATAAGCTGCTCCGTTTGCATTGGTGGCGCAACTCGTCACAACACCGTTGCCAGAACTGAGATCGCCATTTACAAGCGTCACGGGATCTCCATTAGACGTTTTAAAAACTGCCGCAGCCGTCACTGCCCGAGCACGTGCCAGAGACTGCCCTTGAGCGTCAATTGTGCTGCCGCACGTAAAACCCGGGTAAGTTTTCAAGTAATTGGCCGCAGCACCAGCACCAGCCAGAGCAGCCGCATCGGCGGCCGATTGGTCAGTACGACGAGCACGGTAGACGGTTGACCCATCCACTGCCAGACCGGTAAACGCCATCAACGCTACCAAGGCAATCGCAATGATATAGAGAATTTGACCTTTTTCGGTTTTTTTGAGCTTCATATTCACCTCATTGGCCAGATCATGGAGGAGGTGGCCGCAAAACCATTCCTGTAGATTGAACATCGATTGGAATTACCTGACCGCCAACAAACGTACCCAAAAAGGGCATGGTCAGCGTAAAGTTATTTTGTAACTCGATTTGCATTAACTTACCCGAATACACCTGAGCATTGGGGATCGAGTAGCAAGAGGCATAATGTCCACTATCGTCCTCAATCTTAATTGACACATTGACAGACGATTTAATAAACCCCATGTTGAGGTTGTCGCGGATGCGCATGGTGATCTGGTTGCAATCCGTCGGAAAGCTGGTACCGTACAGAATTCCTTCTTCAGCAGCATCTTGCAGAATAAAGTGAACGATCACGGCTCGACCCAAATCGACAATCCCGGCCAGAATGATGAGCAGCAACACCAAACTTACCCCTAACTCGACCAGGCTTTGTCCCTTTTCGAGAAGGTTTAGTTTCGGCGCCTTCATTTCATCTGAACACATCATTCGTGCGAACCCCACATTACGTAACAACCATCAGCAAATGTGAACTTTAAGAATTGAATGGTGCCAGACGAAACCGCTTGATTGAAAGTGATGGCTACCCAATCATAATCCCAGGGGGCCAAGACGTATGAAGAAGACAGGGTAACATAAGTAGGCGAAGTCGTTGCCGTTCCCACACCACCCCAAAGATTATCGCTGGCAATATCCACTTTCTGCAACGTTGATGAGCCACTCCACCAGATCTCGAATTTGGACAAATATCGATAATACGAACTGTTCGCGGCCTGAATATAAATGGAAACGGTATTCGACGACCAGTATTGCGGAGTACCCAGAACAATCGTACCGCAATCTCTACTACCCAACGTAGGTGTAGGCGCGATCGTATTCGTGGGGGTTGCTGTGAAGGTCGGTGTAACTGTACGGGTTGGGGTAACCGTCGGTGTCTCCGTGATCGTGGGTGTATTGGTAGCCGGCAAAGTGTTAGTCGGGGTAGGAGTGATCGTCTGCGTCGGAGTAATTGTCACCGTGGGCGTAATCGAAGGGGTCAGAGTAATAGTGGGTGTTAACGTGATCGTCGGCGTCAATGTAATCGTTGGAGTCAACGTAATGGTGGGTGTCAAAGTGATCGTCGGCGTCAAGGTAATCGTTGGGGTCAGCGTGTTGGTCGGTGTCGGGGTCGGCGTGATCGTGATCGTTGGTGTAGGTGTAATAGTGCGCGTCAATGTCGCCAGTGGGGTATAGGTATACGGCAACGTACCTACCACTTCAAGATTCGTGATCACCGTGCGATACGAGGTCGAAGTGACTGGAATAGTCGTCTGATTCAACACCGGGAAGACAAAACGGAATGTTTTCGAAACCGTTACGATCACCCGATCTCCCAAAATCAACTTATCCACTGCCGGGTCGCCACAGTTGCCAATGCTATGCGATTCATCATTACTATCCGGGCCATGGTCATAATAAATCACCACATCAGTATCTTTAATTCCAGCACCAACGCCCGTCGATTCGGCCCGGGCGCGAATTCCCGAACAGTCCTTCCAGTAGGTTACCCCATTACTGCTGGTACCGATTGCCGCGGCAAAGCGAACCGCATCCCGGCTGGCAGTGTACACCGCCGCGTAGAAATACACCAACCGTGCTAATTCCATAACACCGACAAACAGCAAGAGGAAAATAGGCAACGTCAGGGCAAATTCCACCATGCCTTGACCCTTGCGGTGAGATTTTGGATTCTGCAGGATGTTCTGAAAATTCAGTTTCATCGTATTAATCGATATCGAAATATTTCCCTTTTAATTCATTAAGATTATAGCAATATTTTCTTTTTCCAACCGCCGAATTACAACTCTGTAAGGCGGATATACCTATAAGAAGAGTTAAACCAAGAAATTTGCTTGAAAGTTATTTTCTTCTCACGAACGGGGCTTCTTCACTGTATATAAGGTATTGTCAATCAAGACATTCTCCAAAAGCAATCGTCAGTTCGAGTAGATCAACCCACGCTTGTTTACCTGACAGGTAATCCAGAAATTCAATGCACCGCCATTCCCAACCTGAATTCTTTCCTGATCGCTTGTTTTTCGATCCGCAACTGGACCCGACGCTCCGCATCACAATTTCAAGCGTAAACCTCAAGGTGTAACGCTAACTTCAGCCTAATCAGGCAGGCTATCTGGCCGCTTTTCTCCGTCTCAACAATATTCACAAGAATAACAAATGTAAGAGAATGAGAGCCGGCGATTTCTCAGATCGCCGATTTTTATCCGAGCAAACTGCCGCCGCCCACCAGAATAATCGCCAGCAACGCCGCTGCAAGGGTACAACCCAGGTTAACCCAATCATTATTCAGCCAACGCCAGCCGCGCCGATGGATCGTTTCAGTACCGCAGGTATGCCAGGGAGACTTCTCGGTTTCTTTGTCACATTTGGGGCAATAATACACGCTCTGCAAAGTTGCCCCCAGAAAAGAATCGACCAGACTGCCAACCACACCCGCGAACGCAATCGCCAGCGCTGCCCACAGGCTGCGGTCATTCCCTATCCAGGGCCATGCCAGCCAGGCGACCAGCGCCACCAGTACCGCCCCGACCACACTGCCCCATGTGCCCAGACGACTGATACCACCGGAGACACCTTTTGCCACCGGCTGACCTGTAGTGATCAGTGCAGGAGCAATACGAGAAAGAGCGCCAATTTCCGTAGCCCAGGTATCGGCAGTGGCCGCGGCCAGAGCGGCCGCGAAGCCGCACCAGGCCAGCCCATCTGACCGGGTAAACAGAGAGAGCAGCACAAAAAAACTTGCCAGTCCGCCATTGGCCAGCACCTGAGAGGCATCGCGGCGGGCCCCTTTGGCTGAATATTTTTCAGTTTCCTCTTTGTGGCCCTTGAATAGCTTCGACAACAGAGAAGAGGAGGTAAAGAAAGTGAGCAAGACCAGCGACCAGGCCAGGCCACCCAAGCCAAAAACGATCACGCCCACACCAAAAGCCGCAAATGCACCGCTGAGATCCAACCAGCCCAGCAGATAGGCACCTCCTGCCGCAAGAGCCGCCAGTAACATTCCCAACAGAAGCTGAACCAACGGGAAAGTCAGATAACCCATCAAAACACCATGATCAGTAGAGCCAGGATCAGCAAAAGCGGTGTGATTACTGCCGCGCCCCACAAGAAATAAGCCACGATGCGCTGAGACTCTTTGCGGTACAGGTAAAGCCCCAAAATGGTATCCAGAACCAGCGCGAACGCTCCCAAAATAGGCAGGATCAACAAGTGGGTGGAAGGCACCGGCTCCAGGCGCGCCCCAGCAGCAGTGACGCCCATCGAGACAATCTGCTGACGCGGAATGAGCAGGCTGGTCAGCACCGCCAGCAACAAAGTCAGCAACAGGCTGGCAAGCAGACTGGCCCGCGCGAATGAGTGTGAAAGTACTTCCTGAAGAAATTGGGCGGGCTGCGCCGAAAACGCCTCGATCGGGCTGAGGCTGCCCATTTCAAGGGTACGCTGGAAAGAATCAATGAATTTCTCAGGGTTCTCCGGCGAAAGCACCAGGGTTTGACTGATCGTTTCCACGACCACAAAAGCGCCGCGGTCTGAGGCAATGAATTCGACCTGCCCCAGGTCGGGATGCTCGCTTTCGCCCAGATAAGCCCCCGGCAGCGAAAAGACCGGCACCTTAAGCGGTGCCATCAGATCAGCGGCGGAATGTACCCATTCGATCTCGGTCAGCGGAATATCCTCTTTGCGCAGCCCCCAGCGGATGCTCAAGCCCTCACGTTCGATGGTATAGCTGGCATGATACAGGCCGTAAGCACGGTAAACAACGATCGGCAACGCAGCCAGGAAGACCAGCGCTCCAAACAGGCAAAGAATGAGCAACCCGCCCACAGTCTGTTGAAAGGCTAAATAAACCAGAAATCCGCCCAGCCCGGCCAGAAGCACAGCGATAGCACAGTGCAGCCAAAAGCCGTTCTTCCAGACAGGGCGGAATTCGTTTGTGCTCTTCATCCTTCAGCATCCCTACACGGAATGGTGAATACACTCCCGGATGGTCTGGCAAACAATATCGACCTGGTGCTCGGTCATCACGCTTGAGAATGGCAGCGCCAGACCGCGCCGGCCCAGATCCTCGGTGACCGGGAAGTCCCCCGGGCGGAAACCAAATTGCTCGACCATATAGGGCTGCAGGTGGATCGGCAG
>JAAZOQ010000044.1 GCA_012797695.1 Anaerolineaceae bacterium | reverse complement strand
GGATGACGTTGTTGATTTGCGAAGAAGTGAGGCGGGAGCGCCATTCAGCGACAGTGGATTCGTTTCCACCCACCCACAAAAATTGCACTTTCGGGAAGGCCGCTGCCAGATCGAAAAGAATTTCCAGCCCGCGCCCGGCGTAGAACCCGCCTGAGTAAACCGCAGTGAGCTTTTCGCTGAATCCCAACTGACGACGGGCTTCGCTGGGGGAAGGAAGCTGGTCGTAGCGTTCCAGATCGACGCCATCAGGGGCAATCCAAACTTGATCCTGGGGGTGGCTGAGGTGGAGGTGTTTTTCAATCTCGCGCTGAAGTGCCTGGGTGATGAAAACGGTCAGATGTTTTGCCTGAGAGTGAAGAAGATGGCGGTACAGCCGTGGAGCGACTTTTCCACCGGGAATTTCGTGCATTTCGAGAATGACGGGCAAAGATGCAAAGTGGGCAAATTCCGCGGCCCATAACAGACGGGTATAGATCAGAGCAGCCCCGATTCGTTTGGCTTGCTGCACTGCCGCCCAGGTGAAATCCAGCTTGCGCAGTCGGTGTTGTGCTGGCAGCCAGCGGATCTCGAATGGGTTTTGGATTCCATATTGTGCTGTCAATTCTTTCCAGGCGCAGGGGGTTGTCCCAGGAACGTAGAGGGTCACTTCATGCCCAAGCTGGCTGAAAGCTTGACAGACTTTCATGACCTGCACACTGTTGGCGGTGGTGGAAGGGATCTGCGCGGGAGCGATATAGGCGATTTTCATGCAGCCATCTCTATGGTTTCAGGGTCGATCTTTTCGGCTTGGCGTAACATTTTCATGCCAAAAATGGTGAGGAATCCCACTGAAACAACGAAGTTACCTGAAAGAAGCAGTGCTTCGGCAGTCATGCCAAACCGGGGAAGCAGAACAAAGGCCAGCCCAATCTTGAGGACGGCGCAGACCATGATGACTACCAGCGGAATGTTGGCTTTCCCAAAGGAGAGCCAGATGGAGCGGTTCCAGAAAAAGACATTTGATACGCTGTAACCGATCATCATGATCAACATGATCGGGTAACCATTGACAAAGTCGGCTCCCCAGAAATTCAGGATCCAGTGTCCAAAGATGGCCATAAAAATGAAGAAAAACGCCGTCCAGCTTGCTGAGATCAGGGTAACTCGGCGCAGCATCTGTTTAAGCTCTTGCCACTTCTTGGCAGCAATGCTCCTGGTCATTTCGGGGTAGGTAGTGGGAATGAACTGGGAAATGGGGGTCATCAAGGGTACGGTAACATTGGTAACCACTGAGAAGATGCCCGCAGCTCTGGTGTCGAGGAAATAGCCGATCAATTGAGATTCCAGACTGCTGCTGGTGAGCAATTTGGCGGTGGCACTGAGGTTGGTGCTGATGGTAAAGCCAGCCATCTCACGGAAGGAGGGCAAACCTTTGAGGGAAGCGAGGAACCATTGCGGCCCCAATTTGTCGTTAAGCGCCTTCCATGCGGCAATGATTGACCCAAAACCGAGAATGAATTTTCCCACCAGATAGGCAATCAAAATGAGGGCGATATTCCCTTTGGTGAAAAAAGCAAAGGCTACGATCGAGGCAGTGACAATGCTTTGAATGACCTGCAAAGTGCCCTGGATGCGGTAGCGATCCAATACCTGTAAAATGCCGGTTGAAGTTTCATAGAGAATATTGGCGATGATGAACAGGCTGTACAGGTAAAAGTATTGAATTGAAGAGGTATCCTTGACGATGAATTGAGCCCCGAAGGGGAGAATCAACAGATAAACCAGAAAGGCAAAGAGAGAAGTGGAGCCTTCAGTTAAGGCCGCTATTTTGGCAAAAGCGCCAGCCTTTTGGTAGTCTTTCTTGACCATTTCGGGCGCCATATAGCGCACGACGAATTCATTCATGCGGAAAGAGAATATTTTGTTGACGTTGGTGCCAAAATCGGTGATGATGGTGACCCAGCCATAAATGGCTGACCCCAGCAACTGTGCAGCCAGAAGGCTCTGACCCATTGCCAGTGCCATGACGACCACTTGAGAGCTGAATAAGTAACTGGTGTTGCGGAGCACCCGTTTGAGCAGAGGATCTTCTTTCCAGATCCGGATGATCCGCTCGCGGAGAGAACTCATGGAGTGAGAACCTTGCTCGTCCAACTTCTTTGTTCAAGGTACCAGTTGACCAGGTGGGTGACCCCGTCTTCCAGACTGACCTGTTGACGCCAGCCTAATACCCGTTTGGCTTTCTCGACTTTGGCCCAGTTGGCGTCCGCGTCGGCCGGGTGGCGGGGAATATATTCAATAGCTGCCTTTTTACCCAGGCGGTCCTCGATCATGTGCAGTAATTCATTGATGGTCACGGTTTCATGCCCGCCCAGGTTGATGATCTCATACCCCAAAGGCTGCAGCCCAGCCAACACTCCACGGGCAATGTCATCTACATAAGTAAAGCCGCGCATCTGGCTGCCATCCCCGGTAATTTTGACGGTTTTGCCTTCGGCAATCCATTGGGTGAAGCGGAACATGACCATATCCGGGCGGCCGGCAGGGCCGTAAACGGTAAAGAAGCGGAAGACGGTGGCGTCCAGTCCAAACAGGTGATGATAGGTGTAAGCCATCACCTCGGCGCCTTTTTTACTGGCAGCGTAGATCTGCAGCGGATGACTGGAGTCAGCTTCTTCTGGGGTAGGCAGGGGCGGATTCGCGCCATAGATACTGGAAGTCGAAGCCAGGACCATTTTGGAGATGTCATTCTTTTTGCAATACTCGAGCAAGTTCAGTGTGCCGTTCGAGTTTGTCTGCAGGTAAACTTCAGGGATCTCAACAGCCTGCCGCACTCCTGCCCGGGCAGCCAGATGAATCACTCCATCTACCTTCGGATATTTGGCAGCGATCTCTTGGAATAACTCGGGTCGGGTGATGTCGTCGTGCAGGAAGGTGAACCCCTGCAGCGGTTTCAATTGCTCGAGCCGCCAGTATTTCAACTGGGGATCGTAAGAATCATTGAGATTATCGACGCCGATGACTTCATCACCGCGTTCCACCAGCATTTCGATCACTCGGCGGGCAATGAACCCAGCGGCTCCAGTAACGAGATATCTTGCCATTAGAGTCGTACCACCTTCGGATTCTTGAAACCTAATTTACCCAGGGCATTGCGTGTGTCGACAATCAACTGGGAATTCTTTAAGATTTCGGGATAATCGTAAACTTTGTGATTGGTAACAATGACCACACAATCTGCAGATTTCACCGCTGCCATCAGGTCAGTGACGGAAGAGATTTCCCAGTTGTCGTGTTTGATGTGAGGAATATATGGGTCATGGTAGCTGACCAGCGCACCTTTTTGCTGCAGCAGCCGCATGACGTCAATCGAGGGGGATTCGCGCAGATCATCGATATCCGGTTTGTAAGCAGCCCCAAGAACCAACACCTTGCTGCCCTTGAGCGATTTAGAGTGATCGTTAAGCGCATCCTGTACCCGACTGACCGCGAAACGCGGCATGGAGGTATTGATCTCAGAAGCCAGTTCAATGAAGCGGGCTGTATAGTTCAGCGAGCGTAATTTCCAGGAAAGATAGAGCGGATCGATGGGAATGCAGTGCCCGCCCAACCCGGGGCCAGGCTGGAACTTCATAAAGCCAAAGGGTTTGGTCGCGGCGGCATCGATCACTTCCCAGACGTCCACGCCCAAGCGATCGCACATCAGCGCCAGCTCATTGACGAAGCCGATGTTGATCATGCGGAAGGTATTCTCAAGCAATTTAGCCATTTCGGCAACTTCGGTCGAAGATACCGGAACAACGGTATCCAGTGCTTGCTTGTACCAGCCGGCTGCTACCTCGGTGCATTTTTCGGTCATTCCGCCGATGACTTTGGGGGTATTCTTGGTGGTCCAATCCGTTCGTCCGGGGTCAACCCGTTCTGGTGAAAAGGCCACGAAAAGTTCTTCCCCTAATTTGAGCTTGCTTTTGTCGGTTAATGTCGGCAACACCAGTTCACGGGTGGTGCCTGGGTAGGTTGAGGATTCAAGGACGACAACCATGCCCGCATGCACGTAAGGGGCCAGGCCTTCGGCGGCACTGACGATGAAGGACAAATCGGGGTCACCGGTTTGGCGCAGGGGAGTGGGTACGCAGATGGCGACTGCATCTACACTGGCCAGCACGGAATAATCCGTGGTACCTTCCAGCTTCCCGGCTTTGACCAGAGCGGCTACTTTTTCAGTGGGTACATCCATGATGTAGCTTTCGCCGCGGTTGATCTTATCCATCTTTTCTTTTACAGGGTCTACCCCGGTAACGTGAAATCCGGCTTCGGCAAAGACAGTGGCAAAAGGCAGCCCCACATACCCCATTCCCATTACCGCTACGCGGGCGGTCTTATTGGCGAATTTTTCCAGCAATTGCTTCGAGTAATCCATAAATTATTCACCTGCACAAAAGGTTAGAAGAGGCTGAGTTGTTCAGCCGGCGGTTCATCATTGTGATCTGAACTGGTCTCTTCTTTTTGTTCGAAAACAGGAATTTCTTTTTGATCTTTCTTCATCTGCGCCAGATATTCGGGCAGCTTTTTAAAATCTTCGATCACCTGAGGTTTTAAAGAGGGTTGATGCAGGGCGGCAGCCGGATGGAACATCGGTACGATCATCCGTCCATTGACTAACATGGCATTGCCGTGAATGCTGCTGATGCGAGCTTGCGGCAGGAATTTTGCCATTGAGAAACGCCCCAGAGTCACGATCACGTGCGGATTGATGGCCTCAATCTGACGATCCAGATAACCATTGCAGGCCTGCAGTTCTTGCGGTTCTGGATCGCGATTGCCCGGCGGACGGCACTTGACCACGTTGCAAATGAATACTTGCTCGCGTTTCAATCCGGCCATTTCCAGCAGTTCATCCAGAAATTTTCCCGCCTGTCCAACGAACGGGCGCCCCTGTTCGTTTTCATAGAAGCCGGGGCCTTCGCCGATGAACATGATCTCGGAATTGGCTGGGCCTTCGCCGGGAACGGCATTCTTCCGTGAAAAACGCAGCTGGCATTTCTCACATTGGGTAACCTGGGCAGCAACTTCATCTAAAATTTCTTTTGCATTCATGGCAGGGTCCTTATTCAGTGTTCTAACCCTTTATTCTACCTTAGATAAGTGCTTTCAAGCGAGAGGAATCAATGGTTTGCAGGCTCATCAGAAGAGCATCTTCGTGATTATCTTCATAGTATCTGAGACGGACGCCGTCAATCTGGTAGCCCAGTTTAGTGTAGAGATTCTGCGCGGCCAGATTGCTGCGTCGGACCTCTAAAAAAGATTTCTGTGCCCCGGCTTGCGCGGCTGTGCACAGAGCATGGACCATCAATCTCAAGCCAATGCGGTGCTGGCGATAGGCCGGATCCGTGGCTAAAGTAGCAATGTGCAGTTCATCCACGATCAGCCAGGTAACCAGCATTCCCACAATCTGTTGGTCAGGGTTTTCAGCCACCCACGAACGGGAAGCGTCATTCTTTTCGATTTCGAAATAGAAGGAATTGCGCGGCCAGGGCAAAGTGAAGGACAGGTGGTCGATCTCACAGACGCGTTCGATGTCTGTCGGGGTCATCTCGCGGATGACAATATCCAATTGGTTGGCTTCAGTGCTCAATCGGGGATGGCCTCATTGACGTGCAGATAAATGGGGGCCAGAGAGACAGGCTCGTCCGTTTCGCCAGCTTTGAAGCGATTCCAGGCCAGCTCTGCCAGCATTCCGGGGTGACGCACGCATTGCGCCGGGGAAGCCAGCAGCGCATTCTTCCACTTGCGGCTCAAAGTCTGACGTTCTTCCGCGTCGAATTCCCCGGTGATGAGGGTGGGCTGGTTGATCTGGGCTGAGAGGTCTTCGGCGGTCATGATCGTCGGTTCTTCGCCAGCTTGCCAGTGCCCGTCTTCTGCGTGATACCAGCCTACTGCCAGACGTCCGCGCCCGGCGGGTAAAACGGCTGCCAGCGGCAGGTCTTTTACAGGCTGCGAGGCTACCTGAAAGTCAAAAGTAGGAACACCGATCATGGGGATTTTCAGAGAAAGGGCCAGCCCTTTGGCAAAAGCCAGTCCAATACGCAGGCTGGTAAAGGAGCCCGGCCCCAGCGCACAGGCAACAACTTTCAACTCTGCTGGTTTGACCCCGCAACGTTTTAACAATTCGTCGACGGCCGGGGCCAGTTCAACGGTGTGATGGGTTTTCGTTTGCCAGTGCATTTCACCCAGCACCTCGGACCCGTCATAAAGAGCCAGTCCGATGGTCTGGGTGGAGGTATCCACCGCTAATAACATGATTATCCTCCGAATGCCAGTTTCTTGAATTCTCTGGCGATTTCTTCAGCTCGCTTCCCGATGGGAGTAAATTGCAGACTGCGCTGCTCTTCGGCCACGTAAGCCAGATCTACCCGCAGACACTCTTTGGGCAGAGCACCAGCGATGCGTTCGGGCCATTCGACCAGTAAGGCACCGGTGGCCAGCATTTCTTCGATGTCAAGGTCTTCTGCTTCCAGTGCGGATTGCATGCGGTAAGCATCCATGTGATGCAGCAAAGCGCCGTCTGGCCGGCGATAGACGTTGACCAGCACAAAAGTTGGGCTTGAGACGGAATCAGTTGATCCCCAACCCTGAGCGATTCCCTGGACCAGGGTGGTTTTGCCTGCTCCCAGATCACCTGAGAGTGCCAGTACGTCGCCCCGGGTCAATAACGTTCCCAGACGAAAACCGAGCCGTCGGGTTTGCTCCGGCGCGCGGCTGATGAAATCAAGGGCAGATGCAGAATAAATGGGCATAACAAGAGAATTATACGGCAGAGCCAGAGGCAGGGCAAGATAAAAATTATCTACCGCGAAAGAGGTTCTTAATTAAAAGATTTACCGGTGAAAATTCTATTAACTAAAAAACTTTTCAATATTTATGCTTGTTTAAATAGCAGCTTGGGAAAATCATTATGATGAATTGCATGTTTTAATTCTTTAATTTTACTTTTAACTCGCATGCTCTTTCCATCTTCGAGTTCAACAGTTATTGATTGTTGAGTTTTCTTTTCAAAATCCAACAGCTCTTGAAAATCATTGGTTGGTAATAAACAAATGGTAACCTTTCCACAGATAAGACAAAGGAAAGAAAAATTATTACTGGAAATATCTCCGACCAATGTGTTTATATCTTCAACTTTGAAAGTAAATTGCCAGGGACTCTTTTCTTTATCTGAGTATTTAATTAATATTCTTGTGTCAATGTTTATTTGATAATGCCCGAATTTCTTATCGGCTTTATTTAATGCTTTAAACGAAGGATGTTCAACGATCTGAGTTAACGCTGACCCATGAGAAAAATCTTTATCTTGGGTTTTCATTTCCCTCCTGTAAGTTGCCTGCAAACAACGATTTATTAATTATATAACAATAGCATGCAAAAATGTATTATTTTGCTTTGACCAATCCCATCAAGGAACGTGCAATTTGCCGTGCTGCTTCCGGGCGGGCCAGACTGCGGCTGGCTTCGGTGGCCTCGATCAAACGATCGGGATGATGAATCCAGTTTTTGAGCACCGAAACGACCATTGCTGGCTCGGGCGCCCAGCTGCCGGCCCCTTCACTGAGTACGTAGAGAACGTTGCCTTCTTCCTGACCGGGCTGACGGTTGTAGAGGATCACGGGCAGGCCGGTAATGAAGGCCTCGCTGATGGTTCCTGGCCCTGCTTTAGTGATGAGCACATCAGCCGCTGCCATTAATTCAGGCATATTTTGCACGAAACCATAGATGAAATGCGGAATCTTCCAGCAGCGGGTTTCGAGCCTTTCCTTTAACTTTTGATTCCGTCCGGTGATGATCACCAGAGAAACAGGCAATTCGGCGTTATCGATTGCCGCGGCAGTGGCTTCCAATGGCCCCATGCCTTCACCGCCGCCGACCAGTACCAAAGTCAGACGATCTGCTGGCCAGCCTAACTCCTGCCGGACCACTTCTTTTGCTCGGGTATTCTGACAGAATTTATTGGCAACGGGCAGGCCGCACACCTGCATGATCTTGGGGTCGATACCCAGTTCCAGCCCACGCTGGCGTGCCTGTTCGGTGGGCACCAGGATCAGATCGGCTTTGGCGTCGAACCAGAAGGTATGAATGGAAACCATGTCGGTGATGACCGTGGCAAAAGGTAATTTGCGGCGGTGCACTACCTGACGTACGGGTACGTTCATCAGCGGGTGAACCGAGACCACGATATCGCTGGGGTGTTCATTCAGCATTTTGCGGACGGCTATGTAATAGTAAGGGGTGGCGGCCCGCATGGCCAGGGCTACCTGACGTTTCCCGTCGCTGAGATGATAGTTCATTCCCCAGAGGGTCGGGTTTTTCGACATCATTGGGTACAGTTCGGGCGCGAAATTCAACGGGGGCGGGGCGTATTGCTTGAAGAAATCCACCTTCTCGGCTGAGAAGCCGTCTGGGTATTCAAGCTGCATGGCTTCGATGATGGCGTCGACTGCACTGCGGTGTCCCCCGCCGGTATCTGAGAAAAGAAAGAGAAAGTGTGGGGTTTCATTTGTCATTTTCGGGGGATTCTCCAGCGGGTTGGCGAGATTTCATACGGTGAGAAAGTTCACGGCGCGAAAGCAGAACGCGGTGATGACAGCCCAGACATTCCAACCCAATATCCGCCCCCAGGCGCACTACGATCCATTCGTAGCTGCCGCAGGGATGCGGTTTACGCAGGCGTACCCGATCGTTGAGCTGGATATCCGGTAGCATAGCTCGATTATATCCCATGATATAATGCGAAAGAGTTTTCGCTCAGGATTTCCCGTTGCCATGCTGAATCTGACCCCTGATGACCTGATTTGTCGTTTGATTACCCTGATCGTTGCTTTGACGATCCACGAATTTGCTCATGCGCTGACGGCAGATCGCCTGGGTGACGATACTCCGCGTGTCGCCGGCCGTATCACCCTCAATCCCTTGAAACATCTGGACGTTTTTGGCAGTCTGCTGGTCTTGCTTACTGGCTATGGCTGGGCCAAACCTACCCCCATCAACCCGGCAGTTTTGCGGCAGCGTTCCCGCTGGGCCATTGTCTGGGTCTCGGTGGCAGGGCCGCTTTCCAATTTCCTGCTGGCGCTATTGGCGGCAATCCCGCTGCGGCTGGGTTGGGTGAAGGTCGTGCTCCCCTCCGGGATATTGCCGACGCCGGGCGAATTTCTCTACATTTTCTTCTACATTAACCTGATCCTGGCTATCTTCAATTTACTTCCATTTCCGCCTCTGGATGGTGAAAAAGTACTGGCTGCGTTGATCCCTGCCAGCGTACAGCCGGCTTATCAAAAATTTCAACCGTACGGACCTTTTGTGCTAATGCTGCTGGTTTTTGTGGGACCAATGGTTCATCTGGATGTCATTGGCTGGATCATGACCCCGATCCTGAGCAGTTTGTCGAAAGTGATGCTGGGAATGTGAGGCACCACGGTGGCTTATTATTGTTATCTGATGCGGTGCGCAGATGGCAGCTTTTACACGGGCTGGACACTCGATCCGCATCGACGCGAGCAGCAGCATAACCAGGGCCGTGGGGCCAAGTACACCCGTTTGCATCGACCAGTTAAGCTGGTTTATGTCGAGGAACAGCCTGATCTTTCGAGCGCTTTGAAACGCGAAAAGGCGATCAAGAAATTATCTCATCAGCAAAAAGAAAAAATGGCACTGGGTTGGCAGGATAAAATGGAAATTTCATTCGCGGATCTCACAGTCGTTTCTCCTGGCCGGGTCAATTTACTGGGAGAACATGTTGATTACAACGATGGGCTGGTTTTTCCGGCGGCTATAGATCGTGAAGTGACCATCCGCGTCGGGAAGCGCATGGATGACGTGGTCTATCTTCGGGCATTGGATTTGGGCGAGGAAGTTTCCTTCTCAGTCAATACCCTCGATCAGAAAATTGATATCGATGGTCAGCCTTTGCCGACCTGGGCACTGTATCCGGCGGGGGTGGCCTGGGTGCTGCTGCAGCATGGACTACGGGTCAGTGGCATGGAGGCAGAATTTACTTCGAATTTGCCGATGGGCGCCGGGCTGAGCAGTTCCGCTGCGCTTGAGGTGGGCTTTGCGGTGGTCTGGGAGGTTTTAGGGGACTGGGATCTGGATCGTATGACCCTGGCCCGTTATGCTCAGGCGGCGGAAGTTCAGTACGTGGGCTTGAATTGTGGCTTGATGGATCAATTTGCCTGCGCCAATGGGGTAGCCGGGCACGCGTTGGTTCTGGATATTCGCTCTTTGCAATGGCGCCCGGTGCCTTTGCCGGCAGGTTACAAGATCGTGATCGCCAATTCTATGGTCAAGCATGAGCTGGTGGGTTCGGAATACAATACCCGCCACCAGGAATGCAATGAAGCGGTGGAGATCTTCCAGCACCATCTCCCTGAGGTGCATTCCCTGCGCGATGTTTCTCTGCAGCAGCTTTTGACCCTTCAAGCTGAATTCCCTGAGAATGTCTTTAAACGTGCCCGCCACGTGATCAGTGAGATTGGCCGCGTACAGCAGGCAGTGCAGGTGTTGGAAGCGGGAGAAGTAAAAGCTTTCGGTGAGTTGATGTATGCGACGCATGCTTCTCTGCGTGATGATTATGCTGTGAGCTGCCGTGAGATTGATATACTCGTCGAAATTGCCGCGGGCCTCCCTGGCTGTGTGGGGGCACGTCTCACTGGAGGAGGCTTTGGCGGTTGCACGGTCAACCTGGTACGCGAAGAAGCAGTGGCGGAGTTTACTCGCGAGTTGAAGCAGCAGTATCTGGAGCGAACCGGCATCTCGGCTGCGATTTTCCCCTGTCAGGCAGCGAATGGCGCTCACGTGATTTAATAAAAAAACGGAGAGGATTTTCCTCTCCGTAATTTGTTTAACCCCTTACGTCTTAATCTGAAAAGACAGGCAGGTGGCCAAGGGAGACAATGTCTGCCCATTTGGCGCGTTCACCTTCGGTAAAGATGGCTGCTTCGGCACTGACGGTTGAGCCGGCTTTTTGGCACAACTGCCGCATGGCCTGCAGGGTAGATCCCGTGGAAATGACATCGTCGACGATGACCACGTTCTTGCCCTTCATCAATTCAACGTCCTTTTCATCCAGATACAGGGTTTGCGGCTGCCCGGTAGTGATCGACAGGGTCTCGAATTGCAGTGCGTTGCCCATATAGGGTTTGTAACTCTTGCGCAGAATGACGTAAGGCTTTTTCATTTCTACTGCCAATGCGTAAGTCAGCGGAATGCTTTTGGCTTCTGCGGTGATGAGTACGTCGCACTTGCGGTCTTTCAGTTTAGCCGCCAGCGCTTTGGCGCAGGCCTGTACCAGTTCGACATCCCCAAGAATGTTGAGGATCGCAATTTTCAACCCGGGTTTGATCTCAAAAAGGGTCAACTCGCGGTGAACCCCAGCAATATCAACAGAATACGTGGGTCTCTTTTCCATAACTTGCTCCATGAGTTTAGAAGATCATTGAACTTGGAAAGTGTATCACAATTTGCTTTTTATACAGGCAAATATTTTCTGGTTAAAAATTTGCGATCCTCGCATACCGGTGTACGCGAGGATCACGAAAGGGAGAAGTAAAACGAGAGGGTGATTATGGTAAAATCATCGAGAGCCGAGGACGCCGACCCCGGCTCTCATTTCCAAGGAGGAGAAGAAGAGAAGTCGCCCTGTTGATATATTACTTCATTGCGGCTTTTATTACTTGACTCTTACCCTACGGTTACCCTACGATTCCCAAAGTGAGAAAACCGTACCTTTTAAAAGGAAAAAATATGAATTCTTCTTCTCTGGCTGGCTCCTGGACTGAGCAAACCCCAATCGGTACCGTGGTGGTTTATGCCACTGCACGGGGATGCTGCCGGGTGGATTTGCTTGGCCATTCTTCACGTTTTTCTCAACCCAGCTTGTCTGAATCCGATACGAGTCATCTCGCTTTGCAGCAGATCCTTGAATACCTGTTTGGTCAACGCCGTTCTTTTGACCTTCCGCTCGACGAGACGATTTTTACTCCTTTTCAGCGGATTGTTTATCGTATGGCCAGCCAGATCGAATTTGGGCAGATTCGTACTTATGGCGAACTGGCCCAGCAGCTTGAAAAACCGGCTGCCAGTCGGGCAATCGGGGGAGCCATGGCACATAATCCCGTCCCAATTCTGATTCCCTGTCATCGTGTGGTGGCAGCGGATGGCCGGCTGACCGGGTATTCAGCTGCGGATGGCATCCAGACCAAGAAATGGTTGCTTGAACTGGAGGGCCATCAGGTTGTCGGCGAAAAACTGGTTTAAGTTCATTCTGCTGGGCACCCTCTGGGGTTCCTCTTTTCTGTGGATTAAGATCGCCCTTCAAGAAGTTGGCCCGCTTACCCTGGTGACGTTTCGCACGGGTTTTGCTACCCTGGGGTTGATCGGGGTGGCTCTGGCAGTTCATCCCAAGTTCCGCAAACAAGATGGGTGGGTGCTGGCTTTTCTGGGCTTTTTCAATGT
>JAAZOQ010000320.1 GCA_012797695.1 Anaerolineaceae bacterium | reverse complement strand
TATAGTGAAGCCCGTTGGCGAATTCTCTTTTCAGGTTGGTTTGATGAGACGTGTGACCGTTAAATCCCTCACTGCGCATATTGCTTCCATCCAGGCTTTCTACTGGATGATTTTCTGCCCGCTTTACAGTTACTCTTCGGTGTATTTGCTGCACAAGGGTTTCTCGAACCAGCAGATCGGCTGGGTGCTGGCCCTCAACGGCATTCTGGCCGTTATTCTGCAGCCCTGGCTGGGGGCGCTGGCCGACCGCTCGCGCCGGCTGCCGCTTAAAGGGTTCATCGTCATCCTGGCTTTCTTCCCCATTCTCATGCTGGCGGCGATGGCTTATTTCTCGCTCAACTGGCTGTGGATTTCGTTCTTCTACGTGCTGGCCCTGGCCATCACCCAGACGCTGCAGCCGCTCATCAATTCGCTGACCTTTGAGTGTATCAATGCCGGTTATGCCGTCAGTTACGGATTCACCCGGGCGATGGGGTCGGTCGCCTTTGCCATTTTATCGAGCCTGATCGGATTATGGCTGAACTCACATTCCCCCGATTCTTTGCCGCTCCTTGCAGCCATCCTGTTTGTGGTGATCTTTGCGCTGGTGTTCTTCTTCCCCAATCTGGGCGCGCACCGCACGCCGGAACAGCTCCATCTGGCAGCGGAGCGGGAGTCTTCGGCCCCGTCCGGCAGCTTTCTGCGCCGTTACAAAGGCTTTCTGCTGCTCATCCTCGGGGTGGCCTCCATCTTTATCTTTCACAATCTCATCAATCTGTACCTGGTGCAGATCATGGCTCCGTTGGGCGCGCAGGATTCCCAGTTGGGGCTGGCGCTGACCATCGCGGCGCTGTGTGAACTGCCGGCCTTTTTCGGCTTCAGCTTTCTGGTGCGGCGCGTTCCGGCCCATGTTCTGTTGGGCCTGGCTGGTATTCTCTATGTTGTGCGCAGCCTGCTTTTTTTCTTTGCGACTTCGGTCTGGATGATCAACCTGGGGCAGGTGGTTCAGGGGGTGACCTATGCGCTCATCATCCCGGCATCGGTCTATTACGTCGATCATTTAATGAAGGATGCCGACAAGGTGAAGGGCCAAGCCTGGATGACCGGCGGCATGACCCTGGGCAGCATCCTTGGCAGCGTGGCCGGCGGCTGGATGCTGGACCGCTTCGGCGTGCACCCCATGCTGGGGTTGGGGGTGGCTACGGCTGTGGTGGGCAGCCTGCTCGTCGTCTGGGCATTGCGCCTTTCTGCGGCGCGCCCGGATGCGCTCATGGCTGAGTAAGTTTCGTCAGCGCTGTTTTCAGAACTTCAACTCCCTGCAGATATTCGTGCAGGGAGATTTTCTCGTGGGGGGTATGGTCCAGCGCGGAGTCTCCCGGGCCGTACACCAGCGTCGGGCAGTTCCAGGCCGGGGCCACGATGTTCAGGTCGGCGGTGCCGGTCTTGTATACGAACGCGGGTGTGCCTGCCTGTGCGCGGATGCCGGCCAGGAAGGCGCGCACCAGCGGGGTGTTCTTGTCACAGGTCCAGGCCGGGATGGCCGCTCCCAGCGGGGTGACCGCCGCGTTTATAGAGGCCGCGGTCGTGCCGCAGATTTCTTCCAGTTTTGCATACCACTGCTGCGGCGAAAAGGCCGGCGGCAGGCGTACCCCGACGCGCAGGCGCGCCCACTGGGCAAATTCTTCCTGCCCGGAGGTGAATCCGCGCAGGGTGGGCAAAAGCTGGTCGAAGACGCGCGTCTGGGCGGCATTGTGCTCGGTACAGAAACCTTGAATTTGCTGCCACAGGGCTACGGCCGCTTCGCAGGCGGTGACGGCGCCGCTGGCCGAGTGCGTTTCAGGGGTATGCACCTCGATTTCTGCCCAGGCGGTGCCTTTGTAGCCCAGCGCGATGCGTTCCCAGCGGTTGGGCTCGCCGATGACGGCAAACTCCGGGGTGTACTGGCCGGCGGCGAAGCGCGCCCCGGTTGAGTCGCGTTCTTCTTCCACCGCGCCGATGACCACGAATTGCCAGCCCGGCACCGCGCCGATCTGGGCAACCGCGTCGGTGAAACAGGCCAGCGGACCTTTGGCATCCACGGCACCGCGGCCGTGCAGGATGCCGTCGCTGACGTGCACGGGCAGCTTACCGGGGACGGTGTCGATGTGTCCGAGCAGGATCCCCTGCCGGGGACCGCTGCCCAGGATCCCCACGGCGTTGCCGGCGGCATCGATGAAGGCGCGTGTATAGCCCAGCGCCAGCATGCGGGCGGTCAGCCAGGCGGCGGCTTCCCCTTCCTGCCCGGAGGGACTGTAATGGGCGGTCAGACCGATGAGGGTCTCGCTGCGGGCAGTTTCATTCTCCATCCGGGCCTGCCTGCAGCGGTTGGGTGAGGACGTCGTTCAGGGCTTCAGCCAGCGTGTCGAGCTGCTCATAGGTAATGACCAGCGGCGGCAGCAGCCGGATGACGGTCATGCCGGCGTTGAGGGCCAGAATGTGCTTTTCTTGCAGTGCTTTGAGGTAGGGGCTGACCTTTTCCTTGAGCTCGATACCGATCATCAGCCCCTGACCGCGCACTTCGCGCACCAGTGCAGAGTCGATCTGCTGCAGCTTGGCCATCAAATAAGCACCTTTTTCGGCGGCCTGCCTGGCCAGGTGTTCTTCTTCCATGACGCTCAGCGAAGCCAGCCCGGCAGCACAGGCCAACGGATTGCCGCCAAAGGTGGAGCCGTGCGTGCCGGGGGTGAGGTGCTGCACGCGTGTGCCGATGAGCACGGCCCCGATGGGCAGTCCGCCGGCCAGTGATTTGGCGCAGCACAGCAGATCGGGGGTGATGCGTGAATGCTGATAGGCGAACATCTTGCCGGTGCGGCAAAAACCGGTTTGCACTTCATCGATGATGAGCAGCGCGCCGTGGTTGCGGCAGATGCGTTCCGCGGTTTCGAGGTAACCGGGGGCCGCCGGGTATACGCCGCCTTCGCCCTGCACGGCCTCGAGGATGACTGCGGCGGTCTCATCGGTAACGACTTTTTCGAGAGCATGGGCTTTGTTGTAGGGTACGTGGGTGAATTGCGGCACCAGCGGCAGAAAGGGTTCGCGGTAATTCTTGTTCCAGGTGGCCGAAAGGGCCCCCAGCGTGCGTCCGTGAAAACCGCGCATGGCGGCCACGATTCCCTGGCGTCCGGTCGAAAGGCGGGCAAACTTGAGGGCGGCTTCAACGGCTTCCGTGCCCGAGTTACAGAAAAAGACGCGTTCCAGCCCCGGGGCCAGCCGGGTCAGTTTTTCCATTAATTGAGCGCGCTGATCGTTCGGGAAGGTCTCGAAGAGGGTGATCAGGCGCGTGGATTGTTCGGCCAGGGCGGCGCTGATGCGCGGATGGGCGTGGCCCAGGTTGGCCACTCCATGCCCGGAAGAGCAATCCAGATAGGCGTTGCCTTCCACGTCCCACAGCACGGCTCCCTGCCCGCGGACGAAAGCCAGCGGCTGCTTGGCGTAGACACCCGAGGTATGCTCGTTCTCGATCTGAATGATCTCGTGACTGTTCATGCAATCACCGTGCCCTTTCCGCTGAGGGCGCTGCTGATGGGGGCCGCGATGCGTCCGTCGGCGATGATGACCTGCCCGACCCCGGCTGCCAGCGCTTCCTGCGCGCCCAGCACTTTCTTTTTCATGCGGCCTTGAGCTGCGTCCAGCGCGCCCTCCAGTTGGGCGGCGCTCAGGCGTGTGATCAGACTGCTTTCTTCGGGAAATTTGGCCATCAGGCCGGGAACGGCGGTGAGCAGCACCAGCGTTTCAGCCTGCAGAGCACCGGCAACCATCGCCGCTGCCCGGTCCGCATCCACGTTGAGGGCTTCACCCCTGGGGCTGACCGCTACCGGTGCGATCACCGGCAGGTAACCTGCGCCGAGCAACAGGTGCAGCAAAGCACTGTTGACGGCGCTGATCTTGCCGGTGTAGTCGTCGTGGATGATCTTGCGTTTGCCATTCTCGATGCTCTGGATGGCTTCTTTACGCTCGGCTTGCAGCAGGCGGCCGTCGAGTCCGCTCAACCCCAGCGCGTTGAGCCCCAGTCCCTGCAGTTGCTCGGTCAGCAGCGAATTGACCTTGCCGTTGACCGCCATTAAAAAGATTTCCAGTGTCTTGCGGTCGGTGTAGCGCGAGGTGTAGCCCGAGGGCGAGGTGATGATCCGGGGTGGTGCCCCCAGCGCCTCGCCCAGGGCATTCGCCTCGGCGGAACCGCCGTGGACGAAAACCAACTGCCGCCCCTGCTGCTGGAGAGAGACAGCGTCGGCGCAGATGGACGAAAAATTGACCCCCTCTGTGCCGCCCAGTTTGACGACAATGATTTCACTCATAGTCGCCTCCTAGTACGGATGCAGGCCGGTGAACTCCAGCCCACAGTCTTCGGGGTAACCCTGCATCAGATTAAAACATTGTACCGCTGATCCAGCCGCCCCCTTCATTAAATTGTCGATTGCGCACATCGAGACAATGTGGCCGTTGCTTTCATCCAGTTCGAAGCCCAGGTCGGCATAATTGCTGCCTGCCAGGATCTTGGGTTCGGGCACGCGGTAGATGCCGCGCTGTTCTTTGACCAGGCGCACGAAGGGGTTCTCTGCCGCGGCTGTGCGGTAGGCTTTCCAGCAGTCCTTGCTGTTGACGCCGCTTTTGACCTGTGCATGAACGGTGGCGAGCACCCCGCGCACCAGGTCCACGGCGCTGACGGTGAGGGAGACCTGGCTCACGCCCATCTCCTGCATCACCTCGGCGGTGTGACGGTGGCCGAAAGCCGAAAAGGTGCGGATGACGTTGGCCCGTTCTGCATGCAGTGAACCGGCATTGCCTTCCGCCCCGCCTTCTGAAGAGCCGACTTTGATCTCGGCCAGAATCGGTGCATCCGCCTCGATCAGGTGGGCTTGAAGCAGCGGCAGCAGCGCCAGATTGACAGCGGTGGCATTGCAGCCAACCCCGCTGACGTAATGGGCCGCGGCCAGCTCCGCGCGGTGCAGCTCGGGCAGGCCATAAACGAACTTGGCCGGCCACTCCGGGGCAGCATGGGCAGTGCCATACCAGTGCTGGTAGGCCTGCATGTCTTTGAGCCGGAAATCGGCTGAGAGGTCAATGATCTTGCCAGCCAGGGCCGCGTATTCAGCGATCTTGTGCTGGGTCTGTCCGTGCGGCAGGGCCAGAAAGAGCACATCCACGGGCTCAATCTGCTCCGGGGCGCAGAATTTGAGAGTGGTGCGTTTGCGCAGGTTGGGGTGCACCTGATAGACGTACTCGCCCAGGTGCGAGCGTGAGGTCACCTGTTTGACCTCGGCGTAAGGATGGCCGAGCAGCAGGCGCAGCAGTTCGCCGCCGCCGTAGCCCGACCCCCCAATGATGGATACAGAAACACTCATGCCGTTGCCTCCTGACGCGCGGCGGCTTGCTTAGCCACCTCGACGGTGTAATTGACGATCTCACTGGCAATGTCCACCCCGCTGATGGGTTGTGCGGCGTGAAATTCCATGGTGTGATTGATCTCGTTGACCAGCATGCCCTTTTGCGGATGCTCTACCAGGTCCACGGCCAGTACTCCGCCGCCGACGGCGTGGACGGCGCGCAGGCACAGGTCCTCAATTTCGGGGGTAATGGGGCAGACTTCGCCTTCGCCGCCGCGGGCGGTGTTGGTGATCCAATGCCCCGATTTGCGGTAGATGGCGGTCAGTACCCGGTCACCCACCACGATGGCGCGGATGTCGCGTCCGGGTTTCTGAATATATTCTTGAATGTAGAACACAGAATGCTGTACTGAGCCCAGAGTGGCCTTATGCTCCACGATTGCTTCAGCGGCATCGCGGTCATTTACTTTGGCCAGCAGCCTGCCCCAGGAGCCGACGACGGGCTTGAGCACCACCGGGTAGCCGAAGGCTTCGATGGCATCGAGGGCGGCCTCGGGGGTGAATGCGGTGACCACGTGCGGCTGGGGTACCCCGGCCTGGGCCAGCAGGGCGCTGGTCACCAGCTTATCTCCGCACACTTCGGCGACGCTGGCGGTGTTGACCGTGGGCACGCCGAAAGAGTTGAGCACGCGCAGCGAGTAAAGGCCGCTGGTGTAACTGATGCTGCGTTCGAGCACCGCATCGAACTCGCGCCATTTCGCGGGCTGTTCGAGATCGAAGGCCAGTTCACGATCATCGAGGCGCTCATAGTCGATGCCGCGCTTTTCCATGGCACCGAAGATCCATTTCTCTTCGACGCGGACGCGCGAGTACAGCACGCCGATGTGCAGACGTTTGGTCATGGCTTACTCGCCCCAATCCTCCTGCTCCATGGGGGCAGGCTGTATTTCGGCGGGGTCGAGGCTGACGACTTCGAGGTCCACCCCGCAATCCGGGCAGACGATGATCTCACCGACTTCTACGCCGGCTTCGAGGGTGATCTCGGCATCACATTCAGGGCAATTTACTGGGTTCATGGAAAATCTCCTTTTGAAAGCAAAATTAAAATAAAAAACCCTCCGTGAAGGAGGGCTAGATTGATCTATTTTACAATACGATCAGGCGTCTATTTCGCGATACGCAAAAGCTGCCGTCCTTCTGGCTGAGAAGTCGGTAGCGGTCGTCGCATCTGGGAAGAAACAGACATGAAATTCATATAAGCCGCTATTCTATCACCTTCAAAGGTTCTGTCAAGGGAACTCAGGCTTTTTTGAAGAGTTTCTGGCAAAGCTGGATGCCCAGGATGCCGGTGGCAATGATCGCCAGCCCGTACAGCCCGATCAAGGTAGTCACCAAAATTTCCTGCCAGCCGCCGCGGGCGACGTCCCCGTTAGCCAGGCCAGTGAAGATGGCGATCAGTTGGGCGGCAACCGGCAGGCCGATCACGGCATCCAATCCCCACGAGATGGGTCTGACGAGAAGTTTGGCGCGGAAACTGGCCCACAGCAGCAGCCCGGCACCGACAAAGGCCAGTGGGAAGAGTTCAGCCGGCATCAAGTAGTCGAAGAGGAACGTCCTGGCACTGATCGAACCAATGATGGCGGTGATCAATGTGGCTGCGATGGGCAGCCAGAGTAAGACAGTCCCGGCCACTGCCAGAACTTTGGTCCATAGGGTTTTCTTCTTCATCGGGTACCTCGCTTGTGTGAATCCCGTGCTTTCTTCTATTATACGGTACCTGAATGCGAACCGGAACTGCTTGGCGTCAGTTCCGGCTCAAACCAGCTATTGATGGCAAAAGCATTATTTGACTGGGATCCAACCCAGACTGTTGATTAATTGCTGACCCTGATCGCTCATGGCAAAATCGACGAATTTTTGTGCCAGCGGTTGAGAAAGAGGCCCGGTCATCAGGGTGAGGGGGCGGATGAGGGGGTAGGTGCCGTCTTTGGCGGTTTCCTGGCTGGGGGTGACGTTGTTGATGGCTAGCAGCTTCAGACTGTCTTCGAGATTGCCGAAACCAACGTATCCGATGGCCCCTTCTTC
>JAAZOQ010000319.1 GCA_012797695.1 Anaerolineaceae bacterium | reverse complement strand
GCGTCATCCAACGCCTGCTGGGGAGTCTTTTCCTCGCGGAAAATGTATTGACCGGCATCTGTAATAATTGTATCCATCTGCGACCAGGCCGGGTGAGCGGTGCGGGCTTTGGAAGTTGCCATCTGTTCGAAGAAGATACCCAGATAAGGATGATTCTTGACCTCGTCGGTATCAGCCAGATCGGAGCGAACGGGCATTTGACCCACTTCCATCATCTTCAGTTGATATTCTTTGCTGAGCAGGAAGCGGATGAATTCCATCGCCTCGGCCGGGTGTTTGGACTGAGCGGTCAGGTTGACATCTTCGCCACCAACGATGTCGATGGAACCGGCAGGGCCCGCCGGGAACAGGGAAGCGCTGAACTTGAAATCGGGGAACTGGCCAGCCAGAATGGAGTAAGACCAGGGGCCGTTATCAGTGCTGGCATAGGTGCCGGAAGCGAAACCGGTGAAGACGTCCACACCGTCGCCCATGATGACCGGGGCGATGCAGCCCTCTTTGTAGAGCTTCAGCAGGTAGGTGTAAGCCGCCACAGTTTCGGGGCTATTGAGGTAACCGGTGGCCGTGGTGATGTTCTCATCCGTGACCGAACCACCTTCACTCCACACCCACGGCAGCGTGACCCAGGAATACAGGCCATCGGCAGCGAAAACGTAGGCATCGGGGTTGACCTTTTTGATGGCCTGGCAATCGGTCTCGACGTCGGCGAGGGTCGCCGGAGCGCTGGTGAGGCCAGCCTGGGTGAACAGGTCCTGATTCCACAGCCAGACTTTGGTGTTGGTATCGAGAGGCAGACCATAGTAATGACCCTGCCAGTAGTTGGTGCTCAGCGGGCCATCGTAAACGGCACTCTTGAAGTCAGCGAAATCGGGCATGACCTCATCCAGGGCAGCCAGGGCGCCGGTATTGGCCAGCTCAGGCACCCAGATGATGTCGGTGCGGATCAAATCCGGGGCATCGCCGGCGGAAATGGCAGCCAGCAGCTTCTCGCGGAAGTTATCGTAGGGGACGGAAACCGCGGTGACCTTGATATTGGGGTGGGCCGCTTCGAACTGCGGGATCAACACATCATTCAACGTGCTGGCTTCGGTGCCATCTTCGTTATAAGTGTGCCAGAAGGTGATCTCCACCTGCTCGCCGCTGGGAGCGGCGGTAGTCGCAGCCGCGGTGGTGGCCGCATCGGTCGCGGCAGCAGCAGTGGTCTCTGCCGGGGCCGGGGTGGCGGTAGCGCTGGCGCAGGCCGAGAGAACCATTGAGGCAACAAGGATCGTTGCCAGGACGACGAACAACTTTTTATTCATGAACGTGCCTCCTTTAGACTCATTACAGTTATGTTGCACTTGCAGATCTTTCTCTTGCTTCATTCGTATTGCAGGATCCTCTGACTTGAAACGTTTCAATCCGCAGCGAAATTTTTTTAGTCCAGACACATCCCGGTCGACTCCCGCACGATCAGGGGAGCCTCCAGCAAAATCTGCGGTGAGGCATTCTCACCGGAAAGAATGGAAAGCAAAGATTGCATCAAATAAAAGCCGATCTTACGGAAAGGCTGAGAAAGCGTCGTCAGAGAGGGCTGCCAGTGGTCGGCCAGACTGATGTCGTCGAAACCGATGACCGATACCTCTTTACCCACCTGCAGCCCGTGATTCTGCAGGGTGCGGATGGCCCCGAAGGCACAGGTATCATTCGAGGTCAAGATCGCCGTCGGCGGCTGCGGCAGTGCCAGCAGCTGCTCAGTGCAGCGGATGCCCTCCACCTCGCCGAACCCGCCCTGGATCACGTATTCTTCTTCGATGGGCAGACGATTCTGCTCCATGCCGCGCACGAAACCTTCCCAGCGCTGGCTGGTGCACATCAGGCTTGGAGACGGCGTGATGTACGCAATGCGCCGGTGGCCCAGCCCGGCCAGGTAATCGACCGCCGCGGCCAGACCGGCCGCGCCATCCACGTCGACGTAGGGGTACTGCAGGGGCAGATCAGAACGGCCGTAAGCCACGAAAGGGAACTTCTTGGCGCTGAGGAATTTGAGGCGCGCATCGTGAGCGTTGATGCCCATCAGCACCATGCCATCCACCTGGGCCTCCCCCACCACGCGCTCGTACGTATTCAGCTCCTGAGCGGGGTTGGTCGCCGCCGAGATGAGAATGTCGAAGCCGTTTTCGGCGGCCACGGTGTTCAGCCCGGCCAGCAGCTCGAGGAACGCATTGTCCCCCGGGTCCGCGGAACGGTTATCCTCCGGCGAAACCACTGGCACCAAACCGATGCGGTGGGTCAGACGCGACTTCAAACTGCGGGCGGCCGCCTTGGGGTGGTAATCCAGTTGCTTGATCACCCCCTCGATGCGGGCACGCGTCTCCTCCGCCACCAGTGCCGGATCATTGAGATAATTCGACACGGTGCCAATGGAGACACCAGCAGTTTGGGCAATTTCACGAATGGTTGTCATGAGAGTTGAACCGTTTCAATTGAGTATTATAGAGAGTTTTGCCGCCGCTGTCAACAGGCAATTTGAAACGGTTCAAAATATCTCGCCGCGCCGACCACGCGCGTATAATTGGGGGTAGGGGCGGAGCGACGCCTGATCATGAAGGGGGGGATTACCCATCAGCATAGTCCTGCATTCCAACACAGATCATGGATTTTACGCTAGAATAATTCTTACTATGTGTGCCAGATTTACACTCATCCTCACTCCAAACGGGTATGCCCTTGTTTACGACTTCGACACTGCATTTGTCTCTGAAGTAATGGTCCCGCGATACAATGTTGCCCCCACTCAGAACGTCGCGGTGGTAAGCAACCCGGAAACCAGGCGTGTGCAGTGGATGCGGTGGGGGCTGATTCCCTCCTGGGCCAAGGACCCCGCGATAGGAAACAAAATGATCAACGCCCGGGGTGAAACCCTGGCAGAAAAGCCCTCCTTTCGCAGTGCTTTTCAAAAGCGCCGCTGTCTGATCCTGGCAGACGGGTTTTACGAATGGCAAAAAAACCCCGGCGGACGATCCATACCGTATTACTTCACATTAAAGGACCATGCCCCCTTTGTCTTTGCCGGCCTGTGGGAAAGCTGGATTTCGCCCGCCGGTCAGCCCCTGCAAACCTGTACGATCATCACCTGCCCCCCCAATGATCTGGTTGCCCCAATCCACGACCGAATGCCCGTCATTCTCGACCGCAAAGCCGCTGACAACTGGATCGGCCTGACTCCCATGGTGCAACTGCAATCCCTGCTATCTGCGTACCCGGCCAATCAAATGCAGCGGGTTCAGGTTGGGTCAGAAGTAAATAACCCTGCCGTTGAATCGCCAGATCTGATCTTGCCTGAACAAACCCTATTTTAGAAATCTTGTACTAGAACATATATTCTGTTACAATGAGGGTATGAACCCTTTGCTCTTTCCTTCCGTTGCGGGCACGATCACATTGGTTGTCGCCCCCCACGCCGGCATCTCTCTGGCAGATGAAGTAATTGCGCACCTCGCTTTATCCGCCCCGGTTCGTGTCTTAGACTGCGGGAACCGTACCAATGTTTTCCCCATTGCCAAAGTAATCCGCAGCCTGACCACCGATGTCAATGATACGCTGGCAGCCATCCAGATCAGCCGTGCATTCACCTGTTATCAAGTTACAGCCATGCTCCATCAAGAACCTGATCTGAAGGGTACCCCGATCATTGTTGTTGATCTGCTATCCACCTTTTTGGATGAGGATGTTTCGCTGGCTGAAAGTCACCGGCTTCTGGCACAATCCATCGACAGCTTACGACGCCTTTGCCAGACCTCCCCGGTTCTGGTCAGCGTAAGCCCGCTGTCTTCTTTAAGTGTGGAGCGCGTCTCTCTGTTGAGTGCTCTGACCCAGAGCGCTCACACCACCTATCACTTTGAAGAAACCACCCCTGCGGCGCCGCAGCCGCAAGAAACGTTGTGGCCATTCTAGATGTGAGGAATTTATGGGTAGAACTCAAATCTCCATCACTCAGCAATTACAATCCGAAGAAACCGCCTTTTTGCCTTTTCGTCGGGCATTGCGCCGAGAGGACCAGGCCATTTTCGACGAGCTTTTTGCGGCGGCAAAAAATTTTCGGGCGGCGGCCTCGCTGGCCTCACGGGCTTTGCCGATGGAATCGATTCTCCTCTCGATGCTCATCGAAGAGCACAAGCAAGTGAAGCATCTGCAAACGATCATTGAGAGCTTGCAAAAGCAGATCGAGAAATGAGAGACTGTACTGGTTGGCTTCTTGATCTATACCCGGACTCAGAAGCAGGCGTTGTGTTATGGATCGTGACGCAAACCGGGAAAAGACTGCGCTTGCGTCAGCCTTTTACGGTTGAGTTTGCGATCGCCGGGCCGGCGCCGCGGCTGCGCAGCGCCTGGCAGTGGCTGCGCAACCAACCCATCCCGGTGAAGCTGGAACGCAGTCAAGGGCGCGATCTGTTTTTGACTGAACCAGTTACCCTTTTGAGCATACACACAGATGCCGCCTGCCAGCCCCGCCTGTTTGCACAGCTTTGCAAAGCCTTTCCGGATCTAGACTACTACAACGCGGATATCCAGCTATCGCTGCGCCACGCGGCCCTCTTTGATACCTTCCCATTAGCTCGCTGTGAAATCGAATATGATGCGGCTGGCACGGTCTCGTCTTTACATGTTCTGGATTCTCCGTGGGAAACAGACCCCCAGGCTGTCTCGCTGCGGATCTTGAATCTCGATTCAGATGTTGATCCGCAATATGCTCCGCCGCAATCGCTTCTGGTATATGACGACGCCCAAATGGGGGAAGAATTGGCGCTCGCTCACCCTCAGAAATTGCTTGAAGGTCTTGCCGAAATTCTTACCGCTTACGATCCAGATATTCTGATCACTGCTTACGGAGATAGCTGGATTTTGCCTTATCTTATTCAAAAGAGTGCTGAGCTTCACTTCTCCCTGCCGCTCAACCGCGATCCTGAGCACAGGATCATTCGAAAAAATGAGCGGTCGTATTTCTCCTACGGGCATATTGTCTTCAACAACCAGCAGATCCATTTATTTGGCAGACTGCATCTGGATAAAAAGAATTCCTTTCTTTTCAAAGACTGCGGTCTGGAAGGAGTCCTTGAATCTGCCCGTGTCACCACCCTGCCGATCCAAACCTCGGCCCGGACCTCTCCCGGCACCGGCATCTCATCGATGCAAGTCCTCACCGCACTCAGAAACCACATTCTGGTCCCCTGGCACAAACAGCAAGTAGAGCAGGTGAAAACTGCGGCGGAAATGATCACTTACGATCAAGGAGGACTGGTCTATCAGCCCAAGATCGGCCTGCATCACAACGTAGCCGAACTGGACTTCATTTCGATGTACCCCAGCGTGATGGTCAAATGCAATATATCCCCAGAAACCAGCCGCCCAGATCATCTCGGTTCAGAGACAGAACCAGGTCTCGTTCCCCTGACCCTGAAACCTCTTCTCGATAAACGGGTCAAGATCAAACTGGCTTTGGGTTCCTTGCCACCCACGGACCCACGGTATAAGCGGTATCAGGCCGCTTCGGCAACCTATAAATGGCTGCTGGTGACGTGTTTTGGGTATCTGGGGTATAAAAACGCAAAATTTGGCCGCATCGAATCCCATGAGTCCGTGACCATGATGGGGCGCGAGGCATTACTGACCGCCAAAGAGACTGCTGAAGACATGGGGTATGAGATCCTGCACATGTACGTGGATGCCTTGTGGGTAATCAAAGACGGTGTTTCGCGCCCTGATCAGCTCGGCCCATTGCTGGACGCAATTTCAGAACGCACTGGCCTATCGATTGCTCTGGATGGAATTTACCGCTGGCTGGCTTTTCTGCCCTCGCGCGCGGATAAGCGGGTCGCCGTTCCCAACCGTTATTTTGGTGTTTTTCAGGACGGCAGTATTAAATTCCGCGGGATCGAGGCCCGCCGCGGAGATATGCCCCCTTTTGTCACCGACACTCAGATCGAGCTGGTCAAGATACTGGCCTCTGCCAAATCGCCCGCTCAACTGACCTATTCCATCCAGCAAGCCGAGCGATTCTTGCAGCAAAAGGTATCCCTGCTGCGTTTGGGCCAAATTCCCCTGAATCAGTTAATCATCAGTCAGCGGTTGAGCCGCGAACTTTCAGCTTACAAATCGCCTTCACCGGCTGCCCGGGCCTTGAAACAGTTGCAGTCCATTGGCCAGGATAAAAGACCCGGGCAGAAAATTCGCTTCCTCTACACTTTGACCCACGATGGGGTGCAGGCCTGGGACCTGCCAGAAAAGCCTCTGCATTCTCAAATCGACACCACCGAGTACGAGAAGCTTTTACAGCGGGCCGTGCAAACGGTGTTTGATCCTTTTGCTTATCACCCCTCCCTTGTAAAAGAAACCGCTTATCAAGAATGCCTGTGCTAGCCTGCAGCGCCGGCATACGCGCATTATTCTGCTAGGTGAGAAACGGCGCTCCGCCCGATTGAAATC
>JAAZOQ010000318.1 GCA_012797695.1 Anaerolineaceae bacterium | reverse complement strand
ATGAAAAGCGGCGAGTGGAAAAAGATCCCTGGCCGCTCACTCTCGGAGTGCACTCTGGGGGTGGTGGGCCTGGGCAATATTGGCAAGGCGGTGATCCGTCGCGCCCGCGGTTTTGGCATGACCATTTTAGGCACGGATATTGTGCCCGTGGCCCCTGACTTCATTCTCGAAAACAAGGTAGAGATGGTGTCTTTACAGGAATTGCTCGAGCGCTCAGATTACGTGAGCATGAACACTGATTTGAACCCGACCAGTCGCCATCTGATCAATAAGACGACCCTTTCTTATATGAAACCCACTGCGGTCTTGATCAACACTTCTCGCGGCCCCGTGGTCAATGAGAAGGATCTGGTCGAGGCTTTGCAGGCAGGGTGCCCCGGTGGGGTAGCCATGGATGTCTTCGAGCAGGAACCGCTTCCGTTGGATTCTCCGCTATTGAAGATGGAAAATGTGATGCTGGCCCCTCACAACAGCAACTCCAGCCCGGCAGCCTGGGAACGGGTACACTGGAACACAATCCGCAATTTGCTGCAGGGGTTAGAAATCGCCGCAGAAGATTTGCCGGAATTTGAGAAAACCATTTAAGCGAGGCAAAGATGACACAGAATAATCGGGTGGTATTGATCACCGGTTCCGCTGGAGGGATTGGCCGTGCTGCTGTTCAGCTTTTTGCTGAAAAGGGTTGGGTGGTCATTGGCGTAGACCGCAACGCATTTGGGGAAGATTTCCCTAAGAATGGTTTGTTCATTCAAAAGGACGTCTCTGATGCCAATCAGATTGTGAAAATGTATGCCGAGGCGGCTGAGTTTACCCCCGTTCTGAATGCGGTGGTCAACAATGCGGCCGTTCAGATTGCCAAACCCATTCTCGAGACTTCCGTAGCAGAATGGGATCAAACGATTGCGACGAACTTGCGCCCGACGTTTATCGGCGCTCGTTATGCTCATCCTTTGCTGGTCAAAGCTGGCAAAGCGGCCATTGTGAATGTTTCTTCTGTGCATGCGGTGCAGACTTCTGCCAGTATTGCTGCCTATGCTGCCAGCAAAGGCGGCATCCTGGCATTGACCCGGGCGATGGCCATCGAATTTGCGGCAAATAATATCCGCGTCAATGCGGTACTGCCGGGGGCAGTGGATACTCCTATGCTGCGCAGCGGCATGGATCGCGGTCACGTCAGCGGCCCGACCATTACTGAACGGCTGGATAACCTGGCCCGTAAAACGGTCAATGGCCGGATTGGTCAGCCTTCCGAAATTGCTCATGCGATCTATTTTCTGGCGGATGAAGAACAATCTTCGTTTATGACCGGCCAGGCTCTCATTGTGGATGGCGGGGCCACCGCTCGTTTGAGTACGGAGTAGTTCATGCGCGCAAAGTTTATCCATACCTTACCCGCTCCGTTGGTGAATGGATTGCGCACGGCACGCGATGCTTTTCAGGTAGCCGGGGAGCTTCCGCAAAGCACGCTTCACCCCTGGCGCCGTGATTCGATTCAGAAGATCAAAACTCTGCACAATACTCACCTGGGAGAACGCTGTTTCATTATTGGCAACGGCCCCAGCCTGAAGAATACCGATCTTTCCAAATTGAAGAATGAATTTACCATTGGCATGAACCGTTTCTATCTGGCTTTCCCCGATCTGGGCTTTATGACTTCCTTGCTGCTGACGGTTAATGATCTGGTCATTGAGCAGTGTGCCCAAGATATTCGCGCTTTGCCGATCCCGACTTTTGTGTCGTGGCGCGGCCGTAAGTGGATCGAACCGGCGCCCAATTTGCATTATCTGTACACTTCTTACGTTTTGCCTGGTTTCAACGGCAACGCTGCTGGGCGTCTGTGGGAAGGTGCTACGGTGACTTACGTGGCGATGCAGTTGGCTTACTATATTGGTTTTAAACAGGTGATCCTGATTGGGGTGGACCATAGTTTTGCTACCCAGGGCAAACCGAATTCCACGGTGGTTTCCGGGGGAGATGATCCCAACCATTTTAACCCGGGCTACTTTGGCAAGGGTTTTCGCTGGCAATTGCCTGATCTTGAAACCTCTGAGCTGGCTTATACGATTGCCCGCGCAGCCTATCGCAAGGCAGACCGCGAGATCATCGACGCCACGGTAGGCGGTAAACTCGCAGTTTTCCCGAAAGTTGATTACGAAAGTTTATTCTGACATGAATGAATTTCCCCTCGTCACCATTATTACCCCCAGCTACCAGCAGGCGGCTTTTCTCGAACAAACCATCCGCTCGGTGCTGGATCAAGATTATCCCAATCTCGAGTACATGGTGATCGATGGAGGATCCACGGATGGCAGCTTGGAGATCATTCAGCGCTATGCTGATCGTCTTGCCTGGTGGGTCTCTGAACGGGATCACGGTCAGGCGGAGGCCATCGATAAGGGTTTCGCTCGTGCCAGAGGCAAGTACGTGGCCTGGGTCAACTCGGATGATTTTTATCAGCCTGGCGCAATTCGGGCTGCAGTGGCCGAGTTGGAATCTCATCCTGAAGTGGGCCTGGTCTTTGGCGATGTGCAGGTGGTAGACCGTGATGAGCGGACTCTCAATATATTGCGCTATGGTCCCTGGGATCTGTCGCATCTGATGACCTTTCACATTATTGGTCAGCCGGCTGTCTTTTTGCGCCGCTCTGTATTGGAGCAGGCTGGCCCGTTGGAGAAAAGTTATCATTTTTTGCTGGATCACCAGTTGTGGCTGCGTATGGGGCTGCACGCTGAGATTCGCTACGTTCCCCAGCTTTGGGCAGGGGCCCATTATCACGAAGACTGCAAAAATCTGGCTCAGGCCGCGGAGTTTGGCCAGGAAGCCTACCGTATTGCCGATTGGTTGGCTCGTGAGCCGGCTTTTGCCGAAAAATATACCACTCTGGCGCCCTACGTGAAAGCTGGCGCAGAGCGTATCAATGCTTTTTATCTTCTTGATGCAAAAGAATATCGTAAGTCATTCCGCTCTTATTGGCGCGGTTTTTTGCTTTCACCTGGGATCATTCTGCCTGAATGGTACCGCATGGGTTTTGCTCTACTGGCTCCATTGGGGCTGGAAAAACTGCGTCAGAAGCGTATTGCTGACCGTGTGACGCGCTTGAATAAGGAATGAGCGATATGGAATCTACTGCACCTGAACGCACAGTTTTATTTTTGAAGAATAATCGCTGGACGCGGTTGTTCTGGGTGGTTTTTTTTATTGCCCTGGGCCTTGTTGCTCGTTCCTTCAATTTCAGCAATCCGCCGCTGGATTTCGCGGCCACTCGTCAGTTGCATTCTCTTATCCTGGCACGGGGCTATTACTATTCCATGGATTTGCCCTCTACTCGCACCCTGGACCCCGAAGTACGGGCGTCTGGCATTGCTGCTGGCAAGGCGGAACTGCTCGTGGAGCCTCCGATCCTGGAACATATTACCGCCTGGACTTATGCCCTGATGGGGCAGGAGAACCCCGAAATTCCGCGGGCCTATTCGGTGCTGTTCTGGGTGTTGGGGGGGATTCCGCTTTATCTGCTGGCGCGCAAGTTTCTCTCGGCCAGCGGAGCTTCGTTGGCTCTGGCATTCTACGAGTTGCTGCCCTTTGGGGTAGTTGCCAGCCGCAGTTTTCAGCCGGATCCCTTGATGATCTTTCTGATGCTGTGGGCGCTTTATTTTCAATATCGCTGGTATGAACGTGATTCGCTTGGTGCTGCTCTGACCGCCGGCCTGGTCACTGGTTTGGCGGTGCTCGTCAAATCGACGGCTGTTTTCTTTGTGGGGGTGCCTTTCATTGGCTTTGTCTTGATGCGCGGCTGGAAGCCAGCGGTGCGCAACGGGCGCGTTTACTTGATGGCAGCTTTATCTTTGCTGCCAGCGGTGATCTATTTTGCGCTCAGTGCCACGGTGGGGAATAACTCCGGCTCGATTTTTGGTTCGCGTTTCTTCCCGCAGTTGTATATTCAGCCCAGCTGGTACAAGAACTGGTTCATGATGGCGAAATCCGTGGTGGATTACATTCCGCTGTTTCTGGCGGTGCTGGCTTTCTTTGGCTTGCGCAGCAAGCCCGCCCGGGTACTGTATGGCTGCCTCTGGATCGGTTATTTGCTGCAGGGCTTTACTTTTTCTTATCACATCTATACCCATAATTATTATCAGCTTCCCCTGATCCCTATGGTGGCGATTGGGGTGGGGCTGGTTTTTGAGTGGATCGACCGGGCGATCAGTGAGACCCAGCCCAAAATGCTGGCGCAGATTTTTTTGTTGGCGGTGCTGGTCTTTGGCTCATCTCTGGCCGTGCTCAAGGCAAAAACGGAACTGGTCTCGTCTGATTATCAAAATGAACCTCCTTATTGGCAGGCCTTAGGGGAAAAGATCGGCCATGCGACGAAAATTGTTGCCCTGACCCACGATTACGGCTACCGCTTGAGCTTCTGGGGCGATATTATGCCGGTTTTGTGGGATACTCAGGGCGATCAGGCAGTCGAACGCCTTTCTGGCACCGTTCAGGAATCCTTTGAACAGCAGTTTGCTGAAAAGACACAGGGATGTGATTACTTTTTGGTTACTTTGATCAACGATTTCAACTCACAGCAGAATTTGCACGATTATTTATTTGCCAACTATCCTTACGAGCAGGGGGATGGCTATTATCTTTTTGATCTGCGTCACCCCTTGAAAGAGGCGATCGATGGGGGCTGAATCTTCTCTGCCGCTGATCAGTATCGTGACGCCGTCGTTCAATCAGGGCCAGTTCCTGGAAGAAACCATGCTCTCGGTGCTTGAGCAGGATTATCCGAATATCGAGTACATCGTGATCGATGGCGCCTCGCAGGATAACAGCGTGGAAATCATCCACAAATATGCTGATCGTCTGGCTTATTGGGCTTCAGAGCCAGATAAAGGTCAGACAGAAGCGATCAACAAAGGCTTTGCCCGGGCTCACGGCGAGATTCTGGCCTGGATCAATTCAGATGATACCTATAACCCGGGTGCTTTTCGTGAGGCAGTCACTTTTTTGCAAAGTCAGGCTGCTGTGGGAGCAGTTTACGGTGATCTGCATTTCATCGATGAGTCTGGCCGCGTGGTGGGGCAATTCCCGGCCGCGCAGACTGATTTGCGGCGTTTGCGTCGCGGATACGTGCACATTCCTCAGCCAGCGACCTTTTTCCGTGCTGATCTTTGGCGCCAGGTTGGCCCGCTGGATGACAGCTTCTTTTTCGCTATGGATTATGACCTGTGGGTGCGTTTGGCCCAGGTTAGTCAATTGCAGTATCTTCCGGGGCGGGTGTGGGCGAACTTTCGCCTTCATGCCGGTGCCAAGACCGTGGATGCGGATGCCCGCTGTTGGCCCGAAATGCTGCGGGTGCATTACCGCGATGGAGGTTCTCGTTTTGCGCCCATCGTGTTGAAATATTACGCCCGCAAACTGGCTGCTCCTTATCTACACTGGCGGCTGCAGCGGAAGTTTTCTCGATCAACGAATCAAAAAGGATAAACGACATGCATGAAAGACGTTTTCACGGAGACATTGCCCGTTTGCGTAATCCAGATCGGATTGCACGCCTGGAAGTAGCTCGGGTGGTTGATCTTGCTTGCGCTGGTGTAAAAGAAATCCACTCTGTTCTGGATATCGGTACGGGCACCGGGCTGTTTGCTGAAGAGTTCGCTGCACGAGGAGTTACCCTCACGGGCGTGGATGCTAACCCGGAAATGATCGCAGCTGCCCGTCAGTTTGTGCCCGCGGGTGATTTCAAGCTGGGAATTGCAGAACAATTACCCATCAGCGGAACCACTTTTGATGTGGTATTTATGGGCCTGGTGCTGCACGAAGCAGATGAGCCGCTGCAAGCCCTGCAGGAAGCCTTCCGTGTTTGCGCGCAGCGTTTGGCTGTACTGGAATGGCCTTATCGCGCTCAAGATTTTGGCCCCGGCCTCGTGGAACGCATTCCACCGGCGCAAATGGAAACCTGGAGCCAGACTCTGGGCTTCAAGCAATTGCGGTGGACGGAGTTGAAGGAAGTCACCCTGTACTGTTTTGATAAGTAATGAAGACGAGAGAGGTGAACCCTCTCTCGTTTGGTATAATTCGGACTATGAAATGGAAATTTTGGACAGGTTTGTTTATACTCGCCGTGGGAATCGGCGTTTTTTGTGTCTGGTTGATTTATCCCAGGGCGGATCTGACCGCGGTGAATTTAACCCTTGCGGATGGTACTTCAGTACGGCTTTCTGTGAAGCTGGCGGAACGGGGCTGGAGCCACATGAAAAATGAGTATCTGGTCAAGCTGGTCACCGCCGCATCAGAAAACTCTGCCGAGACTCTCTCGTTTCAAGGAAGGCTGGAGCTGGGTAACGTCTTGCTTACCCCGCAGGGGACACTTACCGAAACGGCTGTACCTGGCCATGAGTTGAATTTCCGCTGGACGGCACAAACATACGTGCCAGGCGTGCTGACAGGAGTGTTGTGGGTTTCTCGCCTGGATGATCAGGGAGATTGGTATGCGCTTTATGCCAAGCCATTTACTCTGACTACCACGAATTTCGTGGGCATTCTTCCTGAATGGATTCCCTGGTTGGCAGGTGCTTGCCTGGGGTTGGGAGTTCTTTTAATCTTATGGGGCCGCCGGAAGCCGGTCGCTCATCGCGCGCAAAAACAGGTATCATAAAGTTGCGCTTTCTTATCCTATAAAAAAGAGACATGCCGATGATTATTAGACCAAAGTTAGCCAGCTTGATTCAGGATCTTCCCCTTCCCTGTGAGGTCATTGGAAACTCCGATCATGTACTGGTGAGTGGAATTGCGCTGGATTCACGCCGGGTGCGTCCCGGGAACGTGTTCGTTTGCTTGAAGGGTTTGAGCACCGATGGTCATAATTTCATTCCCAATGCCATTCAGAATGGCGCTGCGGCAATTTTGGGCACGGAAAAGATCGGCGGTTTGACTATCCCTTATTTGCGCGTGGAAGACGCGCGTGAGGCGATGGCTTATCTGGCTGCGGCCTATTATGACCATCCCGGACGCAAGCTGACGGTTATTGGCGTGACTGGCACGGATGGCAAAACGACCACGTCGAACATGATCTATCAGATCCTGAAGGCGGCTGGGGTAGCCTGCGGTATGGTCTCGACGGTTAGTGCCATGATCGGTGCCGAAACCATTGACACGGGGTTTCACGTTACCACTCCCGAGTCGCCGGATGTGCAGTGGTATTTGGCCAAGATGGTTGAAGCTGGCATGACCCATGTGGTGCTTGAAACCACTTCGCATGGTCTGGCGCAGCATCGCGTCACCGGCAGTGAATATGACGTGGCGGTGATCACGAATGTAACCCATGAGCATCTTGATTATCACGGGTCTTATGAAAAATATCTGGCAGCCAAGGCGATGCTTTTTGAGAGTCTGGCAGAGACTTCACCGAAGTCGCAGGGGAACCCTCGCTACAGTGTGCTGAACGCGGATGATTCTTCTTACGAGCCTCTGCGCACCAAAGTGCCGGGCCAGTTGACCAGCTACAGCATTCGCGGAAAAGGGACTTTAAACGCGGTGAATATTCGTCCCGCGGCGGATTCGATTGAATTTACCGTGCAGGGGGCAGACTGGTCGGTGCCGGTGCATTGCCCTATCCCTGGGGAATATGACGTTTCGAACTGTCTGGCGGCTTTTGGAGCCACCGTATGTGCTTTGGGTATTGATCCGCAGGTGGCTGCGCAGGGGATTGCCAGTTTGCCGGTGGTCCCGGGACGGATGGAGCGTATTGACCTGGGGCAGCCGTTCACCGCCATTGTTGATTTTGCTCATACTCCAAATGCCTTGATGGTGGCCTTGCGTACTTTGCGTGTCATGGGCAAGGGACGGCTGATTGCCGTTTTTGGCTCTGCTGGTCTGCGCGATCGCGAAAAACGCCGCATGATGGGCGAAACTTCTGCCCGTCTGGCGGATGTTACGATCCTGACCGCGGAGGACCCGCGCACAGAAAGTCTGGATGCAATTCTGGCTGAAATGGCCGGGGCAGCCACGGCGGCTGGCGCTGCCGAAGGGCAGACCATGTTCCGCGAACCTGACCGGGGAGAGGCGATCCGTCGTGCTGTGCATATGGCGCAGCCGGGTGACCTGGTAGCGGTGTTTGGCAAGGGCCACGAGCAGTCCATGTGCTTTGGCACAACAGAATATCCCTGGGATGATCGTACGGCGATGAAGGCTGCTCTCTGTGAATTATTAGAGAAAGAGGGCCCCGCGATGCCGGCATTGCCCACTTCAGTCAAAGCTTAACCGCAAAAGCAACGAAGATCACAATCCAGGTCAAGAACGGCGATTCTGATCCTGTTATCCTTTTCTCATCAGGAGAGGTATGGAGAACTGGGAAAATGTGAATGCCGTGAACCGGATGCAGTCTTATATCGAGACACATCTGAAGGAACCCATCAGCTTGCATCAATTAGCTGAGGCAGCCGGATATTCGCCATGGCACGCTGCCAGGGTTTTCAAAGAGTTGACCGGCAAAACTCCCTTCGAATATATCCGTTTGGTACGGCTGTCTCGAGCGGCGGTACGCTTACGTGACGAAAACGTCAAAGTAGTTGACGTGGCCTTTGATTTTGTCTTTGGCTCGCACGAAGGGTTCACACGCGCGTTCTCGAAGGAGTTTGGGGTGACTCCGCAGACTTTTTCACTGACGCGTCGGCCGTTGCAGTACTTCCTTCCCCCCAATGTTCTCGATAGATACCTTTCTCTTGAAAAAGGAGAAAAGCAAATGAACGAAGTAAACACGATTTTCGTCCAGGTAGTGGACCGTCCTGCCCGTAAATTGATCCTCAAACGGGGGATTCAGGCAGAGGATTACATGGCCTATTGTGGAGAAGTTGGCTGTGATGTCTGGGAAGAGCTGTGTAATGTCAAGCAAGCACTTTACGAGCCAATTGGGATGTGGCTGCCGGAATGTATGCGCCGTCCAGGAACCTCGAAATACGCCCAGGGGGTGGAAATGCCGGCGAATTATGCTGGCCCGGTCCCGGAAGGCTACGAGTTGATCAATCTGCCGGCCTGTCAGATGATGATCTTTCAGGGTCAGCCTTATGACGATGAGAAATTCGAAGAAGCCATTCTCAGCATGTGGGAAACGATCAAACACTATAAACCAGAGATTTATGGCTTCAAATGGGCAGATGAAGACGGGCCACGATTTCAGCTTTCCCCGCAGGGGTATCGGGGTTACATCGAAGGACGTCCGGTACGCCCTCTCAATTAAGAAAAGTGAGAGCATCGCAAGATGCTCTCGCTCTTTAGATCAATGAAATTCGACGTGGACGATCTTGCCGAACTGCTTCAGGCGTTCGGCAATTTTTTCGACCAGATTCTTACGGATCGAGACAGATTGGGGCAGGGTGGGGTTCTGGTAAATAGGGTTTACCGCCAGTCCGACCAGGAAAGTGATCTCATCGGAATAAAGCAGCTCGCGTGCGACCTGTAACCCGGCATTTTCATCTTTGGGGAGAACAGCCGGGTTGCCGTGAGAAAGCTCCAGCCATTCCAGCGCGTTAGAGAGGGTCAGGATCCCTTCTGTTAACAGGTCGATGCCCGGCAGATTGCCAACCGGGGGAACGTCTTTGTGCATGGTGCGTGGGTTATTGGTGATCTGCCGCCCATTGATTGCCGAGATGAGATGACTGGTGGTACCGCCGCATACGATGCGAAAGCCCTCGAAAGAAAGCACCCGCCGCACCAGTTCGGCATCCTCGCTGGGATTGCTGGGAGGGCCGGTGAAGACGATGGTGGCTTGTTTGGGCCGCAGGTACAGCCCCAGCATGGAAATATCGTCTGCTGGCCGATCCGCACACAGATCCCGGGTATGGGTGACCGTTTTTTGTACAATGCTTTTGATATCTGATGGAAAATATTTGAACAGGTCTTCGATGTAGGCAGCGATGGCGTTTTGATCCCAGGAATGGTTATAGACGTTGCCAATACCCGCGTGAGGCAGCCCATCACTCATGACAATGAATACATCGCCTTTCGAAAGGGTTCCCTCACATACTTTGAGGTTATAACCCATCACCTGATGCTGGATACAGTTCAGGGGTGTATTTTTTTTGTTGTGAAAATACAGTACTGGCGGATTGTCGAAATTGTACAGACGGTATTTAAGCGAGGTCGTATCGATTTCAATGAGTGTATTGGTAGCATAGGCCAGGTTGAGCGTTTTATCGATGGGCAGAGTTTTCAGAATGGTCTCGATGACTTCCTGAATGGAGATGTTTTCGCGCAGCATGCGCACGCTGATCTCCGCGGTGAGTGAAGACAGGATATTGGCTTTGACTCCGCTGCCCAGTCCATCCGAGAGCACCGCCCGCGTTTTTTCTTCGTTCGCCAGCAAGCGGATTTGATCTCCGCAAAGCTCCTCGCCAAACTTGTTGACGGATTCATACGCGGTTTCGACGATATACCTGACGGCCATCAGTCCTCATCCAGCATATTGCGGATCTTCAGCAAACTGATCTTGGCTTCTGCCGTGGTTTCACCCAGCAGCCCGGCAATCTGTTGGGCAATGCTCATTTGCTTGTCGATGACCTGATTGACGTTGGTGAGCAGCTCTTCTTTCAAACGGGTCACCTGCAGATCGTGTTCGTGCTCCTGGGTCAGGTTGACCATGATGCAGGCGATCAGTTCTTCTTGCTTGAGTGGGAAGATCACCAGCCGCAGGTAGGTGCCATAGCGTGCAAAACTCTTTTCGCGGGTGATCGTGATCTCTTGCTCCCAGGCAATCTGAAAATCACTCATATCATCGAAGAACAAGGCCGCGTTCTTTCCGATGACTTCGGTAGCGGGTGCTTGAAAAAGAGCGGTAAAAGCAGGGTTGATGACCTTGATTTCCATCTGGGGGTTGACGACGAATAAACAGTTGGGGTCAAGATCCCATAAGGTTTCCCATAGTGTTCTATCGCTCATTTTGCCTCACTTCTCCGTCCGCAGCGCTTAACTGTTACGCACACTGAGCCCATTAATGTAATGCGAAATCACCGCCAGCTCCAGCGAGAGGTCGACGTTGCGTACCAGCACGTCTTCCGGAACTACCAGATGCGCCGTCGAAAAATTCCAGATGGCTTTGATGCCACCCGCGATCATCATTTCGGCGATCTCCTGCGCTGGCTGCGGGGGGGTGGTGATGATGCCAATGCGGATTCCCATGCGCTCGACGAGATTGGTGAGTTTCTCGACGGGTAGCACTTTCAGCTCGCCTACTTTGCCGTTGACTTTCATTGGGTCATTGTCGAAGAGTACAACGATCCGAAACCCATACTGGGCGAAACCCTGATACAGGGCCAGGGCGTGGCCCAGGTTCCCGGCTCCTACCAGCACGGCTTCTTTGTCATCCATAAGCCCCAGGTAGTCTTCGATGATCTCGGCCAGTTTTTTGGTTTCATAGCCGACGCGGCTTTTCCCTTGACCGGTAAGAAAGCTGAGGTCTTTGCGCACCTGTTCAGGTGCAGAGCCGGTAGCTTTCCCCAGTTCGACAGAAGAAATGTATTCTTCGCCGTTGCGGTGGGCCTGAAGCAATTGCTGATAGTAGAGTGGAAGACGGCGCAGGGTAGGGATAGGAATTCCGAGTGATTTCATTGATTCTCCGGTTCAGGCAGGATAAATCGTTAATTATTTCACAAATAAATTATAGATTCATATTGCTGCAAAGTCAAGTTTACCCGAAATCAACATTAATGATTAAATTCGTGAAAAATTGCACGAAAACATTGACTTTTCCTTCCCGAGGCGTATACTGTGTTTATTCGTGAAAACAGTAACGAATTGCTTCGCTAGAGAAAATAAAAACATTTTTGGAGGTGTTTCGATGTGGGAATCCAGTATCAATATTCATGAGGTCACTGAACTGCGCTGCAAAACAACTCTTTATTTTGGAGTGGGTGCAATGGCCAGGTTCGATACCATTTGTGCTGATCTGAAGGCACGTGGCATTCAAAAAGTCATCGTGGTGGCCAGCCACAGCGCATATAAGAAGTGCGGTGCCTGGGACGCGATGGTGCCTGCTATGGAAAAGTACGAGATTGGCTATACCGTTTATAACGGCGTTACCCCGAACCCCGATAACGTTCAGGTGGATGAGGCCACAGCGGCAGCTCGTAAATTTGGCGCGCAGGCCGTCATTGGTGTCGGCGGCGGCAGCCCGATCGATACGGCCAAGAGTGTGGCCATCTTGCTGGCATATCCAGAGCACAACTGCAAAGAACTATACAACTACGAGTTTACTCCCTTCAAAGCTTTGCCACTGGTGGCGATCAATACCACTCATGGTACGGGGACCGAAGTGGATCGCTTCGCGGTAGTATCCATCCCTGATCTGGGCTATAAACCGGCCATTGCTTACGATTGCATTTATCCGTTGTACGCCATCGATGACCCGGCCTTGATGTGCAAACTTCCTCTTGATCAGACGCTCTACGTTTCGATCGATGCAGTCAATCACGTCACTGAGGCGGCTACCAGCAAAGTGGCTTCTCCTTACACAGTAATGCTGGCCAAAGAAACCATTCGCCTCGTGGCTGAATACTTGCCGCGTGTCGTTGATAACCTTGACGATATGGAAGCTCGTTACTACCTGCTTTATGCTTCTGCCATTGCTGGCATTTGCTTCGATAATGGCATGCTGCACTACACCCATGCTCTTGAGCACCCGCTCAGTGCGGTCAAACCTGATCTGGCTCACGGTTTGGGCCTGGCCATGATCTTGCCGGCGGTTCTCGAAACCATCTACAAAGCCAAAGCCGAAGTTCTGACTGATATCTATTCCCCGATTGTTGCCGGGTTGACGGGTACCCCGAGCGCCAGCGAAGCCAAACGTTTGGCCCTGGGGGTGGAACACTGGCTCTTCACCCTGGGTGTTTCTTCCAAACTGGCTGATGAGGGCTTCACCTTTGCCGATCTCGACAAATTGACCCATCTGGCGCAGACCACTCCTTCACTGGGCCTGCTCTTGAGCCTGGCCCCGACTGAGGCCACCAGTGACGTGATCCATTCCATTTACGAACGCTCCCTGCATTCCATGCAGTTTGCCAACCTCCCATTGGCAGCATAGCGACGCGTGATTCTCTTGACCGAGTGAATGCCTGTAAAGATCGAAAGATCTTTACAGGCCCGGTCATAAGGAGGGTAACATGTACAAGATTATTGAAAAAAAACCTTTAACTGAAAATACTGACCTGATGACCATTGCAGACCCCATGCTCGCTCAAAAAGCCCAGCCTGGTCAATTTATCATTATTCGTAAAGATGAAACGAGCGAGCGTATTCCTTTGACGATTGCTGATTTTGATCGCCAGGCAGGGACGGTCACGGTGATCTTCCAAAAAGTGGGGGTAAGCACCCGTGAATTGGGCGAATTACAGGCGGGCATGACGGTACGCAATTTCGTTGGCCCGCTGGGGAAGCCCTCGGATATCGAAAAATACGGTGAGGTGGTCATGGTAGCCGGCGGAGTGGGGGTTGCCCCGGTTTATCCGATTGCCCGCGCCTTACATGAAGCCGGCAACAAGGTAACTGTGATTGTCGGCGCCCGCAATGAGAAGTTACTTTTCTGGGAAGATAAATTACGCGCTGCCGTTGATGAAATGATTATTTGTACAGATGACGGCTCAAAGGGAATCAAGGCCGTGGTGACCCAGCCGTTGCGGGAAATTTTGCAGAGCCGCCCGGGGATTGCCCGGGTTTGGGCCATTGGTCCCTCGATCATGATGAAATTCTGCGCAGCCGTGGTGAAGGAATTCAACGTGCCCATGCTGGTCAGTCTGGATTCGATCATGGTGGATGGTACTGGCATGTGCGGTGCCTGCCGCGTAGAAGTGGGCGGTGAGACGAAATTTGTGTGCGTGGACGGCCCTGAGTTTGAGGGTACCCAAGTTAATTGGGATATTGTTCTTTCTCGCAAGAAGCTGTTCGTTTCTGAAGAGCAGGAATCCCTGCGTCTGTATCAGAATGCTTTGCACAGTGACCACGTTTGCCATCTCGATCAGGAATTGAAGAAGAATGAGGTCGAGCAGACAGTACAGCGTGTTGTGGCCTAGCCGGAAATGAGGCAAAAAATGATGACGAATCAACCGATCAGCGTAAAAGAAAGAATGGCAATTCCCCGACATGAGATGCCGCTGCAGCAGAGTACGATCCGCCGTACCAATTTCAACGAAGTAGCTCTGGGATACGAACTGGGAACGGCCATCGAAGAGGCCGAACGCTGCTTGCAATGCAAGAATGCCCCCTGTGTGGCTGGTTGCCCGTTGCAGGTACCTATTAATGAATTCATTCTGGCTCTGCGTGCAGGCGATATCGCAAAAGCCGCTGCCATTATTAAATCGAAGAGTAATTTACCCGCTGTCTGTGGACGGGTTTGCCCGCAGGAAAGTCAGTGCGAAAGCCACTGTACACTGGGCATCAAAGGCCGTTCCGTAGCCATTGGCCGCCTGGAGCGTTTTGTAGCCGATTGGGCACTGGATCATGACGAAGAGATGCCCACAGTAGCGCCTGCTACCGGCAAGCGGATAGCAATTATTGGTTCTGGCCCGGCAGGTTTGAGCTGCGCCGGAGACCTGGCTCGTCTGGGTCATCATGTCGAGATTTTTGAGGCGTTGCACGAAGCGGGTGGGGTATTGATCTATGGTATCCCGGAGTTTCGTTTACCCAAGCACATTGTGAAAAAAGAAATCGGTTTCCTCGAAAAAATGGGTGTCGAAATTCATCTCGATTGTGTGGCAGGTAAACTCTTCACGGTAGATGAATTGCTCAATGAACAAGGTTTCGACGCGGTTTTCATGGGTACCGGGGCAGGACTGCCGATCTTGATGAAGATCCCGGGTGTCAATGCTATTGGGGTCTATTCTGCCAATGAGTTCCTGACCCGCATCAATTTAATGAAGGCTTATGAGTTCCCTCAATTTGGCACTCCCCTGCACGTGGGCAAGAGCGTGGCCGTCATTGGGGCGGGTAACGTGGCCATGGATGCGGCACGCAGTGCCTTGCGCATGTGTTCCCTTCAGGTGACCGGGCTCAAGAATTATTGTCCGGAAGTACACATTGTTTACCGCCGCTCTCGTGCCGAAGTTCCGGCGCGTGCTGAAGAAGTGGAACATGCAGAGGAAGAAGGGATCATTTTTGACTTTTTGACCAGCCCAACAGAGGTTCTGATCCACCCTGACAATACGGTGAAGGGGTTGAAGTGCGAACGCATGCAACTCGGCGAACCGGATGCCAGTGGGCGCCGCAGCCCGGTAGCTATTCCTGGCTCGGAATTTGTAATGGGGGTCGATACCGTAATCATGGCTCTTGGTACGCGCTCCAACCCCACCACCTTTGAAGCGGCTGAGGAGCTGGAACGTTCCAAATGGGGCACGATCGAGGCAGATGAAGTACATGGCCGTACCAGCCAGCCCGGGGTTTGGGCCGGTGGTGACGTGGTCACCGGTGCTGCCACCGTGATCAGCGCCATGGGTGCCGGTAAACGGGCTGCTGCCGATATGGATGAGTGGTTGAAGAGCAAAAGCAAATAGCATTTTACTGGACTGGATTTCATCAAAAAGCGCCTGCCCTTTCAAAGGGTAGGCGCTTGATCGTGTTAACTCTGCAATGTTAGTTGCGCGGACCGCGGCGTTCGCCGTGATCATTGCCGCGATTGAAGCCGCCGCGGCGATCTCCACCGGAGTGACGGTCTCCGCCGCGGCTGCCGCCACGTGAGTGGCCGCCGCCAGATTTACCGCCTTTATCGTGCTCGAGCGCTTCTTCTACGGTCCAACCTTCCAGCACGGCCTGGCGAGACAGGCGGATCTTGCCGTTTTCGTCGATGGCGGTCACCATCACGGTCAGCTCATCGCCCATGTGTACCACGTCTTCCACTTTCTCGACGCGTTCACTGTCGAGCTGGGAAATGTGTACCATGCCATCCACACCGGGCAGGATCTGTACGAAAGCGCCGAAATCGGCGATGCGTACCACTTTACCGGTATAGATGCGGCCTACCTGCGGGGTTTCGGTCATGCCCTCGATGCGTTCGCGGGCGATGGCTTCGGCATTGCTGTCGGTAGCGGCGATGTAAACTGTGCCGTCGTCATCGATGTCGATCTTGGTGCCGGTTTCTTCCTGCAGGGCGCGGATGTTCTTACCACCGGGGCCGATGATGGCGCCGATCTTATCCACGGGCACTTTGACGATCGAGATACGCGGAACGAAGCTCTTCAGTTCAGGCCGTGGCACTGGGATGACTTCCAACATGCGGTCGAGGATGAACATGCGGGCTTCATGGGCCTGGCTCAAAGCCTGGCGCATAATCTCAGGGGTGATCCCTTTGATCTTGATATCCATCTGCAAGGCAGTGATGCCTTGGGTGGTGCCGGCAACTTTGAAGTCCATATCACCCAGGTGATCTTCAGCACCCTGAATGTCAGTCAGGACGACGTAGCGGTCTTCTTCTTTGATCAAGCCCATTGCCACACCGGCGACGGGAGCTTTGATAGGCACCCCGGTATCCATCAGGGCCAGAGTAGAACCGCAGACCGAGGCCATGGAAGAGGAGCCGTTCGAAGACAGCACCTCAGAGACCAGACGCAGGGTATATGGGAATTCTTTCTCAGACGGGATCACGGGCAGCAGGGCACGTTCCGCCAGGGCACCGTGACCGATCTCGCGGCGGCTTTGACCGCCAAACCGCTTGACCTCACCGGTTGAGTAGGGCGGGAAGTTGTAGTGGTGCATGTAGCGCTTGGTGTCGTTCGGGCTGAGGCTGTCGATTTCCTGGGCCTCTTTGGGGGTTCCCAGCGTGGCCAGGGTCAAGACCTGGGTTTCGCCGCGGGTGAACAGACCCGAGCCGTGAGCGCGCGGGCTGACGCCAACTTCGCACCAGATGGGGCGGATCTCGGTGATCTGACGGCCATCCGGGCGTTTGTGCTGATCGAGAATACGGGAACGTACCACACGGCGATAGGCTTCTTCGTAAGCTTCTTTGACGTTGGCAACCATTTCGACGTCTTCAGAGTCGGTCATTTCAGTGACCACGTTATCTCGCAGCGCTTTGATGGCATCGTCTAATTCGTGCTTGCCGTGGTGTGTTTCCAGCAGGTCGTTCATTTCGGCGACGCAGCGCTGGTAGATACGCTCTACCAGGTCCTGATCGAGTGAGAACAGAGGAACTTCGCGTTTGGGCTTGCCGATCTCGGCCGCCATCTGTTCCTGAACTTCGACCAGAGGCTTGATGGCATCGTGGCCAAAGGTCAGTGCGGCTACCATCGATTCTTCATCGATTTCGTTGGAACCGCTTTCGACCATCAGAATGGCATCTTTGGTGCCGGCAATGCGCAGGTCGAGATCGGATTCATCGATCTGGGCAAAGGTGGGGTTCAGGATGAATTCGCCGTTGATGCGGCTGACGCGGACGGCGCCTACCGGGCCGCCCCACGGAATATCCGAGATCATCAGCGCGGCGGAAGCTGCGTTGATGGCCAGAATATCCAGCGGGTTTTCCCAATCAGCGGAGAGGGAAAACATGATGACCTGGACTTCGTTGCGGATGTCTTTGTTGAAAAGCGGGCGCAGCGGACGGTCAGTCAGACGTGAGATCAGGATGGCATCCGTGCCAGGTTTTCCTTCACGGCGGAAGAAAGAACCGGGGATACGACCGCCGGCATACATCTTTTCTTCGTATTCAACGGTGAGTGGAAAGAAGTCCTGGCCTTCTTTGGGTTCCTGACCCATTGTGGCTGCGGCAAAAACGACGGTGTCACCAATTCGAACGGTGACGGCGCCACCAGCTTGAGCGGCCAGTTTTCCGGTTTCAAACGTGACCGGACGACCACCTACTGTGGCAATATATTTTTTACTTTCGGGTTTCATTCAATTTTCTCCCTAGAGAACTGCATACCCGCCTGGTTAGGGACTGAAAAATATCGAGGACAGACAGGTCCTCATTATATTTCAATACCCAACCGGCGGTCATTTTCTCGCTATGCGAGAAAGAAAAAAACGAGCAGATGGCTGGGTGGAGCTACCATCTACTCGTCTGATTCATTCCATTACCGGGTGCGGATGTTGAGTTTTTCGGTGAGTGCAGCAAACCGTTCGAAGTTTGTGCGGCGCAGATAGGCCAGCAGCTTGCGGCGGGTACCCACCATTTTCAACAAACCACGACGTGATGCATTGTCGTGCTTGTTGGCGCGCAAATGCTCGGTGAGCTGATTGATGCGGGTGGTCAGGATGGCGATCTGCACATCGGCTGAACCCGTATCCGTGTCGTTGATGCGGTAATTGGCGATCAGATTGGACTTATCTTCTTTTGTCAAAGCCATGACAATTGCTCCTTAAAAATTTTTTGCAAGTCTCCTTGCCCGCAGCTACGCCGCAGACAGGACGAGTCATTGACCCTGATTATACCAGAGGAAATAGGGGCTGAAAAGGTTCATGAATCACACTGTCCATTGTCAAAAATCAATAATATTTGTATACTAATAAGTAAATGAAAAATATTAATTTGCAATCGGACCAGAATATTAAGGAGAAAATACAACAGTCTGCTCTTTTGCTTTTTCAGGAGCGGGGGTATGCCGGCACAACCATGGTTCAGATTGCTCAGCAGGCAGGGGTGGCATCTTCATTGATTTACCGCTACTTCACCGGCAAGCGTGATTTATTTGATTCCTTGCATCATCCTGAGCTGGATTTTCCCGATGCGGCCGAGCAAAGAAAACGCCAGAATATTCTCCGGGTGGCCGGCCGCATCTTTGGGCAAAAAGGCTACTCTGCTGCCACAATGGAGGAGATTGCTGCTGCACTGCATCTCTCGAAGCCGGCTTTGTATTTTTATTATCCCTCCAAGCAAGATCTTTTCGGTGCGCTCCTGTCTCAGCCAATTGGGTTTGTCCGTCTGCAGCCGCTCATGCAGCAGTTGGCCCCTGCCAGCGGTATTTCTCTCTCCGCAGCGTTGGAAGAGATCGCGTTTGCGTACCTCTCGCTCTTCCAGGATCCAGAATTTGTTTCCTTGATGCAGATGATTATCTCGGAAGGGGTACACGAGCCCGCGGTGAGGGAGATTTTCACTCAGCAGATCATCGAGCGGGGTTCTGAAATGACGGCCCGTTTTTTGCAGACTTTTTCATCCGTTGAGAAGGATACTGCGCGATCTGCGGCTCTGATCTTCTTCCAGTCGCTGTTTTCGTGGGGGCTGGTCAACGTTCTCTTCTCAGAATATTCCAATTGGCAGGTGGAAGAGTTACGCCAGGTCGCGCATCAGTTGACGCAGCATTTTCTTTATGGCTATCAAGGAGGTAGATCATGACTACGTTTGTAACCGGGGCGACCAGCTCGATTGGACGGGTGTTGGTGACCCAATTGGCAGAACGAGGAGAACCGGTTCGGGCTCTGGTACGCGCGGGCAGCAATCGCAGTGGACTGCCATCATCGGGGGTGGAATATATCGTGGGCGATATTACTGATTCTGCCGCCGTTTTGACCGGGATGGAGGGTTGCGACCGGGTCACTCATCTGGCGGCGGTGGTGGGCGGGGCAGTGCCTGAAAATATCTGGTGGCAGGTAAATCTGGAAGGGACCCGCCATGTGCTGGAAGCGTGCCAGACGCTGAGCGTGGCCAGTTGCGTGCTGGTGAGTTCGCTCTCGGTGCTTGGCCACACTGATCCCGGCGAGCTGGCGGACGAAACCCGTCCCATCGACCCAGCCCGTCAAACCACGCTGTATCAGAAGACCAAATATGCTGCTCAGCAGCTTGCCTTGCAGTATGCCGATCATGGCCTGAATGTCAAACTCGTTTACCCGGGCTTTGGTTTTGGCTGTTCTTTTGCTTCGAGCCATCCCAGCATGCAGGACCAAACCCTGCTGCGCATGGCCAGCGGTTGGCCCTGTGCCATCATGAGCAGCGGCCAGAACCGCCTTTTGGCAGCTTATTATGATGATACCAGCGCCGCCATTGCCCTGGCCCATCAGCACGGACGGCTGGGGGAGGGGTATATTCTTGGCAACGAAAACGTCACTTTTCCTCAGATCTGGCAGACCGTGGCGCACATTCTGGGCCGGCCTGTGCCCACTCGCCGCATCCCGCTGGGCTTGTTACGGGCGCTCTCCGCTTTCTCGGGTGCCCTGCTGCATCGCCCAATCTTTCCCTCCGATTTCTTTGACATGGTAGGGCTGGATTGGAATTTCAGCAATCGTAAAGCCCGCGAAGAATTGGGTTGGCAGCCATTACCGTTTGACGCTGCCATGCAGCGGACCTGGTCCGCTTACCAAAAATTGGGCTGGCTCTCCAAAAAGCGGAGTAGACATTCTCACCTCGCATTGTTTAGGATACCCTATCGGTAGGGGAAAGGATAATGCCCGCTCTGCCGGCGAACGCTGGGAACTGTTCGGTGGCTTCAAATAAGATAAGCGGCTAACTTAAGGCTTCGTTCAAACCGCAGCGCCTGCCCACTGGATACGCGGTCATCGAAGATATTCTGGTAATTTATCGGGAGTAAACAGTTTCAGGGGATAAAAGGTCACGGATTTACTCGCCCATCGGGAAGGTTGAGAACGACTGAAAAAAAGCAGGGGAGTGGCTCAATAACGAACGAGGTGTGCCCAAAAGAGCACACTTCGTTGT
>JAAZOQ010000317.1 GCA_012797695.1 Anaerolineaceae bacterium | reverse complement strand
TCCTATTTGCGCCTGCGTTACGGCAACCCGGAAGAGAAATTTGAGGAATTTTGACCGATTAAATTGACATTGAATTCAAAAGCAGTTATACTAAATTTCATTCGAAATCTGGCGAGTCCATGGGCCTTTCCTTTTTCGATCAAGCGTAAAGACACCTTCGGAAGTGAGACCCTGGTTGACTTTCCAAGCGTGCAGGATCAAGAAAAGAAAAAAACTCTAGATCAACAATTGGTCCGTTTGAACCTACCCTCCTCAGAAAATATCTCGGAAAAATCAAAAGCAAGTCGAGTTTGATATTAAAAGGGATTTTAATATTGATGGAGAGGTTAAAAAATGGAACGAATATCGTGTATAATTTTATGTGGTCGGTGCAACCAAGAACTATGAATTTAACTGTGAACACTCCATTCGCTGGTTAATCAGGGGAGATGCCCGTTATTTCAAGCTGAATGATCCGCAATCCATTCACCGCAATGCCCTATTTACGCCGAAGAGGTATTGCCTTACAGTGTCGCAATCATGGAGCTCGACTCCATGCGTGTGAAAAAGTCCAAGCAAGACGATACTCAAGAAGAGGAGAAGAATAATGCGTAAACTGTTACCTGTCGTAAGTTTATTGATTGTTGCTAGCATGCTTCTTGCTGCATGCCAAACAACAGCGACTCCAGCCGCAACCGCTGCCGCAACTGAAGCAGCAACAGCCACGACGACCCGTCATGGCGGTTGGTTGGATGAAATCGTTTTCTCTGTCGTTTCTTCTGATGCAGTGGTGACCCAGCTCAAAGCCGGCGCCATTGATATCTATGGGAACGCTCTGGCCTCTCAGGATCTGCAGACGATCCAGGATGCCGGTTTGAGCTATGCTAAGACCGCTGGTATGTACTATGACATCATGTACAACCCGGCTGTCTTCACTGACACCAATACGCTCAACCCATTCTCTGATCGCAAGATCCGCGAAGCCACCAACTGGTTGTATGACCGCAATTACCTCAACCAGGAAATCTATGGCGGCGGTAGCCTGCCCAAATTCTTCACCATCCAGACCAACGGTCCGGATTATGCTGATTTGGCCGACGTTGCTCGCGAGCTCGAGAACTACTATGCCTATGATTTCGACAAAGCCAATCAGGTCATCTCTGACGAGATGAAGACTCTGGGTGCCGATCTGAATGCCGACGGCAAGTGGGAATTCAAGGGCAAACCCGTTGTCTTGACTTTCCTCATCCGCAATGACTCTGATGGCACTCGTATCCCGATGGGCGATTACGTGGCCAACCAGCTCGAAAAAGTTGGCTTCACTGTCGATCGTCAGTACAAGAAATCCTCCGAAGCTTCCCCGATCTGGATCGGTACCGATCCGACCGAAGGCAAGTGGAATATGTACACTGCCGCGTGGAGTGGCACTGTCATCGACCGCGATGCCCGCACCCGCTTCCAGGAAATGTACCTGCCCGATTCTTTGCAAGGGATGCCCGTCTTCCTGGCCAACAACCCCGATCCTGAATTCCAGAAAGTTGGTGATGATCTGGCCAACTCCAACTACACTGACGCCGCAGCTCGCAAGCAGCTCATGGCCGATGCTTTGAAACTGTCTGTGCAAGATTCCTTGCAGGTCTTCTTGATCGACGGTTTGAACTACATCCCCTACACCGACAAAGTGCAGGTGACTTCTGACCTGGTAGCCGGTGTTGCCGCAGCTCAGATCTTCCCTGAGACCATCCGCTTCAAGGATCAGGAAGGTGGCACACTGCGTTGGGGTGATCAGGACCTGTTCGCCGAACCGTGGAACCCGATCGCTGGCTCCAACTGGACGTTCGACCAGGCTGCTATTCGCACCACCATGTCCTTCGGCACCATGCTCGATCCGTACACTGGCCTTGCCTGGCCGTGGCGTGCCGAGAAAGCTGATCTCGAAGCCCGCAAGGACATTCAGATCTACAACAACAATGGTTGGGTGAATCTCACCTCCGCCGATACTGTGACCCCTGATGACGACGCCTGGATCGATTGGGACGCCGGTAATCAGAAATTCCAGACTGTGGCTGATGCCAAAGCCGCCAAGACGGTTGTTGATGCCTTTGATGCTTCTTTGACCACCGCCGCTGATGGTTTCGATGTAGCCAATGTCTCTGCTGATTCCCTGACCACTTTCTTGAAGGATCAGGCCACTGCATTTGGTACCGCTGCTAAGACCACCCTTGATCTGGATACCTACCTGGCTGATGCAGCCAACGCTACCCTTATCTCGGATGAAGTTACCAACATCTCTGGTATGGCTGATGATGCTGCAAAGAAAGCTGAAGTCGTTTCCTTCGTGAAGACCACCCTGACTGCTGTCGATCCCAGCAACACCTTCGAAATGGGCAGCATGGATGTCACCACTTCAAAGATCGTTAGCACCATTTACTACCCGGCCGACATGTACGACACCGTTGTCTGGCATGATGGTAGCAAACTTTCCGCCGCTGACTTCGTGATGGCCATGATCATGAACTTCGATCGCGCCAAGGTCAATTCACCGATCTACGATGAAGCAGCAGTGCCTGTGTTCCAGTCCTTCATGCAGTCCTTCAAGGGCGTCAAGATCGTTTCCACCAATCCGTTGGTGATCAAGACCTGGTCTGACTCTTACTTCGCGGACGCAGAGCTGGATATCAGCACCTGGTGGCCTTCTGAGCCGACCTATGGTTACGGCGAGGCTGCCTGGGACATTATGTCCGTTGCCAACCTGGCGGAAGCCAATGGTGAACTGGCTTACTCTCCGGATAAATCCACTGCCAAGGGCGTCGATGAGACCAACTTCGTTTCTGGTGATTCCCTGACTGTTCTGGCCAAATACCTGGATCAGGC
>JAAZOQ010000316.1 GCA_012797695.1 Anaerolineaceae bacterium | reverse complement strand
TATTTCATCGGAAGAGTAAATTCAGCAGTGTTTTCAGACATAAGACAATTCTTCACAAAAAGCCAGGCGAGTCATACACGCTCGCTGGTAGGCAAGAGGGAAGGGCTCGAAGAGATCAGCACGTTCCTGCCCGCAGACAAGAAAAACGCGCTGATCGGAACCGATCGAATAATGGAGGCCGGCAGGTCAGGCGAGAGATAATGCCCGCAATGCGAAGGGATCACACTTTACGCCAGTGATCCTTCTCAGTTTGGATGGCGCGGGTAATTCGATTTTCGTACAACTGTTCTGGATTGTCAAGAGAGAAAGAACTCAAATCAAGAGCAAAACACGGCCGGGGCACGGCATGCCGTGCCCGGACTGAGATCATATGCGCTGTCCATTCAGGGTTGCCAAAAGACAAAAATGCCAGCGTTAACGCAAAGCGAAAAAATCCTCCTTTTCTCCAAGGAAAATTCCTCGGCAACGAAAAAGCGTGAATCTTCTTGCAATCAATTTTTAATCAAAGTATGCTTGGGGCAAGGAAGATCATTGAGCACATCAAGGAGAGGATATGGATCCAGAAAACGTCAAAGCTCTTGAAAAAACGATCCGCAGCGAGTACAGCAATATCGCGGGGATGGTCATTCAAAAAGATGGCACGAAGCGATACGAAAACTATTTCAACGGTTATTCCTGCGACAGCGCTTTCCATGTATTCTCGGTGACGAAGAGCATCCTTTCGGCACTGATGGGCATTGCCATCGATCAAGGGTACATCCGCAGCATCGAGCAAAGAGTACTGGACTTTTTCCCGGAATACACGCTCAAACGAGGCGAAAAAACGGCGCAGCGCGTCACGATACGGGATATGCTGACCATGACCACCCCGTTCAAATACAAATCAGCGCCGTACACCCGGTATTTCTCAAGCGAGAGTTGGGTAAAGAGTGCCCTTGATCTTCTCGGGGGCAAAGGAGAGATCGGCACTTTCCGGTATACGCCCCTCATTGGGCCAGACATCCTGTCGGGAATCCTGACAAACGCGACCGGGCAGTCCGTGCGTGAGTTCGCCCAGGACCGTCTGTTTGCTCCGCTGGAGATTGAGATACCTCAGAATGTGATTTTTCACTCCAAAGAAGAACAGCTCTCCATTATGAAAGACCGGCACGAAAGCGGATGGGTGACCGACCCTCAAGGGGTAAATTCGGCAGGCTGGGGACTTTTCATCACTCCCATTGATATGGCAAAAATCGGGCAGCTGTATCTGAACCGCGGAGCCTGGAACGGTAAGCAGCTCGTCCCAGCCCAATGGATCGACGAAAGTACGTCCGCGCACAGCCGCTGGGGGAAGCTGCTCTACGGGTATCTGTGGTGGATCATCGACCAGGATGAGCACAGTTTCGCCGCGCTGGGAGACGGTGGGAATGCGATCTACGTCAACCCGGCAAAAAATCTGGTCGTGGCCATTGCTTCGCTTTTCAAACCGACCGCAAAAGATAGAATCGAGCTTATCAAAAAATATATCGAACCCATTTTTGAGGGTTAACAAACAAAAAAGCACTGTAGGGGCACAGCATGCTGTGCCCCTACAAAGATAATATGTTACACCTACGACTGCGATGAAAATCGGGCCTGAAGGTCCGTCCTACGGGAATCACATCCTGCCTTAATTAACATCGATTCAAGCCAAATCGTGTCAAAATTGGATTAAAATCCAATTTTGACACGACAAATTGTATATATTTATTAATTAATACAATTTTCTATACCCAAAATGGATTTTAATCCAGTTTCATGTCACAATTTCAAGAATTCTTGGCGCTTTAAAAGATCGCTCATAATCTCCTGGGCTGCTTTGTGAAAGGATCCCCTCTGTAACCAACTGCTGTACTGCCTTTTTAGCGCTGTTATAATCTTTGTACCCTAACCGCTTTTGCACTTCTGGAATGGTTACAATCGGAATTTCAAACAGGAGATCACATAATCGTTCTGCCGTCTTACTTACCCGTCGCTCTCCAAGCCTAGCTCGCCATTCTTCCCGTAAATCCATTAACTCTTTTCCGCGTTTCAGGGCATCAGTCGCCTGTTCTTCGACTCCTCTCAAGAAGTATTCCAGCCAGGCCTGCCACTCCCCCCGCTGGCTGATTCCAAGCAGCAGTTCATAATATTGTTGCCGAGTCGCCTCAAAATAGGCACTTAGATAAAGCAGGGGGGAAGGCATTAACCCCCATCTTGAAAGCAGCAAACTAATCAACAGCCGCCCAATTCTTCCATTCCCGTCTCGAAAGGGATGCACAGCTTCGAATTGATAATGAACCATTGCCAGACGAATCAATGGAGGATAGTCATCCTTTGAATTCAAATAGTGGATCAAGTCATTCATACACCAGCGCATTTCTATAACAGGAGGGGGGACATAACTTGCCTCCTCAGGGTTTCGGCTACGACCAATATAGTTTTGTTCCTCACGCATCCGTCCAGGTGTCGCGTAGTTGCCACGTACCCCATCAAGCAACTGGCGATGCAATTCGAGGAGGAGGGCTTCGTCAATCTCCCTTTCTTTAACTACCTTGATCCCATATTCCAATGAATGGACGTAATTAAGCACTTCGCGATTATCTGCTTCTGAAGCATGGGCATCTTCAAAACCCGGTAAAGGAGCCTCACGCAGTTGATAAGCCAGCAAATCAGCCATCTCCGTCTGAGTGCCCTCAATCATCGAAGAAAGAACTGCCTCGCGTTGCATGAATGGACGAATTAATAGATTGGGATTGGGTAAATTTCTTCCAATCCCGGCTAATTCACTCAATGCCCGATCCGCTTGGCTGGTTAAATTACTTAATCTCCAACTTGCCTCAATCGTTGGGGGCAAGGGATTAGGAACAAAAGCCAGATAAGGAACCAGATCAATCCGAGTGGGAACCAGTTTTCCATTGGGGCTGTTTTGAAAAGCCTTAGAATCCATTCTCTCTCCTGTCACTAATTAAGCGAACTCAAATTTCCTAATCATTATAGCAACAAATTGTATTAATTTGTTTATTAATACAATTCTATTGCGGTCAATTGGTGAAATATCCAATTTATCTGCAATTGAAAAGAGCTGCCCTTGCGGGCAGCTCAGAGAGAGATTTTTTTACTCAGATTCTTACAAAAGAGCGTGGCTGCAGTCGTCAGGACTGAGATTTGCGCCCGGTCAGGGCCACGGCAAAGATAATGATTGCACCGCGGACGACCATCAACTGGCTGTTGCCCAGCCCCATCAAGATCAAGCCGTTGTTGATCATGCCCATCAGCACTGAGCCGAAAAGGGAGCCGATCATGGAGGCGCTGCCGCCCATCATGCTGGTACCGCCCAGCACGACTGCCGCGATGACGGAAAGTTCATCGCCCTGCCCCCATTGATAGCGTCCGGAGTGCAGCCGGCCGGCGTACAACATGCCTGCCAGTGCCGCGACCACGCCCATCAAAATGAAGGTATAGAGCTTGATGCGCTTGGTGTCGATGCCGCTGTAACGGGCCGCGGTTTCATTGCCGCCGGTAGCCAGCGATTGCCGGCCAAAAGGTGTACTTTTGAGGCTGACATAACCTATCGCAAACACGACCAGAGTCCAGATCGCCAGCGAGGGGATGACCCCAAACAGGTCACCGGAGCCAAAAATGTCATTATAGAGATCGCTGCTGATGGGGATAGGCGCAGTATTCGTGATCCACATGCCGGCCCCCGTGACGATCCCCTGCATACCCAGCGTGACCAGAAACGAGGGGATGCCCACGCGGGTGACGAAGAAACCGTTGATTGCCCCGATCAACAACCCAACGATCAACCCGGCAATGATTCCCGGGATAACCCCGTATTTCTGCAGGACCATGGCGGTGACCACGGAGGCCAGGCCGGCTACCGCACCCACTGACAGATCGATTTCAGCGGTGGCCAAAATGAAGGTCATTGCCACAGCCATTACCGAGATGGTGGCCGTCTGCCGAAAGATGTTGAACAGGTTGGCGCCGGAGAGAAAGCCATACTTCTGCAGCGTAATGGAGAAGGTCACAAAGATCACAATGAAGGTGATATAGATAACGTAATCACGCCAGTAAAATCGTTTGGCAATTCTCGAGAAAAGATTGCCTTCAGTTTTGATAGAGTCCACTTGCTTCCCTTGATCGATCACAGTTTTACGCTCCTTGTAAAATTTGATTCAATCTTTCTTCACTTTGAATTTCACTGTTCTTTAATTCACGGGTAATGTGACCATTTTGGATGATCATGATGCGGTTACACACCGATAACATCTCTTTCAGCTCGGAAGTGATGAAGATCACGCCTTTGCCTTCTTTAGCCAGAGCACGCATGATGTCGATGATCTCCTGCTTGGCACCGATATCCACACCCACGGTGGGTTCGTCCATCAGCAGAATATCAGGGTTGGTGCTCAGCCACTTGGCAATGACCACTTTCTGCTGGTTGCCGCCAGAAAGCAGCCCTACTTGTTTATAGATCGAATCACAGCGGATATTCAAGCGTTTGACGTAGTGATTGACGACCTGTGAGCCCTTCTTTTCATCAATGAAGAATTTGCGTCGCGGCAGACGGTTCAGTTTGATCATGGGCATCATGATATTTTCACGGATCGTGTGCATCAGGATCAAGCCCTTATTGCGGCGATCTTCCGGGATCATGGCAATCCCAGCCTTCATGCTCATGGCCGGGTCAGTGATCTTAACTATTTTCTCGCGGATGAGAATTTCCCCTGCGCGGATGGGGTTCATGCCAAAGATGGCCTGCATTAATTCTGATTGGCCGTTGCCCATCAACCCTGCGATTCCCAGTACTTCTCCGCAGTGCAGCTTCAAGCTGACGTCGTGAACGCCGCGTTCGCATTCCAGATGATTGATCTCGAGCAATACCTGTTGGTCTTTCTCATCCCTTGAAACGGGGATTTCTTTGCTTTCTTGTTTCTTCTGCCCGATGATGTGCTCGATCACCTGCTGGATGTTGAGGTTCTTCGCATCCTCGGTGACGATCTTTTGTCCGTCGCGCAGGATGGTAATCCGGTCTGAGATCTTGAAGATCTCTTCCATACGATGTGAGATGTAGATGATCGAGATGCCGTTTTTCTTCAGGCGCCGGATCAGATTAAAAAGCGCCTGCGTCTCGGTCTCGGTCAAAGAAGCCGTCGGCTCATCCAGAATCAGAATGCGCGCGTTCTGCGACAGCGCCTTGGCAATCTCGGTTAATTGTCGGTAGCCGGTCGATAGGTTGGAAAGCAATTGCTTCGGGTCGATGTCGACCCCCATGTCATCGAAAATCTCTTTCGCGCGGACTTCACATTGATGATCGTCGAGCAGGTTGAGCTTGCTGCGGAATTCGCGGGTAAGAAAGATGTTCTGCGCTACGGTCAGCGTAGGCACCTGGCTGAATTCCTGAAAGACCATGGCCACCCCATTGTTGAGCGCATCGCTCGTCGTATTCAAATGGACGACCTTCTCTTGGATGCGAATCTCACCCGAATCTGGCTGATAGATCCCTCTCAGGATTTTCATTAAAGTAGATTTCCCTGCACCATTTTCACCTAAAAGGGCATGTACTTCGCCTGGGTACAGTTCGAAATTCACCTTTTTCAAGACGGTCACATGGTTGAATGATTTGGTGATGTCACTCATGCGCACGATTGCTGATTCCATTTGATACCCTTCCATGTTCAAAGATTATGATTCACCTACAACCACCAGTTTCGAAAAAAGAATAATAAAGAATGATTGCTTGAGGAAGCTCTCTGGGATCACCAGTGACAATAAAGAGACATCGATCGATGGCGCCCCAGAGAGCTGTTTTGCTAGCTTTTCATTGAATTACGTCAATAAAAAGTCAATCTGAGAAACTACTGTTTCGATGCATCCACCAGAGCCTGCGGAGGATCAGCATGGTACACGGTCGTCCAGGCTTCGAGAACATTGTCGTGCGTGACCGGTAAAGCACTCCAGGCAACGTAAGCCGGGGCGGTCTTGCCCAGCAGGCCGTAACCGGCCAGCAAAGCTTCGGTAACACCCTGATCATACGGGCGCTGCGCGCCAAGGCCCTTGAGCATGCCATCACTCTTGGCCAGTTCAACAGCCACGTTCAGGCCCAGGTCTGAGCAGGTGATGACCAGATCGGGGCGGTTCATTGCACGAGCAGCTGCCATAATGCCTTCAGCGGGAACATCCCAGACACCCCAGATACCATTGATGTCAGGGTATTTGGTCATCATGGCTGAAGCAATTTGCTGACTCTCACCAGCCTGATCGGAACCAGAGAAACCTTCTTCATCGACGATCTCGATATCAGGATAGTCTTCGGTGATGGTCTTCTTGAAAGCATCGTAGCGCTGTTGGGTCACGAAGAAATCGGCCTGATAGAAAACAATGCCGATTTTGCCTTTGCCGCCAAGAGCTTTCGCCATCAAATGAGCAGAAGCTACGCCATTGCCATAGTTATCAGCTGAAACGACACTGACGTAATCTTTCCCCTGTTCCAAACCATCCGGAACGTTATCCATGAAGACCAGTTTGACACCTGCATCCGCTGCTTTTTTGTAAGCATCGGCGGTGGCTACCGGGTCAGTCGGGATGGAAACGATGATGCTGGGTTTCATGGCCAAAACGGTCTCGATATCCGATACCTGTTTGGCTGAATCGAAGTTAGCATCCGTGGTG
>JAAZOQ010000043.1 GCA_012797695.1 Anaerolineaceae bacterium | reverse complement strand
GATCACCGAAGAGATCATGTGTCAGATCGCGGTCATGCTGCCAGAAAGCTACCGCGGGGTATATGCCGATCATCCGCGGCTGAAAGAACTGCAGGCGGCACGCGATGCTGCCGGCAAAACTTCCGCGGCCCAGGCCTGACCTCAGAGAAGGATTTTTCGCAAGCAAAGCATGTCTACTCCCATTCTTGAGCCGACCTTTTCAGGCAAATCGCCTTTCCAACCCTCCCGATTGATCCGCGCGATCATCTGGGGGGTTTTAGTGTTTCTGGCCTTGTGCGTTGGTCTGGAAGCCTTTGCTCGTACCTCTGTCAGCCGTGAGATCTTCCCGGTGCGTTCACTGGGCAGCTACCACGCTCAATTCGAGATCAAATGGTTCAAACTGCAGGAATACGTCCAGCAGCACGGTGGCGTGGACGTGATCCTGTTGGGAAATTCAATGGTCAATACCGGTATCGATCCCGACATCCTGGCCGCAGATTACAAAGCCGCCACCGGTCAAGAGCTGCGCATTTTCAATTTTGGCGTCGAAGGGCTGACCATTGCCCCGGTCTCTACCCTGGCGCAGATCCTCAACGAGAAATATCACCCTGGCACAATCCTGGTCTTTACCGAAATCCGCGATTACAGCGCCCTCAACGGCAATGAAACCGCAGCTCAATTTCTTGATAATGATTGGTTTCGCTACACCCTGGGAAGTAAGGATGTAAAAGGTTGGCTGTATGCTTCTTCTGCTGCTGCCCAGGTCATATTACCCTTCCGCAACTGGTCTGCATCGGGCTTCCTTGATACTTATATCAAGACCACCAACCGTGTAGACAATACTACTGCCTCAGGTTATGATCCCGATCAACAAACGGGGATAAATATCAATATCGCACCCGATCCAAACGACCCAGTAGAAAAAGAGATTTATGCCATGTTCGCTCAATACGAAATGGACAAGGGACGCATCCAAGATTTGGAAAGCATTATTGCTTTGCAAAACGAAGGCGTACGCGTCCTGGTCAGCGAAATCCCGGTATTCCCCACGTATTATGCTTACTTTGGCAAAAGCGGCAGCGTAGTTGAAGCTTATCACCAGCAAATTGCTCAGATTGTGGCTGACAACGGTAGCATCTACCTGCCAGCCGTGAATTATCGACTTGTTCCTCTTAATGGTCGGGTAGATAACCACCACTTAAATTACAAAGGGGCTCCCGTCTACAGCCAGCTCCTGGCCCAGCAACTGGCTGACCTGTGCAATCAGCAGCAGATTTGCCTGCAATCAGCCACGGAGGGAAAATAACCATGACAATTCCCTCTCTCCTTTTTCTGGCCTGTGCGGCAGCCGCAGCCCTGATCTACTGGAAGATCCCAGCTGCGTGGCGTGCCCCCTGGCTGCTGTTACTGTCATTCGGGTTCATTGCCACCTACTCGTGGCAATTCGTGCTGGTACTGGCCCTGTTCGTACTGGTCAACTACGCGGTTGGCCTCAAGATGGAAGGCCGCCCGGAACGAATGCAGGCCTGGTCTTATTTTGGACTGGCCTTCAACCTGCTGTTTCTGTTCGTGCTCAAATACAATGACTTTTACCTGCCCGCACTCAGCCCACTGCTGACCCAAATGGGACTGCTGGCCGCCGGCGATACCGCCCGGATCATCGTTCCGATTGGTCTTTCCTTTTTGATGGTGCAGGCGATCAGCTACGTGCTCGATCTGCGCAACAAGCGTCTGCACGCCGAAAAGCGGCTGATCCCCTTTGCCGTCTATCTGCTTTACTTCCCCAAACTGTTGAGCGGCCCAATCGAAAAGGCGCGCACCTTCCTGCCCAGGCTGGATCAACCCCGGCCCGTAGACCGTGCCCAGCTAGAGCGCAGTCTGGCGCTGATCGTGACCGGGCTTTTCCGCAAAATCGTTTTTGCCGACCCGTTGTTCAACTTCATCCCCACGGATGTCTTCACCGCACCACTGCATTACGCGGGTCAGGACCTGCTGCTCCATCTGCTGGCTTATTCGTTTGCCCTGTACAACGATTTTGCCGGCTATACCGGCATCGTCCGCGGCATCAGCCTGTGGTTTGGCATCGAGCTCAGTCCCAACTTCAATCTGCCCTATCTGGCACGCAACTTTACCGAATTCTGGGCCCGCTGGCACATCAGCCTGTCGAACTGGCTGCGTGATTACATCTTCTTCCCATTTTCGCGTATGCTCGCCCGCCACGGGCAAAAGTATGCCAAATACCTCAACCTGATCCTGCCGCCACTGGTGACCATGATCGTCAGCGGATTGTGGCACGGGCTGGGTTGGGGACTCATCGTGTGGGGAGCGTTGCACGGCCTGTATCAGGTCATCGAACGGCTGCCTTCGCTTTGGCACAAGGTTACTCCTCCCAACGAACAACCCAAATGGAAGCAGGCATTAGGCACCAGTCTCACCTTCATTTTCGCCTCGGCGGCCTGGGTTCCCTTCCACACCAGCCTGACCAACTCACTGCAATTCTTCAGCAGCCTAGTGCACTGGCAAAAACCAGAGTTCTATCTATTTCGAACGACTGTTTTAGAGGGAAAAATACCTCTCACTTCTTGGAGTGACTTTGGCTTGCCCAATCCTATGTTGCTGATGACCCTGGTTCTAGCCATCGTTCTCGACATTTTGCAATTGCGCGGCAAGAAAGAAGAATTCCTGCAAGACTGGCCGGGGTGGGCGACCGGGCTTTTCATGCTGATTTTGCTAATCATAGGCCTGCTGGCCACCTTCTCTGACCAGATCGCTCCTTTTGTCTATCAAACCTTCTAGCGTGGTGCTTTTGTTTTTGCTATACTTGAGTTGAGGCTGATTCTGTGATCTTCGAAACTGGTTTTTTATGGATTTTGTTGGCAGGGCTGATCTATGGAGCCATTCATTCGGCTTTTGCTTCCGCCAAGGTAAAAGAGTGGGTAGCTGTGCAACTGGGAATCACCAATGAAAAAGTTTATCGGTTGATCTACGTTCTGCAAAGCTTCATCTTCACCATCATCTACCTTTCTATCGTCTTTCTGATGCCGGATGCGCTGATTTACGCCATCCCGCTGCCGTGGGTTTTCCTCAACCTGGTTATTGAAGCAGCAGCAGCCGTGTGCATCGTGCTTACCCTGTTGCAAACCGGCATCTTTGCCTTTCTGGGTATCGATACATTTCTGCCCAAAGAAATGGTCAAGCAGCCCGCAGCCTTGCATACCAGCGGCTTTTACCGTTTCGTGCGCCATCCGCTGTACCTGTTCAGCCTGATCTTTCTCTGGCTCTTCCCTTGGATGACCTGGAACGTGCTGGCCTTCAACATTGGCTCCACGCTGTATTTAATCATCGGGTCGATATTCGAAGAGCGCAAGTTAGTTCGTGAATTTGGGGATCAATATCTGGAGTATAAAAAGCGCGTACCGGCATTTTTGCCACATTTCTAATCATTGAAGCCTCGCTGCCATGTTCTTCTTCTGGATCATCCTTGCCTTTGCTGCAGGGATTGTTTTGGCTTCCCTGCTGGCGCTCTCCCCACTCCTCTGGGGAGTCGGGGCAATTCTCTTTGCTCTGATCGCAATTCTTTCTAGAAAATATTCCTTTCTCGCATTCCCACCTGCGCGGAGGCATTGGCTGCTTTCAGCTTGGGTACTGCTGGCAGCTCTGGCGGCAGGAGGGCTGCGCTACGCGTTGGCTCAACCCACTTTCACCCCGCAGGATCTGGCCTGGTATAACGACCGCGGCGAGTTCCAGATCACGGCCGTGGTTACCAAGACGTCTGACCATCGCAGTGACGCTACTTACCTCACCTTGAGCGCACGCGAACTCTATGACCCGGTCAGCCAGCAGTTTCATCGTATCAGCGGTACCTTTCTGGCGCGGACAGGGGTCAACGCAGCCTGGCAGCTAGGGGATGAACTGCAATTCATCGCCAAACCACTGACACCGTCTGAAAACGATGGCTTTTCATATCGCGCTTATCTGGCCCGGCAAGACATCTACACCATCGTTTACTCTCCCACCGCTGTCAAGCGCGTCGCCAGCGGAAAGGCACCCTGGCTGGCGCAAGGCATGGAATGGCTGCGTCAAAAAGCTCGTACCGCCATCTTGAGCAGCTTTCCACAGCCCGAATCAGGATTACTGGAAGGCATCCTGCTGGGCGAGGACAACGATCTGCCGGCAGCGGTTAAAAACGCCTATCAAGATACCGGTACCTCGCACATCATCGCCATTTCGGGGTTCAACATGGCCGTGCTGGCCGCTCTCTTCTTCGCCGTTTTTTCCCGTTTCTGCAGCCGCAACTGGACTACGCTGATCACCGTCAGCTTACTTCTTTTATACACCGCCTTTGTGGGCGGCTCTCCATCCGTTGCACGCGCCGCCATCATGGCCACGGCGGCCTTTACCGGCCGCCTGGTCGGACGCAAAGGCGGTGGCTACAATCCGCTGGCGCTGGCCGCCGGGGTGATCCTGCTCATCGAACCGCGTTTACTCTGGGATGCCAGTTTTCAGCTATCCTTTGCCGCCACTCTCGGGCTGCTGCTCTTTGCGGGTCCGCTGCAGCAAGGATTGGAAAAATTTCTGCAGCGCTTTACCAGTGAAGAAACCAGTGCGCGCCTGAGTGACCCGCTCAGCGAATATTTCCTCTTCAGTATTGCCGCACAGATCACCACCCTGCCCATCATTGCGTTACAATTCAAACAACTTTCACTGACTTCTCTGCTGGCCAACCCACTGGTGCTGCCGGTGCAATCGCTCATTCTGGAAGGCGGTGCAATTGCCACAATTCTGGGAATGCTGTGGGCACCGCTGGGCAAACTCGCCGGTGCGGTGATCTGGCCATTGCTGGCCTACTCCGATCGCGTGGTCCTGCTGCTGGAGCGCATCCCCAACGGCGTTGCTACCTTGAGCGGAAGTGCAGCGACCTGGGCAGGGATCGGGGGAATCGTGGTTGTGACACTGGCTACTTTGCGTCTCAAATTCAAACAATTCTTCGAGAAATTGCGCTTTCTCTGGATCGCTGCCGGACTGGTGCTGGTAACGGTACTGGTCTGGAGCATTGCGCTGCGCCAGCCGGACGGAGAACTGCACGTGCAGATCATCCGCGCCGGGGAAGAAACCGCGGTGCTGCTGCGCTCGCCGCGCGGCTTCAGTCTGCTGCTCGACCCCAGCGGCGACGTCAATTCCCTGGCCGCCAACCTCAGTCAGGAACTCTCTCCCTGGAACTTTCACCTCGATGGCGTGCTGCTTACCCGACGCAGTGCCGTCAGCTCCGCAGAGGCCCTGAATGAACGGCTGCCCATCCGCCAGGCCTATCTGCTGCCAGCAGTTTACCAGAGTAACGACGATACCTCCCCAGTTTCTCTGCCTGAAGAGATCAGCGTAACCCAACTGCATGAAAACGCGAGTCTGCGCCTCGACGAAGAGATCACGATCCAAGCCGTTGCCGCGGATGAGAACGGCAGCGCGCTGCTCATCACCACGGGCAACACCCAAATCTTGATCCCCAATGGAGTAGACCCCGCGCTGCTGCCCCAGGTCGTGCCAACTGTGCTTTTGCTGCAGCCTGCGGATCTCGAAAACCTGCCTGCCGACATGTGGCAGGCCAGAGGAGCCTCCCTTATCGTCTGGGAAAGTACTCGCGTCCCGCCTGAGCCTGATTGGGTGCATTTCACCGGGCAAGCCATTCTCGATCTGGCCACAGAAGGGACCCGTGTAAAGATGCACTGAAATTCCCAGTTGCCAAATCAGCAAACTTATTCCATAATGAAATTACCCTTTTCTGTCGGAGAAACTTATGCAGATGATCCTGGTTTTTGTGGCAATCTTTTTTATCCTCGGGTTGGTTTTGCTGCTGGTTGGCATCCGCCTGCGCGGCAAAGCCAAAGCCGCCGCAGAGTGGCCCACCACTACCGGGACGATCATTTCCGCCAGTCTGCAGGAAAACTCTTCTCTGGATTCCGACAACAATACCCAGATCACTTATGAACCGCTGGTGCAGTATCAATACTCGCTGATCGGGCAGCGCTACGTGGGCACCCGCCTTTCGTTTGGGCACATGAGCTACGACTATCGTACCGCGTCCAAAAAGATCGCGGCTTACGTCCCTGGTGCCCAGGTGACCGTGCATTACGACCCGACCGCCCCCAGTCAATCCGTGCTCGAACCCAAGGCAGCCGGCGGCATGGTCATGATCATTTTGGGAGCTTTGTTCATGGTCATTGGCATCGCTTTTGGAGTAGGAACTTTGCTCAACTAAAACTGCCGCAAAAACGTCGCTTTTTTTCGGTATACTTAAGGATGTCCGGCCCGGCTGGACATCCTATTTTTTTCGAGGTCACCATGAAATTTCTGATTACTGGCGGTGCCGGTTACATTGGCAGTACGATCGCTTCTGCTCTGGAAGAAGCCGGCCACACCCCCATCATCGTGGATTCACTCATCACCGGTCGCAAGGAATTTACCGAAAATCGTATCTTCTATCGGGCAGACATCGCCGATGAAGCTGCCATCACCCGCATCTTCACGGATCACCCAGATATTCAGGCCACCGTGCACTGCGCCGCGTTGATCGTGGTGCCAGAATCTGTGGCCCGCCCCTACGATTACTATCTCGACAACGTTGCCAAATCACTGGAGTTCTTCCATACCCTGAGCAAGCTCGGTCACGGCAAGGTTGTCTTCAGCTCTTCCGCCTCGCTCTACGATGTGGTGCCGGGCTTTATGGTCACCGAAGAATCCCCGCTCAAACCCTCCAGCCCCTATGCGCGCACCAAATTCATGATGGAAATGATCCTCAAAGATTTCTGCGCCGCCTACGGCATGAAAGGCATCGCCCTGCGCTACTTTAACCCCATTGGGGCGGATCCCAAGATGCGCAGCGGACTTTACGTAAAAGCTCCGACCCACATTCTGGGCAAACTGGTCGAAACCGCCCAGGGGCGCCAGGCGGAATTCCAGATCACCGGCACCCAGTACACCACCCGCGACGGCACGGGCATCCGCGACTACATCCATGTCTGGGATCTGGCCCGTGCCCACGTAAAAGCCCTCTCTGAGTTCGACGCTGTCTTCGAACGCGCCGGCAACCCGGCCGAGAATTATCTGGTCATCAATCTGGGCACCGGCAAGGGAGTGACCGTCAAAGAACTCGTCACCGCCTTTGAAAAGGTGTACGGCAAAGAGATCAAGAAAATCGAGACCGACCCGCGCCCCGGCGACGTGGCCGGTTCCTTCTGCAACGCCGATACCGCCAAACGCCTGCTGGGCTGGACAGCCGAACTGCCCATCGAAGCCGGCATCCGCGATGCGCTCAAATGGGATGAAAAACGCGTCAAGATGCTCGGCCTGTAGCTGATTTGAATGGAAGAAAATTTCCGGTTCACAATGAACCGGAAATTTTATTTAAATTGAGCACACAGTTTCTTTCGATCTTCGATTCTTTTTAACTATCATCGCTTTTTCGCATACCAAGGGCTGCACCGTGATAGGGAAACGAGCTTCGCCTGGTTAAAGTATGAGTGGGTAGAGAAGAAAAACCAGTACCACGATCAGCACCAAACCGGCAATACTGATTCCCGCAATTGCCAGACCCTTGCCTGTGTGACTGAAGTTCCCCCGTCTGAAATAAACGAGTGAAAGAATCCCCAGTGCAATTGCCGCAAAAATCGCCGGATCAAAAAATATCGTTTTTAAAATCGCCCAGTTTGAAAAAGATACATCGAATTGATTGGCCAAGTTTTCGTAAAGTAGAGTGACCGTAGAAGCGATAATGACCCCGGGAATGGACCAGATGGACAGGATAAAACTGGTCAGGGCCAGTGGATCGACCTTTTTTCGGAGAGATGTTTTGGAAGCAGAGACTGACTGCGGAAATTCCATCCCGCATGCGCTGCAGCAAATCGCATTATCCAGATTTTCTTGTTTGCAGTTCTGGCAAGTTTTCATAGAGTCTCATCCTGTCTGAATTTCAACTGCCCATGAGGGTGATGACAAATCTCTGAGCATTGAGGAGCAATGCTCCATCGATTAAAGAATTTTGCGCCAGAATAATTAAAACGCCAAACAAAATCACACAGAAAAAGACGGCAACCGCGAGGATCAAAGAAGTCACTGCCAGTTTCTTGCCGCGTTGAAACCGGCCCGCAGAGATTCTCTTTAAAGACAGCACACCAAATACCAGGCCGACAATTGGGAAGGGATTTGCGAGCAGGCCAGTCAGTAGCCACGAAGCCGTCTCTGTTAACGGATAATCTGGGAAATATTCAACCCATAGCAATGATGCGCCCAGCAGCATTACCCCACACAGACTGAAGACAAAAGCGATCACGGCAAATGGATCAGGGAAGCGGCTTTCAGTTTCCCTTTGGATGGAGGATTCAGGAACACGGGCAGGATCAGGTAGATCCTGATGACAAGCAGGGCATTGCCCCACCTCTTCTGGGATCAGCTCATTGCAGAATGGACATGGTTTCATTGATCCTCCCCGAAAAATTACATTTATTGATTCAATGAATCCATTATACATAAACCCATCTGCAGAGGTTCACACAAATAGCTATGAATTTAGCGAATTTAATCTCTGCCCAAGCTTTTTAGAAAGCCCGCAGATATTGTGCGGGTACTGGCGCTTCTTGCCCCAGAGTTTTCGCCGCCCGAACCGGCCAATAAGGGTCGCGCAGAAATTCACGGCCCAGCAGCACCAGGTCCGCCTGGCCGCTGTGGATGATCTCCTCGGCCTGGTGCGCTTCAGTAATCAGCCCCACCGCCGCAGTAGCCAAACCGGTTTGACGGCGTACCGCTTCTGCAATGGGCACCTGATAGCCTGGGGTCTGGGGGATGGGCGCATGAGAAATGTTGCCGCTGGAAGAACAATCCAGCAAATCGACCCCTTCTTCTTTGAGCACCCTGGCCAGTTCCACCGTATCCTCAACCTGCCAACCACCTTCCACCCACTCCGTGCCCGAAACGCGCACGGTCAGCGGCAGCCGCTCCGGCCAGACGCGGCGCACGGATTGCACCGTCTCGACCAGTATGCGGATGCGGTTGGCAAAAGAGCCTCCGTAATCATCGGTACGGGTATTCGACAGCGGTGACAGAAAGGAATGCAGCAAATAGCCGTGAGCCGCGTGAATTTCGGCCCACTCAAAACCTGCCTCCAGCGCACGGCGGGCCGCCTCGGCAAACTGAGCCTCGATCTCACGAATTTCTGTGACGCTCAATTCATGCGGTACCGGGTAACCCGCAGCAAAAGCAATCGGGCTCGCCCCCAGCACCGACCAGCGGCGCGGATCATCGTCTGCGAGCGGACCGCCGCCCTCCCAGGGGCGACTGGTACTGGCTTTGCGCCCGGCATGGGCCAGTTGAATTCCGGGCACGGCCCCCTGCGATTTGAGGTAACGGGTCACCCGCGCCAAAGGCTCGACATGCGCCTCACTCCAGATACCCAGATCATTGGGGGTAATGCGCCCCGCTGCTGAAACTGCAGTGGCTTCGCTGAGCACCAATCCAGCGCCCCCGGCCGCCCGTGACCCCAGGTGAACGAGCGTCCAGTCATCAGCCATGCCATCTTCATAACAATACTGGCACATCGGCGAAACCCCAATACGATTGCGCAGGGTGATTTCTTTCAGGCGGAAGGGTTCAAACAGGTGGGTCATTTCTCCTCCAATACTGATAAACCAAATAAAGCACCTCAGTGATCAGTGCTTTATTCTGAAAGTGAAAATTTCTTTCGGGGCTAGCGGCCAATTTCAATGACCAGAGTTTCAAGATCACTGGCAGTATCCGCAAAAGAAGACTTGGCCTTGAGATCGATTTCAAGTAAATGACGGTAAATCGCCTCAAGCTGCGCCATACTGAAGCGGCGGGCTTGAGTGGTGTATTTGTTGGCCTGATTATTGAAAAGCACTTTGCGATCCACCAGTTCTTTCAGATCCTCGTGGGCGTCGAGTGCCTCGCGCACCTGAATGAGCTGGCGAAAGCGATGACTGATCGCCCCCAGGATCACCTCGGGTTCATCCTGTTCGAGCAGCACGTGCATCAACTGCTGCGCCTCGCGGGTACGTCCCTCGACCAGAGCATCCAGCATCACAAACACATCCGCGGAACCTTCCGCTGAGACCAGTTCGATCACATCCTGAGCCGTGATCGGGCGGGCATAATTGACGTAAGTCAGCAGTTTGACGATCTCCTGGCTGGCAATGCTGGTCTCATTGCCCAGATGGCGGGTCATCTCACGCGCCGCTTCAGTTTCGATCTCGCCGCTCTGGCGCTTCACCTCGGCACTGATCCAGGCATCCATGGCCTTCTCATCCGGCAGCGGAAAGTCGAGTACCTCCATCTGCGGATGGCTGGCCGCCCATTTCATCAGCCAGTGGGTATCGGTCAGGGTTTCCCAAACACGGATCCAGCTCCCGCGTGCATCCTTGCGCCAGCGCTGATGGTCATCAACGGTCAAGACAAGGTGATTGCCCGGCGGCAATCCTTCGAGCAAATGCAAGAATTTGTCATGCTTCCCCTTTTCGATCTTGACCAGCGCGTCTTCGACCACGATCCAGCGTGCACCGCCAAAGAAAGCCAGGGTATTGGCCGCGGTATGGATCTCGTCGAAAGTAGCCTGCCGTCCATCCAACCGGGTGGTATTCATCTCCACCTCAGCCAGATCCCCACCGCGGGCAAGCAGTTCCTTGATCGCGCGCGTCAGGCTGAAGCGATCATCCCCATGCAGCAGATGAATCTGAACTTCTGGCGCAGCACTCATTCAGCCGCTGTCTCCGCTGGGGCACCGGTTATGCCGGTCTGAACGCGGTGCATCACCGGCCGGCCGGGCATTTCGCGCTCATAACGAGTGATCTGTCGGATCACCAACCCATCAGGAGTTCCTGAGGTGGTCACGGCTGCCTGCACTTTGGGACCCAACGGCTGGGACAGGATCACCGCCCCGGTGACCAGCAAGATCACCCACGGCAAACGGTCCAGCTTCTTGCCAAAACTTTTTTCATTGGGCAGCATCGCCATCCAGGCCAGGCCACCAGCAATCACACCCGTGGTCACGGCGTTGGTACCGCAGTGAGCATGAATGGCCAGATTATGCTCCCCGGCGTTCAAACGGGTCAACGCTTCTTGCGCCACCTCGGCCAACTCATCGGTCGAGATCTCCCCGATGATCCAGTAGCCTTTACTGTCGGAATGACCAGCGAAACTGCGGTCGGGATGCCGCTGGCTGAGCAGATTGATGGTCGCATGCTCCAGACCGTGGTTGCGGCGGATCAGCGAAACAGGCCCCCATTCAAGGGGAGAAGGAAATTCAGACATTGGGAAACCTCCTGTGAAAGTGGAGCGAACTTATTCTGATAATAACGCAAAAGAGAGCGCCTCGCGCAGGGAACGCGCCTCTTTGATTTCGATTCCCTCAGGCAGAGCTTCGCCGCGGGTCACACGGTGAGGGATAATAGCCGACTTGAAACCCAGCTTGGCTGCCTCACGCAAACGCGGGTTCATTTGCCCCACCCAACGCAGCTCACCAGATAAGCCCACCTCACCGATCAGCACGGTATTCGCGCGCACCGGGATATCGCGCACGGACGAAGCCACTGCCGTGGCAATCGCCAGATCCGCGGCCGGTTCATCGATGTGCAGACCGCCGATCACATTGGCAAAGACGTCCTGCTCCCCCAGACGCAGCCCCAACCGCCGCGTCAGCACCGCTGTGATGAGCAGCAGCCGGTTGAAATCCACTCCATTGGGAGTTCGACGAGGGTTGCCCATATTGCTGGGGCTGGTCAGCCCTTGAATCTCAACCAGCAGCGGGCGGGTACCTTCCATGGTCACCGCGATTGCTGACCCCGGTGTATTGATCATGCGTTCCGCCAGAAAGGCTTCTGAGGGATTGGAAACCTCGACCATGCCGCGGTCGCGCATCTCGAAGACCCCGACTTCAGCCGTAGCGCCAAAACGGTTCTTCACCGAGCGCAGCAGCCGGTAAGATTGAAAGCGGTCGCCTTCCAAATAAAGCACAGTATCCACCACGTGTTCGAGCACGCGCGGACCAGCGATCATGCCTTCCTTGGTGACATGCCCGACCAGAAACACAGCGATGCCGCTGCTTTTCGCCAGCTCGCGCAGGCGGTTGGCACACTCGCGCACCTGCCCCACCGAACCCGCGGTCGAGGTCATTTCAGGTAAGTAAACGGTCTGAATGGAATCAACGATCACCAGCTCGGGTTTCAGCGCGTTCACCTGTTCGAGAATTGCATCGAGATTGGTCTCGGTAAGCAGAAACAGATCCTCACTGAAAGGTTTGGCCTCGACCCCCGCCAGACGGGTCAGACGCATGGCGCGCATCTTGATCTGGCGCTCGGATTCCTCGCCGGAAACGTAAAGCACTTTGAGCCCGGGCCGCCCCTGAGAAGAAGGGGAAGCCATCTCCATGGCCATCTGCAGCAGCAGGGTCGATTTACCGATCCCCGGGTCACCACCCACCAGCACGATCGAGCCCGGCACGACTCCACCGCCCAGCACACGAGCGAACTCTTCGATGGGCAAAGGAATGCGGGCCTCGACATCTCCCTCGATTTCAGCCATCTTGCGCGGCGCGGAATGAGCGTTTAACCCACGTACCGGTGCTGTTTTAGTCGCCGTCGTCGGAGAGGCTTCAATGACTTCCTCAACCATCGTGTTCCAACCCCCGCACTGCGGGCATTTTCCAAACGGTCGCGCCGAAACGCGCCCGCATTGCTGACAGACATATTGGGTAATCAATTTTGCCATGAGGTAATTATACCTGCGGGTGAGGCAAGAGAATCCGCAAGAGAAGGTCTGACCACTTTTTTTAAAGTGGAGTATAACTATTTTTAGTTGTCAGGCGGGAAATTAAGTCGGTTCACATGGAACTCAAAACGTGTCCCATGCAGGAAGGAGTTACACAGATGAGTGACAATGGAAAGAACGATAAAGGCAGAAAAGATACCAAAAAAGCGCCCAAGCTGACCCTCAAAGAAAAGCGCAAGCTGAAGAACGAAAAGAAGAACAAACCCACCAGCGCGCCTCTCTAAATCGGACCTTCGATGAGAAATCAGCGCAATACCGTAAAAATAACCGGCCTATCGATTGGATAGGCCGGCCTTTTGTTCAGTTGGCAGATTCAGCTTCCACTACCGAATCCAGAGATTTCTTGACCGCTTCCCACTTGAGGAATTGCTCCAGATCGGTGTTGATCTGTTTCAAAACGAAACCGATCACCGCGGCGTCGTCAATGAACCCGCCCAGCGGAATCCAGTCTGGCAGCAGATCAATTGGGGAAACGAAATAAATGATCGCTACCACTACCAGGACAATTGATCCCCACGGGATATGAGTGTACTCTTTGTGGATGTAGGCGTTGAAAAGACGAAAGAGTGCCGTCAGGCTATTCCATACGTCAGTCAGTGGGCCTTTTTTCTCTTCCTTCTCATTTGCCTTCTTGACAGCTTCATCCAGCAATTGCTTTGATTTTTCCGGATCGCGCAGATAGTCTTCGGCCTTGTTACGTTTGCGTTCTACTTCATGCTCGATGACAGCATCTGCCGGTCTTTCGGGTTGCTTTTCCATTTTTCTTCCTTTACTCAAACTTACAGCGGATATCGGTTCTTATCATAACTCAAGAATATATGATTTTTAGCAGAATATCCGTTGCCGCTCACCTTAATCAGTTTTTTCAGCGGTCAGAGGTTTGATGAAACAGCGGCGGCGTTTATGCTGGCGGCGTTCGAAATATTTCCACTGCGATTGCACATTGGCATTGGTCTCCAGCTCGGGGTTGGATTCGACCTTCTTGACGCCATTTCGGATAAAAGCGTTCATGATCTGATTCATCAAAATGGCGTTGACCCCTTTACCCAGATACTCGTCTTTGACCCCGATCAGGTAAAGATCGGCGCGTTCATTATTTTTGAGAGCCTGCAGCAGGGAAACAAAGCCCAAAGGGAAGAGCTGACCATGACTTTTCTGCAGCGCATGAGAAAAAGAGGGGAAAACAACGCCAAACGCCACCAGTTTGTTCTCAGCATCGAGCACCAGTGGCACATATTCCGGGATGGCGAGGCCAAAATATTGATCGATGTAAGCCTGTACCTGTGCCTGGCTCAGGGGCATCACTCCGTAGAGATGGCGGTAGGCCTCTTCGAGCAAACTAAAAATATCGTGAGCGTAGGGCAGAAAATCATTCTTGGTTTTGGCCGGCAAAACGTGCAGCTGATAGCGTTTCATCACCAGTTCAGCCGCCTTAGCGATCTTTTCATCCGGTTGGGACGGCACAGTCATCTCATATTCCAGCCAGTCGGTATCTTTGGTATACCCCAGTGCTTCGAGATGGCGCGGATAGTAAGGATGATTGTAATTAGTCGCCATTGTGCCCAGTTCATCGAAGCCTTCCACGAGCATCCCCTCACGGTCGAGATCGGTGAAACCCAGCGGGCCATGCACCGCTTCCATCCCTTCAGCGCGCGCCCAATCCTCGACCGCCTTCAGCAGCGCCGCGGAAACGGCCGGGTCATCAATGAAATCAAGCCAGCCAAAACGCAGGTAACGTTTGCCCCACTTTTCATAGAATTTGCCGGGCAGGATGGCCGCTACACGGCCAACGATCTTGCCCTCGCGGTAAGCCAGCCAGTATTTTGCCTGGCAATCCTTAAAGGCCGGGTTCTTATCCCAGCGCAAGGTATTGCTCTCGTCCATATACAAAGACGGCACATAGCAGGAGTTACCCCGATACAGGCTTTGCGGAAAGAGAATGAACTTGCGTAATTCCCTGCGGTTGGTCACTTCTTTCAACTGAATTTCCATTGCTGCCCGTCCTTAAAATGAAATATCAAGAATCTTACCGCAAATTCAAAGACTGGCAAGCTTCTGAACCGGGCAAACTTGCAGCGCAGGAATACACAGAGAAGAGAAAACTCCGGTCAAAACCGGCTTCGGCATCTTGGATTAAAGAAAATTGCCGGGGTTACTTCCCGGCAATTCGAGCAGCTTCTTCGATCCACGCCAGCAGGTCGGTCTGATTGGTATATTTGTAGGCACGGTACCCATTATCCGCAATTTGCGAGGGAATATCCCCTGGCTGATCGAGACGGCCCTTGTCATCGGGGATACCGTGAATCTGCACGGCCACCAGTCCATTCCCACGCGCCAGAGATTGATAGATCTCATAATTGATGTATTTTCGTTTGGTTGCTCCACTCGAGATGAGCACCACAGTCACCGTGGTGTCTTCCAGAGCATCCGCGATCAACTTCTCGACCTCAAGATCACCCTTTACCTTTTGCTCATTCCACAGTTTGGTACCGGCAAAACCTGCGGAAGCAGTAGCCTCGATACCGGGCAAATCTTTGATCTGGTTCGCCTTGGACACGTTCTTGTAATCAAAGCTGAAAAATACACGTCTGGTCATTCAAACTACTCCTGTTCCAGTGATTGAACCCCGGGAGAAAACAAGTAAGCTGGCCTCTCTAGAGTTGTCTAGACCTGTGATTATAGCACCAGCACCTCATTTTCTGGGCCTCTTTTGCTTATTCTGCAGCGGGTTAATTGACTTTATAATTGCCTTGTTGCTCTTATTTTATCGCGTGGCGGTGAGAATGAAAGTAGAACGGAACCAGAAGATTGCTTTGTGGATTGGTCTGCTGATCCTGGCCGGGCTTTCAGCCTGGTATCTATTGACCTGCATGGCCTTTGCCCCCTGGGGATTCAGCGACTCAGCCTCGTATTTTTCCGCCGCCCGCAATTTCGCCGCCGGCATAGGGCTGGGCACCGTCAACCCGGATGGCACGTTTGCTCGTCTGAAATTCTTTGCCCCCTTCTACCCCGTTGCGTTGAGTCCATTCGTGCTGCTCAAAATGGATCTGATTGATGCTGCCCGCCTTCTGGATGTGCTGTGCTTTACGTCACTGCTGCTCAGCGGCGGCTGGCTCTTTGCGCGCATCACCCGCTCCACAGTCAGCGGGTTCCTCTTTGCACTGCTGCTGGCCTTTACCCCAGCCCTGGGGCGTGATTTCATCAGCATGATGTCAGAACCACTGGCCCTTGCCTTAGGAATCCCGGCGCTGCTGCTGGGGATTCTCGCGGTACGCGAAATTTCGCCGTGGCGGCTGCTTCTCTCCGCGGTACTGGGCGGATTGGCCTTCCTCACCCGCTATGCTTTTCTGGCGGTGCCGCTGACCTGTGGGCTGCTCTGGTTGTTCCTGGCTCGCACCTCGGCAGGCAAACGCTGGGGTTATGCCGTTCTCTTTGCCCTGCTCAGCCTGCTGCCCATGCTCGCCTGGCTGGGCACTGAATTTTTCGCCAGTTCTTCCGTGGGAGCCCGCCTCTTTTTCATCCCGGCAGACCTCAAATCGCGGATCCTTAGCATGTTCACCAAAATGTATGAGGTCTTAAAATACTGGCTGCCCTACCGCAGCGGCATGATCCCCGGAGTACGCGCTGAAATCTTCAGCCCCATTCTGCTGGTCGGTCTGGCCGCACTGGTCATCTTTGGTCTGGTGCATAGTTTCAAGCGCTGGCGCCACAATCGGGATACCGGTCTTTCTCTGTTGCTGGGTGGAATCATCCTCTACGTCGTACTCTATACCGGTGTCTTGCTGTTCAGCTATTCTTTCAGCGCCACCCAGATCGATATCAACGAACGAATGCTTTCGCCGCTGGCACCCGCTCTTTACGCGCTACTCCTGGGTTCCGCTGGCAGCCTGGATCGAGTAATCTCCTTCAAATGGAGTGTTCCGCTGGTCGGCATCCTGCTCAGCGCCCTTTTCGTTGGGTATAACTACATGCCCCTGCGCACCATGCTGATCAACACCTCTGCCTACCCCGACGGTTATGCTTCCCCCGCCTGGAAAAATAACCCCATCTTCACCAAGATTGCCGCTCTGCCACAGGGAGTACCGCTGCTCTCGAATGCACCAGATGTCATGCTTTTTTATACCAACCGCAGCAGTTATACCCTTTCCATTAACACGACCCCTTCTGGTGCCCCACTTTCAGAGATCAATCCAGCAAGCCTGGATGAGATGATCTCCACGCAATGCGGGTATCTCGTTTTGTTTCCCACCGATCTGGCTGTGCGCTATGACCCAATTACGTTGCCCATTGGTGAACAGGAAATCACCAAACTCAGCCTGACTTATCCCAGCATTTATCAGGCCATTGACGGTACAATTCTGACGGCTGCCCAATGCAGCCAATGAGAACATTCCACTCAACGAATCAGGTGAGTCTTTTCCGACTATAATAACAAAAGTTCAGCTATCTTTTACATTCACATTTACACATTAGAGGTTGATTCGTGATTAACTGGGAACCCAATATGAGCACCGGTGACGATCACACCGATGCCCAGCATCGTGCTTTGATCGAAAAATTCAACGAACTCTCTGAAGTTTTTTCTGGAACAAACCAGGCCGAAATGCGGCGTGCTGCCGCAGAATTGCTTGATTTTTTGCAATTCTATGCAGCCTGGCATTTTGAACAAGAAGAAATCCTGATGGAGCAAAAGCGTTGTCCACTCGCAGAAACCAATAAAGCTGCCCATGCTGATTTTTTGCAGCGCTTTGGAGATTTTTACACCCGCTGGCAGCTTACCAACATGGATATTAATCTTGCCCGAGCTACCTATCAGTCGCTGGCTGATTGGATCGTCAATCACATATTAACGATCGACGTGCACCTGCGTGACTGCCTCTAAAACTTCTAGAAAAACCGCAGTCGACCAGACGCAAACGCTGACATGCGCAACAGCATCCAACCATTTTGCCAACGGGAAATATTCGTCGAACCGTAAGTCCGTTCGTGGTAGCGAATCGGAAGGTCCACGATCTTCAAATTCAAGCGCGCTGCCCCAAAGAGCAGATCGAAATCTCCAAAAGGATCAAAATCACCAAAAACGGAACGATTCGCCGCAATGCGGTCATAATCCCGTTTCCATAGAACCTTAGTCCCGCAGAGTGTATCTTTTACCGGCTGGCCCAGCAGCCAGGTAAAAAGATTGCTGAAAAATTTATTCCCCAGCAAGTTGAAGAAACGCATGGCTTCTTTCTCCATGGGATAAACCAGACGTACTCCATTGATAAAATCCCCCACCCCTGATACCAGTGCATTATAAAAGCGCTGCAGATCTTCTGGAGGAACAGAGATATCGGCATCCAGGATCATCAGCATCTCGCCATGAGCACGCGCATACCCCAGTCGGACAGCGTCGCCCTTGCCTTTGCCGGTCTGAGTATAGAAAGCACAGTTCCTTTCGGGGTGAGCCGCCATTTCCCGCTGGATCACCTCAGGGGTTCCATCCGTGGAATGTCCATCCACAAAGATGATCTCTGAACCGCGTCCCAATTCAGGGGTACGCGCCAGTAATTCTGCAATATTCCCTGCCTCATTGCGGGTGGGAATAATAACACTGACCAGTGGGGCCTCGGATTCTGGCAATGGATAGCCCCTTTTGCGGGCAACAACGAAGTTAGCCAGATCCAGCCAGCTAAAAAGCCAGGTCTTTGCCAGAAAACGATTGAAGAGACCATTCAGCAACGGAATTCGCAAAGGGAATAAAAACTCGCGCCATGAGCGGATCTTCTCGAAACCTGCCAGTTCCAATAGATTAGCCAGATCAGAAACCGTTAACCAGTTTTGCTGCAAATGCGGTTTTGCCAACCCCAACCACGAGGCTACCTCGATTGCAGGTTCCCAAAGGCGGCTGTAGACGTTCATCACCAAACGGGTGTGCGGCCCGCAATATCGGTTTAGTAATTCAAACAACACCTGCACATCCCAGACGTCATTCAGCAGATCTGATAAGACAATGAAATCGAAAGTCTCTGTTGATTCGAAATCGACAGCGTCAGATTCAATAAAAGTCAACTCGGGGTGGGCCTGACGAGCAAGAGTGATCATCTCTGAAGAAAAATCGACCCCTACCCCTCTTCTGGGGTGCAAAGCAGCCAGCAGATCACCTCGGCCACAGCCGATCTCAAGAACCGACTGTCCTTCGGGAATAATGACCCGATACACCTGCTGTAAACGACGATGATAAGCCACTCCCGTTTTTGACCAGCGAGTGTAGTCGTGCCCAACACGATTCCAAAGAGCAATATGCTCTTCCATGAATCTTTGTTTACTTTGTTGAAAAACGATTTCTGGCATAGGTGAATTCCAATCTGTCAGGAAGGATGAGAGAAGAAATTGGCAATTTCATAATAAAGTGTCGGGTTATTGTTTTCGAAGCGATGATCAGCCCCTTGCATGTTCGTCAGCAAACCAACCGTTATGGAAGACACACAAAGGAGAATAACCAACACAGAAAGAGCTTTTTGCCACCCCGGGTGGCGATTCGAGCGCACCCAAGTATACCCAACAAGTGGCCCGATGCCCAGAATCATTGCTGGAATAAAATCTGCCAGGTAGCGTTCCGTTGTCATTACAAAAGTCATATTCGTCGCAAACTGGACCAAGGCAGCCACACACATCAAAGCAATTCCCCAACCCGGCATTGAAGTTCCTGCTCGATGGATGGCCTGTTCAGGTATTTCGTTGATCCACCGTAAAAGTCTCTCTATCAGCCAAACGATCAGTATTCCGGCCAGCCACAAAAACGGAATCGTTGGCAATATTCCGACCACAGGTTCCCCAGAATAATAGGTGACCGGACGATGAACAAAATTGGGCCACATATTATCCAGAATAAACGGGGTGGTAAAAAATGGGAATTTGCTGCTAATCTGAGGAGAACGCAGTACAGAGGAATAGAAATTGGGTGAAATATAACCCGCAGAAAAGGTCAAAGCTCGATCAACTGGCAAAGCATCCCCAGTAAGCTGGTATTTCATCCCTGTTTCAGTGATCGACCCGAAACGGGCATAATTAAACCAGGCCAATCCCACAGCTACCAATAAAAGAGGGAGCGCGAAAGCCAGCACATAGAGCCAGCGCGTCTGCCTTCTGATAAGCCGATTGAGGATGGCAATACCCACTACCAGACACAATCCGATTACCGTGAATATGTATGAAAAACGGGAGGCAACTGTCATTCCCAAGCTAAAACCTGACAGAGCCAGCCAGCCCGGATGCAAATTCTCTTCAACAAGACCCCGAAACGCAGCATACAAACCAAGCAGCAAAAAAAACTGAGCGGAAGCAATGGCAGCTTCGTAAACACTGGGACGATTGATCAACCAAAAGACCGGCACGCAAAATATTGCTGTGAGTGTAAAGAGCAAAATCCAACTGCCTGGTGTGCGCGGGTAATAACAGCGTCGAAGCCAGGTAAAAAACGCCGCCAGCACGGCCGTAAGCCCAAGCAGAAAGATCAAGACCAGCACCTGATCCTCGACTATACCAGGATGAACCAGCTTAATGGCGGAAGCGACCAGCGCCGGGACCGGCCCCCAATAGAGATAATATTTCCCTTGAAAATAGGAGGCGTCCCAAAGATAATTAATTCCTTCCCGCGCTTTCCAGTTATAGATATCCTTCACGTTGGCCAGTTCTGCAGGCGGTTGTTCAAGCAATGAAAGCTGTCCAGCCAAAAAAGCGTCTGCCTGACGGTCGAAATAACGCGAATAAGGAGTCCATCGAGTAAACGTACCGGCGGTGAGGTACCAGAGAGCGACAACAGCAACCACGAGAACAGACAGGCTTCCCCACAACCAGATATGCCGCTCGAAAAAGCGGCTTAGTTTCTTGGGTTGTCTTTCGCGCGGTGGATGAGAAGCCATCCAGGTCGAAAACCGCTCTGGCAGGTGAAGCCGCCTCAAGCCAGCCTCAATTAACGTCCACAGCGGACGTAAGAGCAAAAGAAAAGCGCCCATTACAGCCAAAATTTTACGTTTACTGCCCATCACAGCATTGTTATCCAGTCCCAAAGGATAAGCCAAAAAAGCGACGATCAGAGCGATTATTCCCAGCAAAATAAGCAGTATCGTTGTGATTTGCAATGCGCGTTTCTTTCTCATTGAGCCATTCCTTTGATTTCTATTCTATCATCCACTGAGGTATCTCCAACAAGACGTAGATCAATCGATTATAATTTCGGCATGAAAAAACTCCTGAGCTACCTGAAAAAACATCCACTTCACCTGCTGCTTTTGGCTATTCCCTTTGCGGTACTGGCCGAATTGCTGCACTGGGGAGCTGGCTGGATCTTCGGCATCTCAGCGTTGGGGGTCATCCCGCTGGCGGGATTGATCGGCGACGCCACCGAAAATCTGGCCGTCCATACCGGGCCCAAACTGGGCGGGCTGATCAACGCTACCCTGGGCAATGCGGCTGAATTGATCATCACCATATTTGCCATCCAACGCGGATTGCTCGAATTGACCAAGGCTTCGATCACCGGTTCAATCATTGGTAACCTGCTCTTTGTACTGGGCTTCTCGGTCGTCGTTGGCGGTCTCAAGAACGGAGTGCAGCGCTTCGACCGCAAACACACGGTAAACAGCACCATCTTACTGGCAATCGCCGTGGTGGGGCTGGTAACCCCATCCTTGTTCAGTCATTCCACCGCCGTTCACGTGGCCGAAAAAGTGGAAGTGCTGAGCCTCTCCGTGGCCGGAGTGATGATCTTGCTCTACATCTTGGGGATTCTCTTCTCGCTGAAATCACAGGACACTTCCCCGCTGGAGGCCCAGCCGCAGCCAGCAGAAGAACATGAAAAACCGTGGAGCATTGCCAAAGCTGTAGTTGTGCTGGCGATTGCCACGGTAGGGATTTCTTTTCTGAGCGAATATCTGGTCGGCAGCGCCGAGGCTGTGGTGGCTTCTACCGGGATCTCGGAATTTTTCTTAGGCATCATTCTGGTTCCCATCATCGGCAACGTTGCCGAGCACCTGGTTTCGATCAACCTGGCCTATAAAAACAAAATGAATCTGAGCATGGAAATTGCTGTGTCTTCCTCCCTGCAGGTAGCCCTGTTCGTTGCCCCCATTCTGGTCTTCATCAGCCTGCTTATGGGCAATCCGCTCACCCTGGTCTTCAACCCCTTTGAACTGGCAGCACTGGGTGCAGCCGTGCTCATCTGTTACCTGGTCTCAGCGGATGGGGAAAGCACCTGGCTTGAGGGAGCTGCCTTACTGGCTGTTTACGCCATTTTCGGTCTGGCTTTCTTTATCTTCCCAGGATAAGGCCCACTTTTAGGAAAAATTCTCGCCGCGATTTTGAATCAAAGTCGCGGCTTATCGATCTTAAGGTAACCCAGTTCCAGAATCAAGCGAGACGCTCCAATCGATAAGAAAATACAGGCAAAGAAAACTGGCCAGAGGTAATAGCGATCCCAATCAAGCGGAGTAAAGCACATCGGCAGCCCCAGAACCACGGCTGCGCTCACCAACACCAATCCTCGGGGGAAAAACTGCGATTGAGCATACGTTTCATATATGCCGACGCCTAAAAAGAACAGAGGGAGAATGTATCCCCCAAGTGAAACCGACGTTGGCCAGCCCAATGGTAAGCCAAATATGCGCTTGACCAGCAGCACAGGTCGCTGCCAGAAAGAAATCACCTGCGCCGGGTAATCGTGCAGCTGAGTCTGCAATACATTCTGCCGGGTGGCCAGAGTGCCCAGCATCCGTGTCAAGGGGTCTACGTAAAAGAAGGGATACACGGCAACAAAAGAAATCAGGGCGGATGCCAGTATCAGCAGTGTAGAGAATTGAAAGAGACGTACTACCCTCTGATCTTTTTGATCCTGTTTAAAATAAATCGAAACAAAGCCAGCAATTATCGCCAGCCCCACTCCCAAAGCACCTGTCAGCTTACATTCAGCGGCCAAACCACTGAGCACACCCACCAGAATCGACCACAAGATCACGCGTTTTTTCTGTTTTTCGTGCAGCGCATCTAACAAAGGAGGTAATGCGCATAAAAGAAGTACCGAGAAAAAAAGCAACGGTGCTTCACACATTGCGCGGCGCAGCTGGGTCAGAAAATAAGAATTACAACTGGCCCAGGCAAAGAAATATCCATAAAAACGCCCGAAGCCCCGACCCAGCCCAATAGCGGTCAAAGCCAGAGCCAGAGCCGCCAGTATCGCCATTGGGAAACGGGAAGCCAACAGCACTTGGGCTGAAGGCACAGCCCCGCGGGCCGTATTTTCAGCCGTGCTCAGGGACCAATCCCAGGCTGCCTTAGGCAATTCGTCAAGAGAAATCCCCGCCAGCTTTTGCCCCAAAGCAGCCAGATAACCGGGGAAGGGACGTACTTCATACGTCATATACCCCGGCTGCCAGGAGGGCGAATTGAAAGGTTGGCTCAAGCGCGCTGCCATATCCACCCAGTAAGTTTCGTCAGGGTGGAAGGGAACGGAATCGATGCCAATACAATAAACCGTCATCAACCCGATGATGATCAAAAGAGAATCGACCCAGGTCAGTTTCTCAAAAAAAAGAAAATGCAGTATTTTTCGGCGCATGACAAAGGAGATTATAGCAATGAATCACAAATATTAAAAATTGCCAGAGTTTGGTAATTTTTAGAAAAACATCTTCTTTTATTTTATGATCTGATAAAGCTCGTTCCGTACCTGAACCGCTGAATACCCTAGTTGAGTAAACTTCTCAGCTTCTTCTTGACTAATGGTATACACCTTATAGAGGTTTTCTGGATCAGCGAGATAATTCTGCGCTTCATATTCACTCATCAAGTGAATATTTCTATTCTTTTCATAGTCCTCGCCAAGAAGATAATACTTGAAATACTCAAAATTATCGTAATCAGGATTGATGATAATCGCATTTTGTTGGATTGCGGCCAGATCGGCTTCGACTTCAAGCTGACTCTGGTTTTGGCGGCTCATATCTGCACGGTTAAAATTGATCAAAAGAAATGAAATGGGAATCAACACAATTGCATACACTATCTGAGGGCATTTCTGTTTCTCCACCCACCAATCATAGAGACGTCCAATTCCCAACGCTGTAAAAATGCTCAAAAAATAATAGCATGGAATAAGGTAAACCCATATATCATCGATTGAGTAGTTATAGCTGAAGAACAGGCTGCTCAGGAAGAGAATGGCAATAAACCAGTAAAGTGAATTCCTTTTCTTTGAGAAAAAACCAACAATGGGTAAAGGGATTAAAAAAAGTAATTCGCGGGCAAAGAAAAAAGCGAATTTCTTGATCTTGGCCAGGTACTGCGCAAAAGGCAAAATACGGAAAACATCATCACGCGACCCGGCCCCTGTCACCACATTGAGCAGTTCTGACAGATTATTCGCCTGTAATTCGATGTAAGTACTGGTGGGATCGAGAGATCGCCAGATCAGGTAATAATACTGTCCAGCGCCCAAAAGAATGAAAAGCAACACAGAGAAAATCTTTTTAGGGTCGAGAAAAGCTTTTCTATCAGTCACCCAAACCAGATAAATAATTCCAGGCAAAAGAGTGATCATGATCAAGTGATTTCCGAAAGAAATGGCGTAGAAAAAACAGGCCAGATAAAAATAACGATCTTGATGACTCAAATGCCATTTAACAAACAAGTACACCACCAACGCCGTGTACAACAGGTTAAGAGAGTAAACCTCGGCGATAACTGATTGAATCCAGACCGTTTTCCCCAGACAAAATGCCAGGGTAATACTGGCTGCAATCCAGTGATTGACAGAAAAAAGCCGCATCGATTTATATATGAATAGGCTGGCGATGATGGTATACAATGCAGATAAAAAGTTTGCTTTGAATGCCAGTGTGCCAAAAGGAAATACAGAAACAAAGAAATGGTTGAGAATAATGTAATTGGGGTAACCCGGAGCGTGGGGGATACCCAACACCTTACCAATGAACTGGAATTTAGCCGTATCCCCCATATACCCTACACCTGGGAGTAAAGTCCGTAGATAGACAATCAGTAAAATAACACAGACCGTAACTGGCAGAAAAACATCTAATGAAAAAAACGACGTTCTTTTTTTAAGATTTTCTTTTATGACCATTTTTTCTCTGCTGGAAGGTTTCTTTTCATTATACTTGATGGAAAGTCCCCGATTGACCAATCAACAGGTTTTAAATGGACAGAGCACGGAAGTACCGTGCTCTGTCTTGGATATCGACCTCAACTTTACTCTGGAAGTGGGAAAATGTACCCGTACGTGGGTTCAAGCGTATATTGTTCATAACAACTGGAAGTGTAAAGCCGGATGGTGATCGAATTCAATAACTCAGTGGAGGAAAATTCCTGGAAGAAGAGCAGCCCATCCACCCCAGTAGAGACGGAGGTGTAATTGAATGAAGAAGTATCCAGCGTGGCAAGTGCTTCTGCCGGATCCGTACTGACAATCTCAACCGTGATCGTTTCGCCCACATTCATGGGAGCACGGGCAAATATCTGATAGTAATAATCGCCATCATCGACATACCCGACTCGTTTATCGTAGAAGGTCTGAGTACTGCATACCCCCATCGTCTTTTGTGCTTCAGCCGGGCCAGTATAATAGCCAAAAAGTGCATACGTTCCAGCCGAAGGGGCCACAGCACAAACTGAATATTGATTTTCTTCACTGGTACCCCGACTTGTAGTCGTTTCCAGTTTGACCCATTTGCCATCCATGAGCTGATAGATTGTGCCCACCCACTTGAATTGCGCCCCACGGAATGAATGGCAAATCTGCCCGGGTTCGGTGATCTTCACCCCATCCGCCAGTAACTGCAGCCAGTCATACGGGGCTGGAGTACTCGCCAAGTCGATGCTGACCTCAGTACCGGTCGACCAGGCCCCGTCGGCGATCCCAGCAACCGGTTGAGGCTGCGGCTCAAGCGTCTTGGCCAGCACCGTCTTTGGTGTCGGAGCCAAAATGACTCCTAAAATCAATACAAGGGCCAGTGCAAAAAGCATTCCTTTTTTCATCGTATTCTCCGATTATTCAATTGATGGTCCAACAGATATTTATTTATAGCATTTTGAGAATAGTTGTGTCAATCTGCAATTTGCAGCAGCAATTTGCTAATCACTTTTGAAACTGGGAAGGAATTGCGTGTTGAACTGGTACTAAGAAATTAGTCCCTTTTTTTCTCGTGCTTGTTTTCGAAAAATATCTGGGATAAGATAGAGAAAAGAACCAATAGTTCTTGGGGAGGGGAAGATGTCGATCCATGTCTTCTTCAATGAAGAAGATCAGATCATCGAATCGCACCTGGATGAACCTTTTGATTGGTCGATCATCGAAAGGATGGTGCCGCAGCTTTCACGCCAGATTCTTGAAAGACAATGCCGGCGAATCTTGCTTGATTTTCGCGGTGCAAATCTGCATTTGAGCACATTCAATGTCTACGCCACCCCTCAGAAGCTTGCCGAAGAATTCAAGAAACGGGGGATCGATATCCGTTCTCTGAAACGAGCGCTGATCTTCATGCCAGACGATGGAGACTATCGTTTTTTAGAAACGGTGTCGATCAATCAAGCGCAGACACTGCGGGTCTTCTATGACGAAGAACCTGCCAAAATATGGCTGACCAACAAAAACAATGCTGAGAAAAGTTGACCTGCTCTCAAGAAATTATGGCGGCAAAGGTATAATCACTGACAACACTTTTTTACTGAACAGAATCCAGAATAAAAACAGGGTGAATTGATGAAAGTTTTTTCGCAAAAGCTGCAGTGGCTGTGCGGACGTGAAAATGCCTTTCTCGCAGCGATCTTTAGTCTGCTGACTGCTTTTTTGACCAGTGATCGCTGGACATACCTGCTTCTGCACCGCTACTTCGATGGTCTGGGGTTCCTCCTCCAGACGCTGGTGATCGCCGGGCTCACCCTGATCGGCTTTCCTTTCATCGCATTTTTGCTGTTCCTCATCAAAAAACTGATCGTTTTTTTTCTTCCGCCAGAATCTTGCGTTGGATTCTTCCCCAGACCATCCGACCCAATCCAGGCACGGGTGATCAAGGGCATGAAAACCTTGATCATCGGAGGAATGCTCGTTTTTCTGGTATGCAACATACTTGGACAGATCGATCTCTTCACCTGGAAATTCGACTCGCCGCTCAACTCGATCCGTTCACAAGTTGCAGGTGACGACTTCAGAGTGGGTATTTACCGCCCCGCCAAAGCGCTGACTGAATACTTCAATATCTACCCGATGCGTGAGAATGATTTTTCACCCCGCTATCCGCCGCTGGTCAACGTGTATGGGCTGCCTTTCCTGATCTTTGATGAGAATACTGCCTACCTGGTACAGGGAATATTGCTTTTCCTGCTGAACATTGCCTGTGTGGGGCTGAGCTGCCTGCTGGTCAACAGGGTATTCTTTTCCAGGCTAAAAACAGATGCCTCTCTCATCGGAATGCTCAACGTTGCCCTTTTCATTTTGTTTTCGCTGCTATCGGTAACCAGTTATCCCTTCCTTTTCAGTCTGGAGAGGGGAAATTATGACATCGTAGCCTTTTTCTTTGCTTTGCTGGGGATATGGTGCGCCATCACCCGGCCCGAGAAGGTTTGGCTGCAAGTACTGCTGGTTTCGATCGCCTTCCATCTCAAGATCTACCCGGGGCTGCTCTTCGCTCTACTGCTGATCAAACATGGCAAGAAGATGCTCTTGCCAACACTGGCGGTCAACCTGGGGCTGCTCTTCATCATCGGGCCGCAAAACGCCTTCGGCTACCTCCGCTCATTCCTTTCTTCAATGGGAGCCGGGAACGTGATTGGTGCGGCGACCAGTTCATCGGGGCTGACCTTTGCCAACGGTCTGGTCAGCCTGCATCCCGGTTGGGCCTCCGCCGAAACTTTCCTTTCCAGAGCGTTCACGCTGCTGCCGCTGCTGCTCTGGCTGGCCTGCCTGTTGGTTCTGCGTCAGCAATGGCATACCCCGCAGGGCGAATTACTGATGTTCGCCGCCTCGCTGCCGCCCATGATCACCGTACCCAGCATCGCCTACGATTACAAACTGGTCATAATTGCCTCTTGCTTTCTGGTGCTGCTGGCCGGGTGGATCCTTACCCGGTACGTGCAGCAGAACCCTCGGGGTGCCTGGCTTGGCTGGCTTTTCTTTTTCGTCTTGAGCGCGCTCTCGATCCGCTATTTCGACCCCTACTATCAGATACCTTTGTGGATCAATGACAAATACCCCACCTTACTGGCCGCACAAATCTTCTTGTTGGTACTTTTATTTCTTGAAACAAAGAAGACAGTGCCTGGCGGCGAAGCACAGCTAACATAATAAATATAAATGGACGCTTCGCTTTCAGGGCTTAGCGTCCATTGCATCAATTGACCGGTTGAGGATTATGCTGCTTTCGTTTATTTGAAATATGGTTTGACGCCGTCGTAGTTTTCGACCGCTGAAATGCTGTTGACCCCATAATAACGGGCTGCACAAATATTGACCCAGTGATCCCTTTCGAGATGCAGTTCGTTGATTTTATCGATGTTGTCGAAAGCCGGGACCGTAATATCCAATTCGCCTGCTGATTTTTCTTGTTCGATCAGCACTTGCCGTTGGTCCCAGGCAACCGCTCTGGCCTGCAAAACAGAGTCATCTGAATGGATCAGTGGGATCATCCGCGCGGAATAGAACGCAAGACCAACAAAAAGTGCAGCCATCAATAGATTGGTCAATGAGGTGAAACGTTTGATCTTTAGAGAAGAAAACGCGCACCCGGCTAAAGTTCCCAGCAAATAAATGGTCAAGATCAAGGTGAAATGTGGGATCAGTTGGGCCCGTGGATCTGGATAAGCCGTTCGGACCAGCACAGAGGGTGTCATACTGGCAACACTGAGCAAGTACAGGCTTACGCAAAGGCCAAACGTCATTTTCGCAATACTTTTTATTGAAATCTCTGGTATTTCTACGAACTGGACGATAAAAAAGCCAAACAAAAAAAGTATTGAAAAAGGCAACCATTTTCCAGCAATCGAATACCTCAGAAAATCGAATCCAAATCTCAATGACTTTTGAATGAGATCAGGAAATGAGGCCATATTCGTTGATGGCCCCTGCAGCTGCGTGGAGTTGACCGGGCTGATAATCAACAAAACCGCACCGGCAAGGGTACCCGCCAGAACGATCAAGAATGTATGGTTATTCTGAAGAACCTCGCTCTTGTTCTTCAGAAAGAGGTTGGAAAAGATCAGTACCAGCGCGGTAATGGAGATCTGCCAAACGGCCGCGGTTTCAGAAAACCCGGCCGCCAGTACGCTGGACAGGAATAGCCCAAGATAAAACAGAAAAGAATGCTGATTTTTTCCCCCTGCCCTGACTGCTCCACCCAGTACGAAGAGAAACATGATAATGGGCCAGAGGTAGGTAAGGCTTGAGTTTCGCCAGTAGAGAGATTGATAAAGATCAGGGGCAAGGTAACAGGTAAATGTGACGAGAACTGCGGCCAAAAAGATCGAGAGCCACCCGTTATTCTTCTTCTGGATCATCTTGAAGATCTTATGGATCAGAATCGCCAGCGAACTTGCCCAGGCAAGCAAAGAAAGAAGTGAATATAAAAGCTGCCCGCGAGTTCCTAAAATGACCTCTGTGATCCCTGCAAAAAGCGTCAGCGCATAGCGATTGCCGTTATATTCTGTGCCGTGAAAGTAAGGGTATACAACGCCAGCCAAAAAACCTTGCTCGCGGATCGTGCTTCCATAACAATAGTCATCCTGTAAATAGCGGGAGAAAAAACCTTTATAGGCCAGGCTGGCAAATAAAATGGCAAAAAGAGTAAACAAAACTCCAAAAGCAAGTTTGCGAAACCAAAGTGTCTGGGTTAACTTCCTTGTCATTATTTCTTGTGTCCATTTCATTGATCTGTTCAGGTCACCGCCATCGATGCCGGCGAAGAAAGAATCAAACACTCCATCCAGCCTCTGACCAGGCCGATGCGTAAAGTTCCTGGTTGACTTTTTTGTATTGATAATTATATGGTAGTTTCAAATTCTTAGTGCAAATGAAATCATTGATTACTTCATCAGGTTTTTGAAACTTTGAAAAGAAATAGAAATGTGCTAGATTTAAACAAATTAGACAAGAATAGTGTGATCCTTTTGTTCTCGATGCCGGATGAGCGAAATCAGGAGTCAGTCAAATGGTAAAAGACAGTATCCCGTTAGACGAAGATTTCAAAAAAGCCTCTCAATCGCTGCGAGGGAAAAGCAAACTTCTTGAATCCATCATGAACTCGATGGGCGACGGCCTGAGCATCCAGGATAAAAACATGCGGATCGTCTATCAGAATAAGTTCATGCTCGATAATTTTGGCCCCCATATCGGGGACTTCTGCTACCGTGTCTATGAAAACCGAGACAGCATTTGTGAAGGCTGCCCCATGGTTTCGGCTTATAACACCCGGCGCGTGAGCCGGGCTTTGCGGGTGGGGACATTGAAAAACGGGCAGCAGTTCCGTTT
>JAAZOQ010000315.1 GCA_012797695.1 Anaerolineaceae bacterium | reverse complement strand
TGTTGGGTGTTGAAAATCTTGTTATACTAAGAGGGCAGTTTCAGCGTTCATGGATCTTCCCTCGATTGCTTGCTGATTGATTCTGCAAGGGCGCTGATAGCTTTTGATAGGTTCGCAATCCTAAACTACATTCATCACGTGAGGCAAGAAATGGCAAGTAAAAGTAAACCCGCCAACAAAGGCGGGGCAACGAAACCGCGTGTTTCGGCACAGCAAAGAAAGATGAAAGCACAACAGATTGGGATGGCTGTTTTTGGTCTGATTCTGGTGATTGCTATGATTCTTTCTCTGGTAGTTCGCTAAAAATCGAGGGATTATGCACAATCGAAAACTTTGGTATGGCCTGGCCGCTTTAGCGGCAGCCTGGTTGTTTGATTTCCTGTTCTGGGGAACCAACCCCGGAATCTCATTGTTGATCTGGACGGCTGTTTTATTGCTCTTCGGTGCCCTGCTTACCTGGGGAGAGAAGAAAAAACCGTCTGTCTGGAGCCTGTTGGTTGCTGTTTTGCTGCTGGGCTTTGCGCTGCTCTTTGGCTGGCGCAGTGAGAGTTTGACCCGGGTGGTCAGTTTCTTCATGGTGTTGGGTGGTTTCTTCTTACTCATTGCCACTTACACTACCGGTTTCTGGACTCGTTTTAAGCTGATCGATTATGTGACCGAGCTGGGACGCGCCATCTGGGCGGGAATGTCGCGCGGTCTGGGGCTGCTCACCCAATCTGAGCCGGCGGGGGTCACTCAAGAGGGAACGCCTGCCCCCCGTAAGGGCCGTCACCTGGGTTCTGTGTTGCTGGGCATTGCCATTGCTTTGCCCCTGCTTTTGATTCTGGGCTTGCTGCTCACTTCCGCAGACCCTATTTTCAATGATCTGCTGGCGCGCTGGCTTGATCTCAAGAACCTGCCGCAGTATCTTTTCCGCTTCATTTACATTGTGATCGGGGCTTACGTGCTCATCGGGCTTTACCTGCACGCCTTGCAGCGTGAGAACCCGACTGTGCCTGACCCCAATCAGCCTTCTTTGGCTCCTTTTTTGGGCCCGATCGAGGGTGGTATCGTTCTGGGCGCGATCGACGTACTCTTTGTGGCATTCGTGATCGTGCAGGTGCGTTACCTGTTTGGCGGAGCTGCCAATATCAGCGCGGCTGGCTATACCTATGCTGATTACGCCCGTAAGGGGTTCGGCGAACTGGTGGCCGTAGCGGTGATCAGCTTATTGATCTATCTGGTCTTCAATACCATCACCAAACGTGAAACGACGGGGGCCCGCGTGACCTTCACGGTGCTTTCGGTGCTGCTGATCGCCAACGTATTGGTAATTCTGGCATCTTCTTTGATGCGTTTGTTGATGTATGAAGAGGCTTACGGCTTTTCGGAATTACGCACTTACACCCACTTGTTCATTTTCTGGCTGGCTGGACTGTTGCTGGCTTCGATTGTGCTCGAACTGGTACACAAGCGTGGCTATTTTGGTCTGGCGTTGTTGGTCATGGTGGTGGGTTACTCGGCTACTTTGGGCCTCATCAACGTCGACCGTTTTGTGGCGCAGGCCAATCTGGACCGGGTGGCACAGGGTCACGATCTCGATCTTGATTATTTGACCAGCCTTTCAGATGATGCCGTGCCGCTGTACGTGCAAACTTACCTTGACCCTGCACAGCCGCAGGTGATCCATGACGGATTGGGCGTTGTTCTGGCCTGTCGTATGGTCACGATCAATAATGAAATCTCTTCTGATTGGCGGGCTTTCCGTTTTGGTCACGCTCAGGCTCAACAGTTACTGGAAGCCAATCATTCTGCCTGGAGCCAGTATCCGGTCACGCAATTGCCGGATGGCACTCAGGGAGTGATACTGGATGGGGTGTCTTATTCCTGCTCCAGTTATGGCATGATTGATTGATCACTAAAATCCCCGCAGTTTTATCTGCGGGGATTTAATTTTTGCTGCTTGGGACTGCCCAGCCAACCGAATTTTTCGAAGTCGATGGTATGTTCCAGCGAGAACTCGACTCCTTCTTCTTCAAGCAGAACACGCTGTATGTTGCTGCCAACGCCGAATCCGTGGGGGCTGATCTTTCCTTCTCCGTTGACCACTCGCTGCCAGGGAACGTCCTCAGCGCTGGTGGAAGTGCGCAGCGCAGCCAGGGCAAAGCCGATCATTTGTGCCGAACAGCCCCCGACCAGACGGGCGATTTGGCCGTAACTGGCTACCTTGCCGTAAGGAATTTGCCGTACAATGGCATAGATTCGTTCGTATAATTTACTTTCTGTCATGGCTTAATTATAGCGGTCAAAAAATACTTCATGGTAGAATTCAACTTATGAAAAGCTGGAAATTTTGGGTAGGTATTTTAATCAGTGCGGTGTTTTTATACTTCGCACTGCAGGGATTGAAGCTGGGCGATTTCTGGAGCGCAATCAAGTCCGCCAATTACTGGTGGATCTTTCCGGGAATTGCTGTTTATTTCGTGGCGGTGTGGGTGCGTGCCTGGCGCTGGCATTATTTATTGAAGCCGATCAAGAGTGTACGCACGAAGGTAATGTTCCCGATCACCTGCATTGGCTACATGGGCAACAACATCTATCCGGCTCGTGCCGGTGAGGTGCTGCGGGCAGTGGTATTGAAGCGCAAAGAAGGGGTGCCGATTTCCGCTTCGCTGGCTACGGTGATTGTCGAGCGTATCTTTGATGGCGTGGTCATGCTGGGCTTTGTCTTCGTCAACCTGCCTGAACTGGCACGGGTGGCTGCCTTCGATTCTGGCTTTGTGGGCAACATTCAGGAACTGGCCTTGATCGGGACGGGAGTCTTTCTTGGGGCTTTGCTGGTTTTCTTGCTGGCGGCCATGTTCCCACGCGTTTCTGAGCGGGTCTGCGCCTGGATCATCAATCATGTGTTCCCCGAAAAAATTCGTGAGAAATCCATTGCAATTACCTTCAAGTTTTTGGAGGGATTGGCCTCTCTGCGTTCCCCCTTGAATATTCTGATGGTCTTTGTCACGTCCATCATTATCTGGCTGCTGGAGACCGTCAAGTACTGGTTCGTGATGCACGCTTTTCCCTTCACCGTCAGTTTCTTTGCTTTGATGCTGCTCAATGGCATTGCCAACCTGGCGACGACGATTCCGTCCGCCCCGGGCTACATTGGCACCTGGGAAGCCGTGACGAAAGCGGTGTTGGTAGCTTATGGCGTCGAGGGTGCGACTGCTCTTGGCTATGCCGTGGTGCTGCACGTGGCGCTGTGGCTGCCCATTACATTGTTGGGTGCTTATTTCATGACTCGAGAGGGCGTCAAATGGAATGATTCGATGCGCCAGGAGGCCGATCAGGCCCCTGCTGCTCCCGAGGCTTGAGCTCAGATTTCTTCTCAACGGAGAATTATGGCGACGAAAAAAATTGCGGTCATTGGTGCCGGTTTCGGCGGATTGTCGGCTGCCCTGGATTTAAGCAAGGCGGGCCATGAAGTAACGATTTATGAAGGTTCTGACCATCCCGGGGGTCTGGCATCAGGTTTCAAAGCTCCCCAATGGCAGTGGTCGGTGGAGAAGTTCTACCATCACTGGTTCACCTCAGATAAATATATGTTCGAACTTTTCGATGAACTGGGGCTGCGTTCCAAGGTCATCGTGCGTACTCCCAAGACGGTTATGTTCTTCAAAGGGAAGTTCTATCCGTTTGATTCCATCCCGGCAGCGATTCTGTACCCGGGGTTGGGCTGGGGTTTCAACAAGATCCGTTTTGGGCTGGTCGGGGTTTACCTGCGGTTGACCAACCACTGGCAGCCAATGGAAACCACTACCGTCGATGCCTGGATGCGTAAATGGGCAGGCAGCAAGGTTTATGAAGAGATGTGGCAGCCCATGCTGGTCGGCAAATTCGGGGAACGTTATGCTCCGCAGGTGAATATGGCCTGGATGTGGGCGCGCATGCACGCCCGTACCACCAGTCTCGTGAATTACGAGGGCGGCTTTCAGGCTTTTGCTGATGATTTTGCTGCCTTTCTGCAGCAGCGTGGGGTAAAGATCGTCTATAACACCCGGGTGGATTCGATCCGCGGGCAAAATGGGAAAGTGGAATTGACCATTGCGGGCCGGCCGGTGGTCTATGACCAGGCCCTGGTAACAGTTTCGCCGGCACAGCTTGCCGGGATGGCCCCTGAACTGCAGGCAGATTACCTCAAATCGTTGCTGGATCTCAAACATCTGGGGGCAGTGGTCATGGTGGTCTCTCTCAAGCACCAGCTCTCGCGCGAGGGCTATTACTGGTACAACCTGCCTAAAAAAGAAGGGTACCCTTTCCTGGCGCTGGTGGAGCACACCAATTTCATGGACGCCAGCCATTACAATAACGAGCACATCATTTATTGCGGCGATTATCTCGAAAATGATCATGAATATTTCCAGCTTTCGCAGGACGAGTTACTGCAGCGCTTTTTGCCCAGCTTCAAAAAGATCAATCCTGATTTCGAACCTGATTGGATCAATCAAGCCTGGCTGTTCAAGGCAAATTATGCCCAACCGGTGCCTTTCTTGAATCACTCGCGCAATATTCCTCCCATCGAAACGCCCATTCCCGGCCTCTATTTCGCCAGTATGTCGCAGGTTTATCCCTGGGACCGCGGGACGAACTTTGCGGTCGAGATTGCCAGGCGAGCTGCCGGGCTGATGCTCGAAAAATAATCACCTGCACCTGACATCCTGTTCTAATATCGAACAGGATGTTAATTTTTAACTATCCGGTGTAAAAAAGAGGTAAGGAATGTTAAAAAGAAGGGATGAAAAAATTTGTCCACCAGGTGGAGTATTTTTATATGTCCGACAATTTTCAAATTTTGAACTTCTTAACCAAATAGACTACTTGGGGGTGTATAATCTTGTGGAACGCCATATATGGGGGTTAGAAAATATTTTCCCAGAATTTCTATGGTCAATAAAAATCAGAAACAAAAAAATATTTTCTGATTTCCCAATCTTTCCTTAAGGTTAATATTCTTAAAAATCGAACTTTCTTTAATCGGGAGTAGGGAATCCGCCTTGTTGGGGGCCTTCGTTTCTGTTAGAATGTTTTTATCAGTTTACGGGGTGTTGTTTCATCGACCCCACTTGCAGCATCGGATGTAACGAATTCTATAGTTTGTAAATGCCTCCCCGGGCGAAAGCTCTGTGGGATGGTATTTTATTCTCTCCCCTCCAGGGGGAAATCTTAAACAAAGGAGGATGGCCTTCATGGATGCACAATCGGCGTGGCAAGCGGCTGTTGGACAATTACAAATCGAAATGTCAAAGGCCTCCTTCGAGACGTGGGTTCGTTCTGCGGAACTGGTGAAATATGACCAGGGTACTTTTACAGTGGGCGTGCAAAATGCTTTTGCCCGTGACTGGCTGGAGAAGCGGTTGACCAGCACGGTCGTGCGGCTGCTGGATGGTTTGATGGAAGGACCGCAAAAGGTCGAGTTCATCGTTTACCACAAAGATTATCAAGAATCGGTCAGTGAACCCGTTGCAGCAGCGCCGGCGCAGATTTCTTTTACTACCCCAATTCCGGCTCCAGCGACAAACGCCGGTACCACGGCCATAAATTCGCGCTACACCTTCGATAACTTTGTTGTGGGTTCCTCGAATCGGCTGGCTCATGCGGCTTGCATGGCGGTTGCAGAAAATCCGGCCCACGCTTACAATCCGCTCTTCCTGTACGGGGGAGTGGGACTGGGCAAGACCCATTTGCTGTACGCCATTGGGAATATGGCCCGCCAGCAGGGCAAACAGGTCATGTATGTTACCTCTGAAGAGTTTGCCAACGACCTGATCAACTCCATCCGCACGCACAACACCCAGGCCTTCCGCGAACGCTATCGTTACATTGATGTGCTGCTCATCGATGACATCCAGTTTATCGCCGGCAAGGAATCGACTCAGGAAGAGTTTTTTCATACCTTCAACAGTCTGCACAGCCAGGAAAAACAAATCGTCATTTCCTCCGATCGCCCTCCGCGTGCCATGAGCACTCTCGAAGAACGCCTGCGTTCCCGTTTCGAATGGGGCCTGATCGCGGATATCCAGCCGCCTGATCTTGAAACCCGGATTGCCATTCTGCGCTCCAAAGCGGAACGGATGCACCGTGATGTGCCCAATGAGATCGTCAACTACATTGCCCACCAGTTCCAGTCGAATATTCGTGAACTGGAAGGGGCTCTCACCCGCGTGGTGGCCTATTCTGATCTGCGCGGCAAAAATCTGACCATCGATCTGGCTGAGATCGCCCTGACGGACTTGCTGCCGCAGCAGAACCAGCTTGAACCGAACCGGGTGGTGGATGTGGTGGCTTCAGCCTTTGGGGTCTCGCGTGAGAAATTGCTCAGCCGCGAACGTACCCGTGAAGTAGCTCTGCCGCGCCAGGTGGTCATGTACCTGCTGCGCGAAGAGGCCAACGTTTCTCTGCCGCAGATCGGCGAAGTGCTGGGTGGGCGCGATCATACCACGGTCATTTACGCCTGTGAAAAAGTGGCGGATATGATCGAGCGTGACGATCATTTACGCACCCAGATCATCCAGATTCGCGAAACTCTGTACGGGCGCCGCCCGAATTATTCCTGAACTTCCCTTAATTGAACCCGAAAAGGCGCAGCAAAGTGCGTCTTTTTTGTTTTTAACTCTGCAGAATCTCTTATCAAATATTAACCAATTCAGGGTATAATTTATCCATAAATTGAACTCATCAAGTATGGGCGGATAGCTCACTTGCTTAGGCTGACGAACTTACCTCTATTTTCTGGTAGTGTTTTAGGGACTTTGAACGACAATTTGATTGAAGTTAACCCCTGGCCGCATCTTTTCGCCGGGGCAGTTTTTTAAATAATGAACTTTTACCACACCCTTCGGGGATTGTGGTTTGTAACAAGGAAGGTAAATTGAATATGAAGAATCATCCATTAAGGATCATTCCCCTGGGGGGCTTAGGGGAAGTGGGGGCGAACATGATGGTGTATGAGTACGACAACCAGCTTCTCGTTGTCGACACCGGTTTAATGTTCCCCGAAAACGATATGTTGGGGATTGATTACATCATTCCCGATATCAGTTATCTCACCGCGCGCCGCGATAAGGTGAAAGGGATCATCATTACCCACGGGCATGAAGATCACACCGGAGCCATTCGCCACGTGCTCGAAGAGATTTCTGCGCCGATTTATTCCACCCCCCTGACTCAGGGGATGCTAGAAGTCAAACTGGCCCGCAGCGGCATGGCCCAGCGGGCTCATCTCGAGACCATCCGGGCGGGCGACAATCGCAAGATTGGCCCCTTCTCGGTGGATTTCTTCCACGTCTGCCACTCCATCCCGGATGCGGTAGGCCTGGGCATTGATTCACCGGCTGGGCTGATCGTCCATACCGGCGATTATAAGTTCGACCATACTCCGGTGGATAACTGGCCGACGGATTACGCCAAACTGGCGGAATTCCAGCGCCGCGGAGTGCTGGCCTTGCTGGCCGATTCGACCAATTCCGAACGTGCCGGCTGGACACCTTCAGAACGGGTGATCGATTCCGCTTTCGATAAAGTATTCCGTGAAGCCAAGGGACGCATCATCATTGCCAGCTTTGCCTCGCTGATCTCGCGTATGCAGCAGGTGGCGGAAGTGGCCCAGCGCTATGGCCGCAAAATGGCCTTTGCGGGGACCAGCATGGTCGATAACGAGAAGATTGCCCGCAAGCTGAATTACCTCGATATTCCTGAGAATACGATCATTAGTCTGGACGAAGCACTGAACCGCAAAGATCGTGATGTGGTGATCATGTGCACAGGGTCTCAGGGTGAGCCCACTTCCATTCTGGGCAAGCTTTCGACGGGATCACACCGCATTTTTGACATCAAGGTGGGTGATACCGTGGTGCTCTCTTCACACCCGATCCCGGGCAACGAAGAGAACGTATATCGCACCATCAACCGCCTCTTCGAACGCGGGGCGAACGTGATCTACGAATCCATTGCCCCGGTGCATGTCTCAGGGCACGCCAGCCAGGAAGAAATGAAGCTGATGATGCACCTGACCCAGCCTAAATACTTCGTCCCGATCCATGGCGAGCTGCGCCAGCTCAAGCGGCATGCGGCTCTGGCAGCGGAAGTGGGCATCCCGCAGGAGAACATCGCGGTGGTGCTCAATGGCCAACCTGTCGAGTTTTTCGAAGGCAAAATGAAATTGGGGAAGATTGTCCCTACTTCGTATGTCTTTGTGGATGGCTCGGGGGTGGGCAACGTAGGCCCGGACGTGATGCACGAGCGCGAGGAACTCTCGCAGGAAGGCATCATGATCGTCAATCTGGGTGTGGACAAGTTCACGGGCAAACTGAGCCGGCCGCCTGAGATCACCAGCCGCGGGTTCATTGCCACGAATGGTTCCACCAATCTGGTGGATGGGCTGCGCAAACGCATCAGCGAGACCGCGGTCCGTTCGAACGGCAGCCTGCAGAAAGATGTGGAGCAGGTGGTGGGCAACTATCTCTATTCCGAGACACACCGCCGCCCGATCATTATCGTCAATACGTTCAAGGCATAATTTGCCAGTAGTTCATACATAAATAAAAACGCTGATCTTGCAAAAGGTCGGCGTTTTTTTGTTTGGTAGGCTGAATCAGTTTTTTAAGGAAATGTCTTTCGAGATCATGCGGTCGATCTTCCCCATGGGATAGTCGGTCAGGTGATCGATCTTGGCCCAGGCAATTTCGCTGGCAGCATGCGCTTGCGCCTGCCCGGAGAGAATTTCAGCGTGAAAGGCCTGCAGGGTGACTTTGAAGTGGGTATAGGCGTGGTGGTAGGTACCCAGCATTTCACCCACCTCGATCTCCAGTTCCAGCTCTTCGCGGATCTCCCGCTGCAGTGCTTGCGGCGGGGTTTCGCCGGCTTCGATCTTGCCGCCCGGGAATTCCCACAGCCCGCCCAGCAGTCCTTGCGAGGGGCGGCGCTGGATGAGCACCTGATCTCCGCGGTGCAGTACGGCGGCCACGACCTGAATGTGCGGGATGGCCTTCTTTTCACTCATGACCGGTCGTTCGGCCTGCAGTCCCAGCCGCCTGGCCTCACAAATTTGCTGCACGGGGCACAGCAAGCAATTAGGCGAACGCGGTGTGCACAACGTTGCCCCCAGGTCCATCACCGCCTGGTTGTAATCGCCGGCCTCGCCATGCGGCAGCAGTTCTTCGGCTTTTTGCCAGAGCAGTTTTTCGCCGGCAGGGGTATCCACAGCGATGTCAAGATTCCAGACCCGGCTGAGCACACGTTTGACATTGCCATCCAGTACCACTTCATCCAGGCCAAAGGCGATGGAAGCAATGGCCGCAGCAGTATAACGTCCCAGCCCCGGCAGTTTTTCCAGTTCTTGCCGGTCTGCGGGCAATTGATCGTGATATTGTTCGTGCAGCAAGCGGGCAGTTTTCAAAATGGAGCGGGCCCGCGAGTAATAGCCCAGCCCTTCCCAGGCATTCAGCACGGTTTGCTCATCACTGGCGGCCAGCGCGGCGACATCCGGGAATTGGTTGAGCCAGCGCAGATAGTAAGGGATTACTGTCTCGACCCGGGTTTGCTGCAGCATGATCTCTGAGATCCAGGTAGTGTAGGGGGAATGAAACTCCCGCCAGGGAAGCTGGCGGGCATTTTGGCGATACCAGGCGAGCAGGGCCTGGCTGAAATTTTCTTCCATAACTTAGAGCTGGAAACCGGGCTTGGATTCGACCACTTTTTGCTGATAGTTTTGCACGAAAGCCAGCAGGCGGTCGTAGAGCGATTCCCAATCAGGGGAACACAGCAGCGCGCGGGTCTTGTTCAGGTTGGGCAGCACAGCGCCGACCATGATCTGCGGGCCACCGCCGTAAACGGTCGCCCACGCATCCGAAAGTTCCGCTCCCAGCCGCTGCAGCCCCGGGATGAATTCACGGACGACGAACTCGAAGTATTCCTGTTCGTGTTCAGGCTTGATATCCCAGGTCATCAAAAGTTTGACGGGCATGTCTCGCTCACCTTTAGTTCTTTGCGTAATCCAGCACGACGACTTTGGTCTCTTCGGGCAGGGCAGCTAGGTTGGCAATTTTCAGTGACGGAAGGGTCTCGGGATTGGTGAGCCCCATTTCTTTGAGAAATTTACTCAACGGGTCCAGTTTCTGGGCGGTATCGCCGGTCGCTGGGGTGGCGTAATGCATGGGGATGACAATATTAGGTTCCAGCAAGCTGATGATCTCCACCGCTTTATTGGCGTTCAGGGCACCGCCGCCGCCTACAGGGATCAAGGCAACGTTGATCGGGCCAAAATCTTCGACTTCGGCCTGACTGGGGATGCGATTCAGGTCGCCCAGGTGCAGTACGTTGATGCCGTTGAAATCGAACAGATACAGGGTATTGCGCATTTCAGCATCAGATTTCTTGACGTGTCCGTTGGTCTGGATTCCGGTGACGAAAACACTGCCGATCTCGAATTCGCCCGGACCATCGATGATGTGAGCATCACCCTTTACGGCACTGACGAAATTATGACCTGGTGTGTCGTGGCTGACCGTCACGATATCCGCTTTCAGCTTGAGCGGGGAGTACCCTACCAGCTTGGAATCGTAGGGATCGGTGATCACAGTCGCCAACCCTCTCTCGGCTAATTTGAAACAAGAATGTCCATACCAGGTAATTTCCATGAATCCTCCGTAATCTGGTACGATTATACCCTAACTGACTTTTAACTGGAAATTTTGTACCAAATCGACTTTTCAGGGTTTAATAGAGCGAAGAAGAGGCTAACGTGGAGAAATTAAGACAATCCTGGCAGCGTTTACTGAAACTGGTTCGTCAACCCGCACTTTATTTTGCTGATCCAGAAGGTACTTTTCTGGATGGAGCTCTGGTAGTCGGCGCTTTATTTCTGGTGACCTTCATCCAGAAGCTGCTCTGGTTCGAGCCAGGGGTCCCCCATCTTTCTTGGGGAGCGGCACTCAGCCAGGCCCTGATCAACAGTCTGATGGTGTGGAGTCTTTATTGTGTCTTCTTTTTCGCCATTGCGGGGATGTTCCGCCGTCGAGCGAACCTGGTGACTTTAAGCGGAGAGGTGGGAGTGGCCGGGCTTCCTTTGGCCGGTATTGTGCTGCTCTCTGTGTTTACCTGGTTGGCGGCGCTGGTGTGGCCGGCATTGCCCGCTCAAAGCTGGTGGCTGCCTCTGCAGAATGGCCTCAACTGGCTGGGGCTGGCCTTGAGCTGGCCCGGGGTCTTTGGCTATTTTTTGCTGCGTCACAGCCTGAAGCTTAATCGGGTATGGTCCAACGTGCTTGTTCTGCTGGCGTTGGGTTTTCTGATTGCGGGCGAATACTTACCCCTTTTGAAGTAGTTGGGCGACTCTCAGGCTTTGCTTGAAATGTTTTTCTGGTAGTCTTTCTCAAGCAGCGGAATGATGGATTTGATCTTTTCGAGCAGCAAAGCGGCATCGGTGAGCTGCCCACTGTTGGCTTCTTCCTCAATGCCCTGCGCAGCCAGACGAATGCTGCTGATCTCGAAATTGGCAGCGGCGCCTTTGATGCTGTGGCTATAATACTGCACCTTTTGAACGTCTTGTATGCTGATGGCATTTTCCAGGTCAAAGACAGACTTCTTCAAGTGGGTGAGAAAAGCTCCCATGAACTCGTAAAAATTCTGCTCGCTGTCGCCAAAACGAGGGAGAGCGGTTTTGAGGTCATAGAGAGCTGGCTCTGACGGTTCGTTTGGCGATTCAGTCAGGAACTCTGAGCTGGCTTCGGATGAGTTTTGTACTTTTGCGGCGTATTTGTTGACTACAGTCAGTACTTCGTCGATGTTCAGTGGTTTGGAGAGATAATCGTTCATACCGGCTTCGAGACACTTCTCGCGGTCTCCGGCCAGGGCATGGGCGGTCATGGCAACGATGGGGATAATGCCGGTGGGAGAGGGCAGTGCCCGGATTTGCCGGGTGGCATCGAATCCATCCAGTTCGGGCATCTGTACATCCATGAGCACCAGAGAATACTGCTTCTTTTGTACCGCGTTCACGGCTTGCAGTCCATTTTCGACCACATCTACCGAATAGCCGGCTTTTTGCAGCAGGCGCAGGGCCAGCTTTTGATTGATGGCGTTGTCTTCTGCCAGCAAGATCAAATTTTGACTGTGATCGGCTTCTTCCAGGGCATGGCGGGTAATAATAGAAGAAGAGGTGGTTTTGTTCATCTGCTGCTGCCCCATGACCGACAGAATGGTGTTGAATAACTCTTTCTGCCGCACTGGTTTGAGCAGGTAAGCGGAACATCCCAGCGCTTCGAGACGGGCCGCGTCGCCGCGGTGACCCATTGAGGTCAAAATGACCACCAGGGTTTTTTGGAGCTCCGGATCCATCTTGATCTCTTTCAGCACCTGTTCTCCATCCATCTCGGGCATCTGCATATCCAGCAAGACCATCTCGAAGGGTTTGCCTTTGGCAACCTCATTACGCATGATGGTTAGCGCCTGAATGCCGGAGGAGGCCTGGGTCACCTGACAGCCAAACCCGCTGACGATCTTGCCGATGATCGAGCGGTTGGTCTGGTTATCATCCACTACCAGAATGGGCAGGTTCTTGAGATCCAGCGGAATGACCAGCGGGCGAGTGCCTTCTTCGGTGGGCTTGAGGGTATCGATGGTGAACCAGAAGGTGCTGCCTTGCCCAGGTTCACTCTGAACGCCGATCTCTCCGTTCATCATGTGCACCAGTTGGGCAGAAATTGCCAGTCCGAGGCCAGTCCCTCCGTATTTACGGGTGGAGGAGCTGTCTACCTGAGTAAAACGGTCGAAGATGGCCTGCTGCCGGTCATGCGGAATGCCGATGCCGGTATCGGTGATGCTGAAGAGCAGGCGTGTCCCCTCATCGCGTTTTTCATCCACCATGGCACGGATGACGATTTCGCCTTGTGAAGTGAATTTGATGGCATTGCCGACCAGGTTGATCAGTATTTGCCGTAACCGGGTGGGGTCGCCTTTGACACGCGAAGGAATGTCGCGGTTGACCATGCACACCATTTCAAGGCCCTTGCCTTCGGCGCGGGTGGCCAGGGTGCGGGCGACCCCTTCGACCATCGAACGCAGATCGAAGTCAATGCTTTCCAGGCTCATCTGCCCGGATTCGATCTTGGCAAAATCGAGTACTTCATTGATCAGCGTCAACAAAGATTCTGCACTCTCGTTGGCCGTGTTCAGGTAATCGCGCTGTTCCGGGTCGAGCGGCGTATCTTTGAGAAGCTCGATCATCCCGATCACCCCATTCATTGGGGTGCGGATTTCGTGGCTCATGTTGGCCAGGAATTCACTTTTGGCCTGGTCGGCACTCTCGGCGGCGCGCTTGGCGTTCATCAATTCGGTGATGTCGTGATAAATGGCCAGCAGTCCCACTTTTTGATTGCCGATGCTGACGGGGACTCCCGACATTTCGACCTCTACCTCACTGCCGTCTTTGCGCAGACGGGTGACATATCCATGCACAGCTTTCCCGTCTCTGGCTTGATGGGTGAAGGAAGTGGCTTCGTCAGGTTTATCTGGTGAGATGAGGCGGTCGAGATTTTTGCCAATGACTTCATTCCGCGTATAACCAAACAATTCTTCAAAGGCCGGATTGCAGGTCACAATATTTTCATTCAGATCCAGGGTAACGATTGCGGCAGGGCTGTACTTGAGAACGGATTCATAATACTGGTTTTGCCGGATGATTAACTCTTCGTCCTTTTTCTGACGGGTGATATTCTGAAAGACGTAAACCAGTTCTCCCGGCTGGTCTTCCAGAATTAGTTTGGAGCAGACTACCCGGTAAAATTGGTCAGAATTCTTCAGCTTACATTCGCTGCCGTAGGCATCTTCGACCTGAATCGGTTTTTGTTTGCTGGCAATGATCGACTCGATGTTTTTCCCTAATAATTCTGGATAAGTCGTCTTCAGGGTTCCGATGGTGGCCCGATTCATGCGGGTAATGTTCCCTTGCAAGTCGGTCAGAATGAGTGGATCAGAGATCGAGTCGAAAGTGGCTTCCCACTCTTTTTTCGCCCGTTCGATAGCCTGTTGAATTTCATGTTCTTTCCCGGCTGGAACTTCACTCATGGGGGTTCCCTCAAATGTAGATTCAAGAATGTCTTAACTTTAACATCATTATATAGGGATAAAATTGAAATGCACAGCCTTTGTCAAATTTGTTGACTGGATTAAGGTTCTTCCAAAGTAATTTGGGTATAATCGATTTAGCATAGAAGAGGAAAGCGAGGGTATTTATGGGTTCTTTTGGTTGGCCAGAGATTTTGATTATTTTGGTCGTTGTTGTATTGTTATTCGGACCGGGAAGAATCAGCAAGGTTGCTGGTGAAATGGGCGAAGGAATTCGCAACTTCCGCAAAGGTCTTCAGGGTGATGATAAGACAGAAGAAAAGAAACCGGCTGAGGCCGAGTCTAAAGATTCTTCTGATCCAACAAAATAACGGTAGCACGAGAGAGTTTTCCACCCACGAGGAAAAATGGAAATATTTGGAATCGGGCCGCTGGAACTATTATTAATTGTATTGATTGCTTTAATTGTGCTTGGCCCTAAAGAAATGTTGAAAACCGCGCAAAAAGCTGCTGGCTGGATCCGTAAAATTCGCCAATCTGAAATTTGGTCCACCACCAAAGAAGTGATGGATATCCCAAATCAGGTGATGCATGAGACCGGTCTGGATAAAGAGATTCACGAATTGCAGAATCTCTCGCGTCCACTGGCTTCACCGCAATCGCTGTGGCAAGCGAACCCTGGCCTGCCGACGGGTACTGCAAAGAACGTCGATGAGCCAGAAGCAAAAGGCCCAGAATCGGCCCCTACCGAAGCGCCCTCTGCAACGGATCCCGTTGCCGAAGAGGGGAAGAACGCTTCTGATTCCCCTGAACCCCCGATGACCAATGCCAGATAAACCTGCTGAAATGACGCTGATCGACCATATCGAGGAACTGCGCCATCGTTTATTGATTGCGTTGATTGCCCTGGGGCTGGGAGTAGTGGCCAGCCTGGTTTTTGGTGAGCAGATTGTAAAATTTCTGACCCTGCCAATTGGTGGGGTGGAGAAGCTGCAATCCATTGAGATCACCGAGAACCTGGGCGTCTTCATGCGCGTTTCTCTGTTGACCGGGGTGATCATTGCTTTTCCGGTGCTCATCTATGAGCTGTTGATGTTCGTTCTGCCGGGGTTGAAGCCTAATGAGAAACGCTTTGTCGTTCTCTCCATCCCGCTGGCGACCCGCCTCACCCCGAAGCAGATCATCCCGACTGCCGTTTCCGCCTGCTTGGCCTTCCTTATCCTGACGATGGTTTTCCCCGCCTCGGCGACCATCCTGTGGGTCGCCGCGTTCGGGTTGGGATTCTTCATGGCGCCCGTCTGGCCGACCGGTTTCACCCTGGCGGGCCAATCCGTGAACCTGAGCGGACGGGTGAGCAGCCTGATCCTGCTCGGGGATAGCTTCGGCGGCATGGTGCTGCCCACGCTGGTGGGCAAGGTCATCGAAGGCAGCGGTCCGCGCATGATGGTTTATCT
>JAAZOQ010000314.1 GCA_012797695.1 Anaerolineaceae bacterium | reverse complement strand
ATTTACCGGTTTTCCATCCAACAAAACAGTACAGGCGCCACATTCCCCTTTTTGACAACCGCCAAATTTGGTACCAAAGAAACCTTCAGCACGCAAAAAAGCGAGTAAAGTCATCCCCGGGTCGATCTCTTTACTGATCTTTTTGTGGTTAACCTCGAGAGTGATTTTCATCTTAATGCTCCTCGCCTGCCAATTCAGCTACCAGACGCGCAGCCAGTTTTGCGGCCGCCTGACGGCGGTACGCAGCATGAGCCCATTCGTCTTCCGCATAGGCAAATGCCTGATCCACTGCCTTCGCTGCATCATCCCCCATTTTGCCGTCCAAAGCCAACGCGGGTACTGCGCCAAAGCCACCCACCGCCACGCGCAAGCGCTGATTGGGCCACTTTGCCGCTGCCACGGCGACAATCGGAACGTCTTTGGGCGTTCTAGCCACCGCCGCAAAGCGATAACTCACCTTTGGAAGGTTAACCTGTGTAATCAGTCTGGCCTGCCGCCATTCCCTTCTTTGCGGAAGCCAGTTGCCCAGAGAAATTTCCATTTCTCCTGGCTGCCAGATCAGCGAAGCGTCCAACCCCAGTAAAAGAGTAAATAACGGAGAACGTCCATCGGCCGAAGCAACCAACCCGGCCAGGGTACCTACATTGCGCAAGTTCTTCCCAGCTTGATATCTGATTACTTCGGATAACTGAGTATCGGCAAAGAAATGATCCAGTTGGGCCAAAGTAGCAGTCGCACCAATCTCGAACTTCTCTCCCGTATCCGTGATCGTATTCAAAGCAAGGTGCTGCAAATCAATTACAGCCACATTCTCTTGCCAAGATTTACTCAGAATACTTCCCCCACCCATCGGCATAGAAGGTGGTTCCTGGCGCGCCAGCAGTGCCAGTGCTTCTTGCAGAGATTTGGGACGCTGATACTCAATGATCATGGTTGCCCTCCATCTTCACTCTTTTAGTCAAAATCGACCCATTGATCCTCGGCAGGGTCAATGGATTCAGTCAACTCTTTTCCTGGTTGTACCAGGGTCACTTCAGCCTCAGCCAGCACTTCCCCGGCTTCATTCTTCAAGCAGCTGGTTGTCAAAAATATTCTGCCGGCTTGCTTTTCCTGTTTGCCCTCGATCAAAACCTTTTCACCAATGCGAACTGGCTGGCGAAAATGAACCACCAGCTTTCCAGTCACCAAGACAAATTCTGGGCGTTTATCGCGCATGGTGGCACGCCCCGCAGCCTCATCGAGGACAGAGCTGATCACCCCACCATGAACGATGCCCGGGTAACCCTCGAATTCTTTCGGAAAAACATGTTCGGCGTACGCCCGGCCCTCTCCGTCACTGGTGAAATCGATATGCAAACCGTGTGGGTTTTCTATGCCGCAGACAAAGCAATGATGTGTGCTGGATTGTTTGATCATTTCTTTCTTCTTCTATTTTTGAGCAAAGGTATCAATCAACAATTGAACATCCCCGCCCACAGGGTACAAAATGGGGCAGGTACAGCCATTTTCACAATACTGGGCCACTTTTCGACGTGCCTCTTCTGGCGTACCCGAAGCTGTAATCCGTTCGATCAGATCCACTGGCACCAGATGCTTGGCCTGCGCAATCTGTTCGTGAGTCGCCGGCCAGCCCAGAATCGACTGAATTTGCTGGACAACCTCAGTCGAAACGCCTGAGGCTTTGGCAATGTGCGGCTGCTGTGCCAGATACTGACACAGCAATTCCCGGGTCGTATCAATCGCCTTATCGTGATCCAGATCAACTGAGCACACAATCAGCTGCGGGCGATCAATGGCATCAAAATCGCGGCCAGCCTTTTTGGCACCCTCTTTCAGCAGATCAAGGGCTTTGAAATTGTATTCCGGAGGAACGCAATAGTTCATCACCACGCCATCGGCAATCTCACCGGTCATTTCCATCATCTGGTCACCAGTTGCGCCAATGTAGATCGGCACATTGCGCGGTTCTCTGCGGCCATGAACTACATCCAATTCAATACCGTTAACATGCACAAATTCACCATCAAAAGTAACCCGTTCCATATTCAATAACCGCTTTAAAACCGTGACCGTCTCTTTCATGGCCGTCAAAGGTTTCTTGCGATCAATACCCACATTTTTCGCCAGTGGATCCCACCAGGCACCGATACCGCAAATGATACGATCTTGCGCCAGGTCATCCAAAGTCAAGAAAGTCGAGGCCAGCAAGCCAATGTTGCGCGTCCAGTTGTTGATTACCCCCGACCCGACTTTCAATT
>JAAZOQ010000042.1 GCA_012797695.1 Anaerolineaceae bacterium | reverse complement strand
TCCGCGCACCCGCCAGCCGATCAACGATGCCTACGGGTTCTGCCCGGAGCATACCCGTTTGCTGGTGGCAAAAGAACGCATGACGAGCGGACCGGTGCTGGGGGTGAATATCATCTATGGACTGCTGGCCAAGAATGTGGCCCGCGAGCTGCAAGCGCTCGAGCGCGCAGTGGGGGATGTCCCGGCGCTCGCGGCATGGCTGCCCCTGCGCAAGCGCAGACCGGTTCTGGAACCAAAAGGGCGCTGCCCGGTGTGTACCCAGCAAGAAGAAGCTGCGGCCAACGTACTGGGGACGCTTTTCGAGTTATTCGATGGCGCGGAAGGCGAGTTTCAGGCTGCCTACCGGGCGGCGGACGGCCTGTGTCTGGCGCATTTGCGGCAGGGACTGGAGCTTTACCGCGGCGAGCATCCGCAGGCGGCCAAAGCACTGATCGCGGAGACGGTGGCCCGTTTACAGCGCCAACAGACAGAGATGGCAGAATACGTGCGCAAGCACAACTGGGAATACCGCGACGAAAAAATGACCCCTGCCGAGCAGACGGCCTGGCTGCACACGCTGACCTTCTTTACCGGTCTGCCGGAGGGTAAATTCGATCACAAGGTGGATGAATTCTAGGAGCAAGAATGGACGAAAACCGCGTTCATTGGAATGAACAGCATAAAGCACTGCGGGCCGCCTTGCGCGACCCGGCCCGCCTCGCTGAGGCGAGACAGTTATTCATGCAGGTACACGCGCCTTTGCATGCGCGCTCCGTATCGGCAGCGCCGGGCTGGAATTATGCAGAGGAGATCTGGGACGGCCTGACCGAGGCAGAGTTCCGCTGTATCCCGGCCGGGGCGGAGCATTCGATTGCCTGGTGCTGGTGGCACCTGGCCCGCATCGAGGATGTGACCCTCAATCTGCTGGTGGCACATTCTGAACAGGTGTTCACCCGGGACGGCTGGGCCGCCCGCCTGCATGCTCCGATCCAGGATAGCAGCAACGAAAGCCAGCCGGCTGAAGTCCGTGCTCTGAGTGAGCAGGTGGCTTTCGCGGAGCTGCGCGCTTACCGCAGTGCGGTCGGGCAGCGTACCCGTGAGGTGGTCAATGAACTCAGCGCGGCGGACCTGAAACGCAAAGCAGCCGCGGCTGATCTGCAGCGTATTCTGGATGAAGGCGGGGTCAAGCCGGCTGCCAGCGGGGTGCTGGAGTACTGGGGCGGGTTGACCGTAGCCGGGCTGCTGCTCATGCCGCCGACCCGACACAATCTGGTGCACCTCAATGAGTGTCAATTACTTAAAAAGAAGGCCAGACGCGGGTGAACACATCCTTGCAGGGCCCGGTGGGAGCACTGACGCAGATCAACGGGCGCACTTATGATTATTTCGGCGGCTGCGGTTATCTGGGGCTGCAATCTCAGCCGCAGGTACTGCAGGCTGCTGCTGACGCGGTACTGCGCTACGGGCTTTCGACGGCCAACTCGCGCGGCGGATTGGGGGAGTCGCCGCTCTACACGGATATGGAAGAAGCGGCCTGTACTTTCTTCGCCTGCGAAAAGGTGCTGACCTTTGCCAGTGGTTATCTGGGCGCGGCGGTGCTGATCCAGGGGGAGGGGCAGGCCAACGATCACTTTTTCATTGATGCGGATGCTCACTTTAGCCTGTGGGATGCCGCGGCGGCCAGCAACCATGCCATTACTCCCTTTGCGCATTGCCGCCCGGAGGCATTGCAAGCGGCCTTGCAGCACGAACTGGCGGCAGGCGAACGGGCGGTTGTCTTGAGCGATGGCCTGTTCCCGATCTCAGGCGAGGTGGCCCCGCTGCCAGATTACCTGGAGGTGCTGCGCAATTTGCCGGCACGGCTGATCGTGGATGATGCCCACGGGGCCGGGGTGCTGGGGGAACACGGCCGCGGGACGCTCGAATTTTGGGGTATCACCGATGAGCGCGTCAGTGTTTCGGCTACCTTCAACAAGGCGCTGGGCGGGTTTGGTGGGCTGGTGTACGGCCGCCGCCAGGCGCTCGAGCATCTCGAGCGCAACTCGCGGGTGCTGGCGGGGTCGAGCCCGTTGCCG
>JAAZOQ010000313.1 GCA_012797695.1 Anaerolineaceae bacterium | reverse complement strand
TGACTTAGGATCATGTGCCGCAAGGCGTGAGGGTTCAAGTCCCTCTTTCCCCACACCGACTATTTAATTTTTTAATATACGAAGGAAAAAATACTTTGAAAATCGAGACTGAACTCCGTGACGATCACCAGATGAAAATTGTGGCTGAATTCGAGGCCGACATTCTGGAAAAATATAAACACCAGGCTGCGCGCAAAATTGCGACCCGTGCCAAGATTCCCGGCTTCCGCCCCGGCAAAGCCCCCTACGATGTCATTCTGCGCCTGTATGGAGAAGAAGCCATTGCAGAAGAGGCTAAAGGGCTGCTGGTAGATGACACCTACCCCGCCATTCTGGATGAAGCCAAGGTCAACCCAGCGGCTCCCGGCTCTCTCGAAGAGATCAGCGAAACCGATCCCATCAAAGCGACTTTCCTTGTTCCACTGGAACCCACTGTGGATCTGGGAGACTATAAATCACTGCGTAAAAAATATTCAGTGAAAGCTGTCACTGAGAAACAGGTAAATGAGTTCATCGAACGCATGCGCAAGAACTTTGCCACCGCTGAGCCTTCCACCGCCCCTGCGAAGGAAGGTGACCTGGTCGCTCTCAAACTGGATGCCAAACTGACCCAACCCGTCGATGACGAAAAACCAGAGGTACTGAAAGAATCGCCGGTACAGGTAGTCATTGGTGAAAATGATCCCGAAGAGAATGATTTCCCCTACGCCGGTTTCGGTGATAACCTCATTGGGCTGAAAGAAGGTGAAGAAAAAACCTTCACTTATATCTACCCCGAAGATTCAAAATATGATCGCTTGCGCGGCAAAGAAGTTGAGTTCCACGCTTTGATCGAAAGCATCAAGACCCTGACTTTGCCCGAATTGAACGATGAATTTGCTCAGAGCGTCGGCGGCAATATCGAGGATATGCAAAATCTGCGCGATGTCGTCAAGACTCAGCTTGAAGATCAGGCTAAAGAAGAATATGATCGCGGTTATTTCGATGAGTTGATCGAAAAACTCCTCAAAAGCGCCAAAATTGCCTATGCACCGCAGACTCTCGATCACGAAATGGAACACGTTGTTGAATCCATCACGCAGGATCTGGCCCAGCAGCACATGGAACTGGATACTTACCTGAAGACCATCAAGAAGGAAAAGACCGCCTGGATGGAAAGCGATGTCAAACCCGCGGCGCAGAAACGGCTGGAACGCTCGCTGGTGCTGGACGAACTCGCCAAGCTGGAAAAGATCGAAGTAGGCAACGAAGAACTGCAAAATGAATTCAACCAGATGATCAACGAAATGCAGTACAGCGTGGATCCCAAAGAGCTGAAGAAAGAGCTCAAATCTGAGCGCTTTGCCAATGCTCTGGCCATGGAAGCCGCGACCCGCCTGCTCAATCGCAAAGTGCTGGATTGCCTGAAAGACATTGCTACCGGTAAAGCAGAAGAAAAAGCTGCCGAGCCCGTTACCGAAGCTGAAGGTGAAAAGCCCGCCAAAAAATCAACCAAAAAAGCCGCGGCGGCTGAAATAGCTGAACCTGCTGCCGAAGAAATGCCGGTAAAAGCCAAGAAAACCGTCAAAAAAGCTGCTGCAGATGAGGAATCCGCAGAAACCGCTGCTCCCAAAACCACCAAAGCCAAGAAATCTGATACAAAATAGATATTCGTGGTGTATAGTGGATGGAAACAGGAGGTAACGTGAACATTCCAGATTTTAAATCAGTCATTCCTATGGTCATTGAATCCTCTGGCCGTAGTGAACGCGCCTATGACATCTATTCCCTGCTCTTTCGGGAAAGGATCATTTTCGTAGGCACCGCCATCGACGATCAGGTGGCCAATGCAGTGGTAGCACAATTACTGGTGTTGAGCCGCGAAGATCCCGAAGCGGATATTCAAATGTATATCAACTCGCCTGGCGGACAGATCTACTCCGGGTTGGCGATCTACGATACCATGAAGATGATCCCCAACAAAATCAGCACCGTTGCTGTGGGTGTCACCGCATCCTTTGGAACCGTGTTGCTGGCAGCCGGTACCAAGGGCAAGCGCTATGCTTTACCGCACGCCACCATCCATATGCACCAGCCTTTGGGTGGTGCTGAAGGTCAGGCTTCTGATATTGAAATTCAGGCCAAAGAAATTCTGCGCCTCAAAGCCAGCCTGATGGGAATTCTTTCTGAAGCAACCGGTCAATCGCTGGAAATCCTTGAGCACGACACGGACCGCAACAAGTATCTGGACGCTCAGCAAGCCGTGGAATACGGTCTGGTGGATCAAGTTCTGACCCCACCCAAGAGCTAACTCCAATCAAATTCAAAATAAACCGGGTGGCACAAGCTATCCGGTTTATTTTTCGGAGACGATTTATGCAGCTTCATCATCTGAAAAACATCAAAGCCCTCGTTTTGGATATGGATGGCGTTTTGTGGCGTGAAAATGAACCCATCGGTGATCTGCCGGGAACCTTTGCCCGCTTTGAAAAAGCCGGCCTCAAAGTGTTGTTAGCCACAAATAATGCTACCAAAACCCAAGAAATGTACGTCGAAAAACTGGCCGGGATGGGCGTGCATATCAGCGCCGAGCAAGTCATCAACTCAGCCATGGGAGTCGCTTATCTATTGAAGAAGCGCTTCCCGGATGGCGGCCCGGTTTATGTAGTTGGGGAAGTCGGCCTCGTCTCCGCCTTGCAAAATGCCGGGTTCTATATTTCTGATGAGAACCCGCTGGCCGTTGTCGCCAGCATGGATCGCCAGATCAGCTTCGGCAAGCTTAAGCAGGCCACCCTGCTGATCCGTCGCGGCATTCCTTTCTATGGCACCAACCCTGACCGGACTTTCCCCACTCCAGAAGGTCTCATTCCCGGCGCTGGAGCCATTCTGGCATCGCTGGTCACAGCCAGCGACGTGGAGCCGATCATTGCCGGCAAACCATCGCCCACCCTGTATCAATTCGCCCTCGAAAAACTGGGCGTACAGCCTGAAGAAACCCTGGCCGTCGGCGACCGCATCGAAACAGACATCCTCGGTGGGCAAAAAGCTGGCCTGAAAACTGCGCTGGTCCTCTCAGGAATCGCCACTCGCGCCGAAGGGGAAGCCTGGCAGCCCAAGATCGACCTGATCCTGCCCGAACTGGGAGAACTTCTCTAAATGACGTCTGATTCTGCTCCATTGGTCTACGATCTGAGCTTTCCCCAACTTCAGCAATATTTCAAAGAGATGGGGGAATCCACTTTCCGGGCACGCCAGCTATGGCAAGCGCTCTACGTGGATCTGATCAAAGATCCGGCCGAGATCACCACTTTCGGCAAAGGGCTGCGAGAAAAGCTTAGCCAATCGCTGCGCTTTTGTGCGCTGTCTCCTGCCCGCAAACTCACCTCTTCAGATCAGCAAACTATTAAAACGCTTTTCACTCTGACCGATCAGCGCGCTATCGAAGCCGTGTTGATGTATTATGAAGAACGGCAAACCCTGTGCATTTCCACACAGGCCGGCTGTGCCATGGATTGCGCTTTTTGCGCTACCGGCCAGATGGGCTTCAAACGAAATTTGAGCTCGGGAGAAATCGTGGCTCAAGTGCTGTATTATGCCCGTTTGCTCAAAGAAGAAGGCAAAGCCGTCACCAACATCGTTATCATGGGGATGGGTGAGCCCTTCAATAATTACGAGGCTACCCTCGAAGCAGTCGATCGCCTCAATGACCCGGAAGGCTTCAATCTGGGAGCACGGCGCTTTACCATTTCAACGGTGGGATTGATCCCCAAAATCGAGCAATTCGCAGCGGAAAAACGTCAGGTAAATCTGGCGGTCAGTCTGCACGCCGCCAACGATGAACTGCGAAGCTCTTTGCTGCCCATCAATAAAACTTACCCCCTCTTTGCCCTCATGCAAGCCTGCCGCAACTACATCGCCCAAACCAACCGCCGGATCACCTTCGAATGGGCCTTGATCAACTGCATCAATGATCGTGAATCCGACGCAGAAGAACTGGCAACGCTGATCAAGGGCATGTTGTGCCACGTCAATATCATTCCGCTCAACCCCACCACCCAGTTTGCCGGTCAGGCAACTACCCGAGAACGAGCGTTGGCATTCCAAAACGTGTTGGCCTGGCACGGAATCCCGTGTACGATCCGCTTACGCCGCGGCATTGACATCCAGGCCGGCTGCGGACAACTGGCTTCTCTGGAAAACCCTGAGTAACCCCGGGACTTCTCCCACCCTGAAAAAGGGCATGATATAATTTTTGACCTATGGCCGATAACCTCTTCTCAAAATGGAAAGATTCGCTTGACCGCACCCGCAAGGTCAGTTTTGGCCGTCTGGCCACTTTTTTCGGGGCCAGCGAGATTTCAGCAGAAAGCTGGGACGAACTGGAAGCAATGCTGCTCCAGTCAGACCTAGGTGTGGATACCACCCAGGCAGTAATCACCCAGCTTCAGAAAAAAGTCGCCGATGAAGGTCTGACCAAAACAGAGGAACTCTCACAGGTGCTTGAGGCCGAACTCCTGTCACGGCTGACTCCTCCACAGGAAATGGATCTTTCGCATCAACCCACTGTGATCTTACTGGTAGGGGTCAACGGCTCTGGCAAAACTACTACGGCCGCCAAATTGGGGAAGCTCTACGCCAACAGCGGCAAGAAAGTATTGCTGGCAGCAGCCGACACTTATCGGGCCGCGGCCATCGATCAGTTACAAGTATGGGCTGAGCGGCTCAACCTGCCCATCATAGCAGGACAACCCGATTCTGATCCGGGAGCGGTTGCCTATGATGCCGTGCAGTCCGCGATTGCGCGCAAAACTGACGTGCTCCTCGTGGATACCGCCGGACGGCTGCACACCCGTTACAATCTAATGGAAGAATTGAAGAAAGTGCATCGCGTGGTGGGCAAAGCCCTCCCCGGTGCGCCCCACCTGGTGTTACTGGTGCTGGACGCCACAACCGGGCAAAACGCCCTGCTGCAGGCCAAAGCCTTTCAGGAAGCAGTGCAAGTCAATGGCGTAATCCTGTCTAAACTGGATTCTTCCGCGCATGGGGGGATGGCCTTTGCCATCCAAAAAGAACTGAACCTGCCCATTTACTATGCAGGCCTTGGGGAAAAGCCCGAAGATCTGACTCCCTTTGACCGTGAAGCTTTTGTCAAAAGTATTTTGAATCGTTAATAGAGGATTTTTATGGAAGAGCTCGTTTCAACACTGGAAAACAGTCAGTCTACCATCCACTCCTTAATGGAGCGTCTTTGACTTAACGACCAAAGAAAAAGAACTTAACGAACTTCAGAAAAAATCTGAAGACGCCAATCTCTGGAACGACCCTCACCACGCTCAATCCCTGATGAAAAAAATCTCTGACCTGCGCGACGAGATCGATCTGTGGCGGAATCTAGAAAAACGCATCACCGACTCACTCGAACTGGCCCAACTGGATGATCCTGCATTGCAGGCTGAACTGGAAACTGAGATCGCTTCTATCCAGGCAGATCTGCACAAAATGGAGCTTTCCACGTTGCTGGGTGGAAAGTACGATCGCGGCAATGCTCTGCTCACCATCAACACGGGTGAAGGCGGCACAGATGCTCAAGATTGGGCCGCTATGCTGGAACGGATGTATTTACGCTGGGCAGAACGGCGGGGATTTGCCACCGAAATTCTGGATTCCACCGAGGGCGAAGAAGCCGGCATCAAAACTGTCAGCATCGCCGTCAATGGGCCTTATGCCTACGGCTATTTACGTGCCGAAAAGGGAGTTCACCGATTGGTGCGGCTGTCTCCCTTCGATTCTGCGCACCGCCGCCACACTTCTTTTGCCCAGGTCGAAGTCCTGCCTGAAGCTGTACAAGAAGACCCAATGGTGATCATCAACCCTGAAGATCTTAAGATTGATATCTACCGCTCTTCAGGTGCTGGCGGACAAAACGTGCAAAAGAACTCCACCGCGGTACGCATTACTCATCTCCCTACTGGCCTCGTGGTTTCGTGCCAAAACGAGCGCTCCCAGTTGCAGAATCGGGAAAATGCCATGCGCGTGCTGCGTGCGCGGTTGCTGGACATCGCTCAACAAGCGGCGGATAAAAACGTGGCTGATCTGCGCGGTGTTTATCAAAAAGCCGAATGGGGAAGCCAGATTCGCTCTTACGTACTGCACCCCTATCAAATGGTCAAAGACCATCGCACCGAATATGAGGTCGGTAACAGCCAATCCGTCCTCGACGGTGACCTGGACGGATTTATCGAAGCCTATTTACGCATGCCTAAAAATGGATAAAGAAAACAAAAAGTCCCGGAAGTTCCGAGACTTTTTTAGTGGTTAATCCAGAATTCTGGCTAACTCAAGGTAGGCCGGATCAAGCTGTTTGGGATGATCCACAACCTCTTTAAGTGGGGTCGTGACCACGTCGCCCTTGATCTCACCCACCAGAACACCGTAATTTCCCTTTACCATTTGATTGACCGCTTCGGCACCCAAACGGCTGCCCAAAATGCGGTCCACCGCACTGGGAGTGCCTCCCCGCTGAACATGCCCGATAATGGTCATGCGCAAGTCGAAACCCAGACGTTCGCGATGCTCCTCGAAATAATTCGCCAGTGCCGTGGCATTGTATTTGGCACCTTCCGCCACGATAACGATGGCATGAGACTTGCCACGTTCATATGCCGAGGCCAATACTTCAGCAATTTTCTCCGGGTCGGTTTCCACTTCAGGAAGGACCACATACTCCGCACCACCTGCGATCCCGGCCATTAAAGCCAGATATCCACATTTACGGCCCATGACCTCGATCAAAAAGGCACGCTGATGCGAAGAAGCGGTAGTCTTCAAACGATCGATGGCCTCAAGAGCAATATTGAGTGCAGTATCGACGCCGATAGTAGTATCAGAGCCCACCAGATCGTTATCAATGGTCGAGGCTACCCCAACTACCGGGAACCCCAACTTGTGCAGTGCATAATTGCCTGTTTGAGAACCATTACCGCCAATGACTACCAGACCTTCAATACCAGCGCCATTCAGCGCCCGCAAAGCCTTCAATTGACCGGCTTCCGTCTTGAATTCTGGGCAGCGAGCACTTCCCAGAATCGTTCCGCCGCGCTGCATAATGCCGCCCACGTCGCGCGTTCCCAGAGGTACAAATAAACCATTAATAAGTCCTTCGTACCCACCTTTGACGCCAAAAACATCAAGACCATTGGCAACACCGGCACGTACCACTGCCCGAATGGCAGCATTCATGCCCGGTGCATCTCCTCCACTGGTCAGTACAGCAATTTTCTTCATGATTCACCTTGACTATTAAATAATAAAAAAGAAAACTTTACGATATTCTATCACGAATGTTCTGAAAAGGTACTTTTTGTAACATTGGTTCTCGTAATTTTTCCTTGCGGGCTATTTGACTGCTTTGGTAAAATTAGAGAAGTTCGGTAAGCTAAATCTCACTCCAAAGGGAAACTATGGCTCAATACCGGATCGAGAAACATCCTATTCTTTCTATTCCAGAACGAAAAATAATCGAATTTTCCTGGCAGGATCAGCATTTTTCCGCTCAAGAAGGGGAAACCATTGCTGCTGCACTGATGGCAAATGGCATTCACATCTTCGGGCATCATCACAAGGATGGCAACCCTCTGGGGATCTTTTGCGCCAATGGACAATGCTCCCAATGTATGGTCATTGCCAACGGCCGCCCCGTAAAATCGTGCATGGAAACCATTGAGCCAGGGATGCGGGTTCAGCCCAACGACGGTCTGCCAGTGCTCCCCCCTGCCAGCGAACACACTGATTTTCGCGCGCTGCAGGAGAAAACAGTCGAAGTATTAATCATTGGTGGAGGCCCGGCCGGGCTTTCCGCTGCCATCGAACTGGGCAAACTGGGCATTCAAACTTTGCTGGTAGAGGATAAACACCGTCTGGGCGGGAAGCTGGTACTGCAAACCCACCGCTTCTTTGGTTCGATGAAAAACGTCTACGCGGGCACCCGCGGGATTGATATCGCCACCCGCCTCGAAAAAGAAGTCAGGCAGTACCCTTCGGTTGAAGTCTGGACGCGCTCTACCGTTCTGGCAGTCTTCAGCGATCAAAAAGTAGGCGTTCTCCGCAATGGTCAGGAATACACTCTGGTCTGCCCGCAGGTGCTTCTCGTTACCAGTGGCGCCCGTGAAAAATTTCTGGCATTTCCAGGCAATACCCTACCGGGGGTTTACGGCGCCGGGGCTTTCCAGACCCTGGTCAATCGCGATCTGGTGCGCCCCGCCGAAAAGCTTTTCATCGTCGGCGGCGGCAACGTTGGTCTGATCGCCGGATATCACGCTTTGCAGGCCGGCATTGGTGTAGTGGGATTGATCGAGGCTATGCCAGAATGCGGCGGCTATAAAGTGCATAAGGATAAACTTATCCGCATGGGAGTGCCCATCTACACCGCCCATACCATCCTCAGCGCCAACGGCAATGGCAGAGTTGAGTCGGTCACCATCGCCCAGGTAGATGCGGATTTTAAGCCCATCCCCGGAACTGAGAAATCCTTTGCGTGCGATGCGGTACTGATCGCAGTCGGGCTGGACCCGGTCAACGAGTTCTACACCAAGGCCATCGATTTTGGCATGTCCGCTTACGTCGCTGGAGATGCCGAAGAAATCGCCGAAGCCTCCTCTGCTATTTTTACCGGCAAAATCCGTGGGTTGGAAATTGCGCGTGCACTGGGAAAAACTGAGACAGAGATTCCCACCTCCTGGCAAAAGACCAGTCAAATTCTAAAATCGCGTCCCGGCCAGATCTTTCTCGAACAGCATCCCGACCTGCACGAAGGCGTTATTCCCATCTTCCACTGCAATCAAGAAATTCCCTGCAACCCGTGTTCCGGATTATGTCCCAACGGGCTGATCATTGTCGATCAGAACGACATTCGTCAAATCCCGGCCTTCATTGGCAATAACTATTCCTGCCAGGTTTGCGAACGCTGCGTGGCAGGCTGCCCGGGGTTGGCCATTACGCTGGTAGATTACCGCGGCAATGCCGATTTGCCGCTCGTTTCAATCCCTTATGAATTTTCCCGCGAAATCGTGACCGCCAAAGACATCGTTACCGCACTGGATACCGAAGGCAACCCATTGGGGAATTTCGAAGTCGTCGATTTCCATACCATTCCCAGCAGCGACCGTACCCTGATCGTGGTTATCGAAGCCCCGGCGGATCTGGCCCCCTCGATTGCCGGCATCCGCATCCAGGAAAACCCTATCACCCAACCCATGACGCAGTACGTGCACCATGTAGCAGATGACACGATTGTGTGCCGCTGCGAGCACGTCACCGCTGGTGAAATTCGCGCCCTGATCCGTCAGGGTTACCGTGACATCAATGAGATCAAGACCGTGACCCGCGCCGGAATGGGTGCCTGCGGCGGCAAGACCTGCGCCTCACTGATTCACCGTCTGTTCCGCGAAGAAAATGTTCCAGTTAACGAGATTACCAATCCCTCAAAACGCCCGCTCTTTATGGAAGTGCCACTAGGAGTCTTTGCCGGTGAATCCAAGGAGGAATCCCATTGATGAACACTCCAGTTTACGATGTCATCCTCATTGGTGCTGGCTCAATCGGCACACCGACAGCATTCTTCCTGGCTCAAGCTGGCTTCAAAGTTCTCGTTCTGGAATCCGTTGCCAGCGTTGGGCAAGGTTCCAACAAACGCGCCATTGGCGGGATCCGCGCCACCCACTCTGACCCGGCCAAGATACAGTTATGCCGCCGCAGTCTGGAAATTCTCTCGACCTTTAAAGAGACTTATGGAGAAGATATTGAGTGGGATCAGTGCGGTTACTCTTACGTGGCCTACACTCCTCGCGAAGAACAGGTTCTCAAAGACCTGCTGCCCATTCACCAGCAAGCCGGTATCCGCAATGCCTGGTATGATACCCAGGATTTTCTGAAGATCCTGCCCGACCTGAACCCAGAAGGGCTGATCGGCGGAACCTTTTCCCCTGACGACGGCAGCGCTTCCCCTCTGCTGACCAACCATGCCTTCTATCAGCACGCCTGCGCCGCAGGAGTGGAGTTTCATTTCTTCGAACAGGTCACCCAGCTGACAATGGATCACCAGCGAATCACCCAGGTTGTTACCAATAAAGCCCGTTACTCCGCCGGGGTGGTCATCAACACTGCCGGCGCCTGGGCTGCCTCCATCGGCAAGCTGGCAAACATCGATCTCCCGGTCCAATCTGATTCTCACGAAGCGGCCATCACCGAACCGGTAGCCCGATTTTTGGGCCCGATGGTCGTCGACATCCGCCCGGCATCTGGCTCCTCTAACTACTATTTCTACCAGCATATCACCGGGCAAATTATCTTTTGCATTACCCCTGAGCCCAATGCCTGGGGATTTAACGTCAGCGAGACCAGCAGCTTTTTGCCCATGGTCTCCCGGCGCATGATCGACCTCATGCCCCGTTTGCAGCACATTCGCGTGCGCCGTACCTGGCGCGGACTGTACCCCATGACGCCCGATGGGTTCCCAATCTTGGGTTGGGCCAACGGAATCGAAAACTTCCTTCTGGGCATAGGGTTGTGCGGACAGGGCTTTATGCTTGGTCCAAGCTGCGGGGAATTGCTTTGCCGCATGGTTCAGCACAAAATCACTGCCGAAGATGAAAAAATTTTGCCCCTTATTGCCCCAGATCGCGCCTTCACCGGGCAAGAACTCCTGAAATAGCCTGCTTCCGCGTCAACTCAGAAAAGGAAAGATGATAGAATAGGGGTCAATATTTCTATCAATTGGATTGGGACATGATTAAGGGTTTTATTTTTGATTTCGACGGCCTGATTCTCGATACTGAGACCCCCCATTTGCAGGCCTGGCAAGAAGTTTTCGCAGAATATGGGGAACATATTCAATTAGCCGACTGGCTCAAGCTGATCGGTACCGGGCCAGTCGATTATGACCCAGGGATCGATCTCTTCAATCGCCGTCAGGGCAATCTCGACCTCCAGGCTGTGCGCAAACAGGCCAACACATTGACCACTCAAAAAATGGCAAACATGCAGGTACTGCCGGGGGTGATCAACTTTCTGCAGGCTGCAAGTGAGCTAAATGCACCTCTGGCTGTCGCCTCCAGTTCACCGCGAGATTGGGTAGAACCATTGATGCAGGAATTCGCTCTCACCCAATATTTTGACATCGTCGTCACTGCCGACAACGTCAGCCATGTCAAACCCGAACCAGACCTCTATCTGCTGGCTGCCGGGCATCTGGGCTTGAAGCCCACGGAGGTCATTGCCTTCGAAGACTCAGTCAACGGCATCCGGGCAGCACAAGCGGCAGGAATCTACTGCGTTGCAGTGCCCAATTCAGTCACCGGTCACATGAATGTCGAAATTGCTGATAAAATAGTGAAATCTTTCTTCGAGCTATCACCGCAGCAATTTTTGACCAGGCAAGACCTCAATTAAGGTAGAATCATTAAGTACTCCGTTCGGCTCGCCTCCTTTAACGAAGTGGATCCTCTCTTCCCTTTTGCAGCAAATTTCCACTAAATCAGCGTTAACGGAGCTCCCTTCGATCAACCTATGGTCAGTACTGAGAAGTTAGCACCCTTACTTGAAAATCTTATCGAAACCCTCCCGGAGAGTTATTCAGTTGTAGACCGGGAAATGATCATGCACGCCTACCGATACGCTGAAGAAGCGCATAAGGAGCAAAAGCGTGCTTCTGGCGAACCTTACATTACCCACTGCGTGGCAGTGGCGATGATATTAGCGGAAATGCGTGTACAACCGGCTGTCGTGGCAGCCGGTTTGTTGCATGATACGGTCGAAGATACCCCTGTGACTCTCAATGACCTGCGCCGTGAGTTTGGCGATGAAATCGCCAAACTGGTCGACGGCGTGACCAAATTGACTAACCTGCCCCGCGTCTCGCGGGCCGACCAGCACGAAAACAATGGCAAAGATACCGACCTGCCTGCTGGAGAAGATGCAGCAAATCCAGAAGAAAGCCAGCAGGCGCGCGACCGCCGCCGAGATCTGGCCAATGAAACCCTGCGCAAGACCTTTCTGGCAATGGGCGAAGACATCCGCGTCATTCTGATTAAGCTGGCAGATCGACTGCATAACATGCGCACCCTGGGCTACATGCCCGAAGCCAAACGACGCCGTATTGCCCAGGAAACCCTCGACATCTTCGCCCCGCTGGCGAATCGTCTGGGAATCTGGCAGTTGAAATGGGAGCTGGAAGATCTAGGCTTCCGCTACACCAACCCCGACAAGTACAAAGAGATCGCCCAAAACCTGGCTGAAACCCGTCTTGAGCGCGAACGCCAGATGAAAGCCATTACCGATCACCTGCAAAAATTGATCCAGGATGCCGGCATCAGTGCGGAGATCAGCGGGCGCAGCAAACACATCTACTCGATCTACCGCAAAATGGTCGATAAAGATAAATCCTTCGACAACGTGCGTGACCTGCGCGGTGTGCGCCTGATCGTACCGGACATTCCCTCATGCTACGCGGCCCTGGGCATCATTCACACCCACTGGCGCCCCATCCCCAACGAGTTCGACGATTACATTGCCGCCCCGAAAGACAACTTCTACCAATCGCTGCATACGGCCATCATTTATGATGACGGCAAACCGCTCGAGGTGCAAATCCGCACCCCAGAGATGAACCAGAATGCGGAATATGGTATTGCCGCCCACTGGCGCTACAAGGAACGCAATAACCCACGCGACGAGCAATATGAACAGCGCATCAACTGGCTGAAGAAACTCATGGATTGGCGGCAAGAGGTCGAGGATGCCAACGAGTTCGTTGATGGCATGAAAACCGACGTCTTTCAAGACCGCGTTTACGTATTCACCCCACGCGGCGACATCATTGATCTGCCTGCCGGCTCAACCCCCATCGACTTTGCTTATCACGTCCACACCGAAGTCGGCAATCGCTGCCGTGGGGCCAAGATCAACGGCAAACTGGTCACTCTCGACTATCAGCTCAAAACTGGCGACCAGGTTGAAATTCTGGCGGCCAAACAAGGCGGTCCGTCACGCGATTGGCTCAACCCCAACCTGGGATTGGTGCAGACTCAGCGGGCCCGCTCCAAGATCAAAGCCTGGTTCAAGCGCCAGAATCGTGAGCAAAATCTGATCCAGGGCAAGGCCATTCTGGAACGCGAAATGCGCCGTCTGGGATTGACCGACATGGACCTGGATACCCTGGTGCACAGTATGGATTACCACAGTCTGGATGACCTGTACGTGGGCATCGGCTGCGGTGACGTTTCGCTCAATCACATCATCAATACCCTTTCTGAAGAAGAAAAGAACGACAATAACTTCCTCAATCTGCGTCCCTCGGCCCAATCCAAGGAAAACGGCAAGAATGCAGTGGCCGTGCTGGGCCTCAACAACATCCTCACCACCTACGCCAAATGCTGCAAGCCGGCTCCCGGCGATGAGATCGTAGGCTACATCACTCGCGGCCGCGGTGCCACCATCCACCGCCGTGATTGCCCCAACATCCTGCGCATGAAAGACCGCGAACGCATCGTTAAAGTGAGCTGGGGCGAGCCCAAGAGCACCTTCCCGGTCGAAATTCAGATCAAAGCCTATGACCGGCAGGGTCTGATGGGAGATATTTCCAATCTGCTCAACGATGAAAACATCAACCTCAAAGATATCAAGCTGACGGTCACCCACAACCTGGCCTACATGACCCTGGTGGTCGAAGTTTCAGATATTGCCCAGCTTTCACGTGTATTGACAAAAATCGAAAATCTCCCTAACGTAATGGAAGCTCATCGTTTGAAACCCGGATAATGATGATATAATATTGCCGTTTTGAAGTTGGAATTAGGCCTTTACGGGTTTTTAATGATGGGGTAAAATCGCCGTCATTCAGAACCCTGGTAGTTAAGGGGAGAAAAGAAGTTAATGGAAACACTCATCTACATCGCAACGATTATTGGTCTTCTAGATTCCGGTTATCTTTCGATTACAAAATTGACTGTCTCCGCTCTCTATTGCACTCCCGGTCTGGGAAGCTGTGAAACGGTGAATAATAGCATATGGTCCTACCTGTTCGGTATCCCGGTAGCCTATCTGGGATTTCTGACCTATGTGGCCATTTTGCTATTGATGATTTTCGGTAAGAAGATTAAAATAGTCGCTCCTTACCAGGAATATCTGTATTTCTTCATTACCCTGGTGGGAATTTTGTTTTCAGGTTATCTGACCTATATCGAGGTGGCTGTTCTGCATACTTACTGTCAATGGTGTGTGCTCTCAGCCATAATGATGACGATTTTGTTCGTTACTTCTGTGATCAAACTGGCCCGTCGCCAGCAATAATCAATATTCTTTTACAAGGAGGTTGGATAATGCCTCGAATTCGATGTCATTACTTAGATTGCGCGTTTTTGGATGATGGTTACTGTAGCGCAGGCATGGTTGAATTAGATCCAGACACCGGATGTAAAACATATTCAGCTAGCACTGAAACGACGGATGACGACAACTGGGAAGACGAAAATGAGCTTGATGAATGGGAAGAAGTCGACGAAGACGATGAGGACGATGAAAACTGGAGCGATGATGATGCTCCCGAAGATGAATACTAAACCTCAACATGACTGAAAAGAAAGAGACCCCGGTTCGCCGGGGTTTCTTTGAAAAAGGAACTGCGGTGGAAGAACCCGATTCAAAACAGGTTTTAAAGCGAAACATCCTGTTCAACCTCCTGGACGGAGGCTTTTTTGGTTTTGGGCTGGGCTTCGCCTCCTTCTCGACCATTCTGCCGCTGTTCGTGGCCCAACTAACCAATTCAGCCGTGCTCATCGGGCTTATCCCGGCCATTCACAACGTCGGCTGGCAATTTCCCCAACTGCTGACCGCGAAGTGGCTCAGCAAAATGGACCGCTACAAAAAAGTGGTGCTGCTGACCACCATCCACGAACGACTGCCATTTCTGGGGTTCGCCATCATCGCCCTGCTGCTGCCCTACCTGGATAAGCATCTGGCGCTGGTACTGACTTTTGCCTTGCTGGTCTGGCAGGCACTGGGGGCCGGCTTCACCGCCAACGGCTGGCAAAATCTGATGAGCAAGATCATCCCCCAGGACGGACTGGCTACCTTTCTGGGAATCCAAAGCGCGCTTTCGAACCTGCTGGGTGGATTGAGCGCTTTTCTGGCCGGGCTGGCACTGAGCCGGATGCCGCAAGATTTTGCCTATCCGTCTGTTTTCTTCGCGGCCTTCTTCTGTTTCATCCTCTCGTGGATCAGTCTGGCGCAGACCAAAGAAGCCACCCATACCCGTCCATCACTGGCAAACACAATCGAGAGCAAGCCCATTACCGTCCGTGCCATCTTCAAAAAAGAAAAGGGCTTTCTCAGTTTTCTGGTTTCGCGTTTTCTGTCACAATTCGGCATGATGGGGTTCGCCTTCTACACCATCTACGCCGTCGAACAACTGCACATGAATACTCTGACCGTGGGCCTGATGACCTCACTCCTGTTCATTACCCAAACCGTCGCCAACCCCATCCTGGGCCGGCTGGCGGACAAATGGTCACGCATGGGAACGATGACCATCGGTGGACTGTGCACTGTGCTCAGCCTGGTCAGCGCGCTGCTCATTCGCTCGGGTGGCTGGCTGTTTGCCATTCCCTTCATTCTTTACGGCATTGCCAATACCGCCTTCTGGACGGTGGGTATGTCGATCACGCTGAATTACGGCACCATCGAAGAAAAGCCTACCTACGTTGGTCTGGCCAATACCCTGGTGGCACCCGCCACCATCCTGGCACCACTGCTGGGGGGTGTGCTGGCCGATACTTTTTCGTACAGCACCATGTTCATCACCTCACTGGCATTCTCGATCATTGCCGAAATCTTCTTGCTGGCTCTGAATTTTCCGCACAAAGCAGCCGGCGAACCCCAAAGCTAATCTGCTTCATAAAAAACACTGCCTCATCCGCTGCCCTGGCAATCGCCCGGTGATTCTGCCCACGCGCCTCCTCATTTCCCGTTTGTAACCAGTTTGTAACTCGAATTTCTATAATTAAGGTGTTGGAGATTCTTCCCGGTCACAGCGTGGTCCGACCGGGTCACTTTACAGGAGGTCTCATGCAGTTTCAATACACACCCACGCAAATGATGATCCAGCAAATGGTTCGAGAATTTGCGCAGCAAGAAATTCAGCCACTGGCTGCCTACACGGATGAAACATCCACCTTCCCGCGCGGCTCCGTCGAAAAGATGCAGCGCTACGGATTGCTGGGGATGAACATCCCGGCACAGTTTGGCGGGGGCGGAGCCGATGCCGTCAGCTACGTGATCGCTGTAGAAGAGATTTCGAAGGTCTGTGCGACCACCGGCGTTATCCTCTCGGCTCACAATTCGCTGTTCTGCGATCCGCTGTGGAAGTTCGGCACACCGGCGCAGCAAGAGAAGTATCTGGTGCCTGCCGCCAGCGGCAAAAAGCTGGGGGCCTTTGCCCTGACCGAACCCAATGCCGGCACTGACGCCGCCTCGCAGGTCACCCGGGCCATCAAAGTCGAGAACGGCTACCGCATCAGCGGTTCGAAGATCTTCATCACCAACGGCGGGGAAGCCGACTTCTACGTCATCTTTGCCATGACCGACGCGAGCAAAGGAACACGCGGCATCTCGGCCTACGTCATCGAAAAAGGCTGGCCGGGCTTCGACTTCGGCCGTGTGGAACACAAAATGGGCATTCACGGTTCCTCGACCCGCGAACTGATCTTCCGCGACCTGTTCGTGCCGCAGGAAAACTTGCTGGGCGAAGAAGGCAAAGGCTTCAAGATCGCCATGCAAACCCTCGACGGCGGCCGCATCGGCATTGCCGCCCAGGCAGTTGGGATCGCGCAAGGGGCGCTGGACCATACCGTCACCTACATCAAACAGCGCAAGCAATTCAACCAGGAAATTGCCAAATTCCAGGCCGTCCAGTTCACCATCGCTGACATGCAGACCCGCACCAGCGCCGCTCGCTTGCTGACCTATCAGGCAGCGGATGCCAAAGACCGCGGTCTGCCCTACTCAGAACAAGCCGCCATGGCCAAACTGTACGCTTCAGAAACGGCGGGTTACGTCGCCAGCAAAGCCGTCCAACTGCACGGCGGTTATGGGTACACCATGGAATACCCCGTGGAACGCATGATGCGCGATGCCAAAATCACCGAAATCTATGAAGGCACCTCCGAGGTGCAGCGCATGGTGATCGCTGCCCACGTGATCGGCTAGCCGGGAGAGAGGGAATCATGAAAATCATTGTGTGCATCAAACAAGTGCCCAACACCAAAGAAATCCGCATCGACCCCGAAACCGGCACCATGATCCGCAAGGGAGTACCCTCGATCATCAACCCGGACGACAAGCACGCCCTCGAAGCTGCCCTGGCGCTCAAAGACGCAAACCCGGCAGAAGTGCACGTCACCGTACTGAGCATGGGCCCCTTGCAGGCCAAAGACGCCCTGATGGAATGCCTGTGCATAGGCGCGGATGAAGCCGTGCTGCTGTCTGACCGCGCCTTCGGCGGCGCTGATACCTGGGCCACTGCGCATACTCTGGCCGCCGCCATCCGCAAGATGGGCGCGTTCGACCTGATCCTGTGCGGGCAACAAGCCATCGACGGCGATACCGCTCAGGTCGGCCCACAACTGGCGGACCGGCTGAACCTGCCGCAAGTTACCTACGCGCAGGCGCTGAGCCTGGAAGGCAACACCTTGACCGTCGAACGGCAGATGGAAGACGGATATCAGGTGATCCGGACTGCACTGCCGGCACTGGTCACCGCCACCCGCAAGCTGAACCAGCCCCGCTACATGAACGTCCGCGACATCGTGCGCGTCACCCGCCTGGAAGAGCCCGTGCAGGTCATGGGACTGGCCGACATCGACATCGACCCCAGCGAGATCGGGCTGAAAGGCTCCCCTACGCGCGTCAAACGTTCGTTTTCACCCACCCCGGGCAGCGAAGTCCGCTTTTTGGAAGGAGACCCGACCGAAATGGCGGCTGCCTTACTCACCGAACTGCGCGAACTCACTCTGGTGAAGAAATAAAGGAGCCCCGCCATGACAACTGATACCAAGAAAAACGTTTGGGTTTTCACTGAACAACGCGAAGGAACCCTGCTGCCGGTGGCGCTGGAACTGCTCTCAGAAGCGCGGAAAATCGCCGCTGCCCTGGACGCGCAACTGTGCGCCGTCCTGTTCGGGAAGGACGTCGAGCCGCTGACCAAGACACTGGCGGAGTATGGCGCCGAACAAGTACTGGTGTGCGACGCCCCTGAATTCGAGACCTACCAGACCGAACCCTATACCCAGCAGCTTTACACACTGGTACAAGAACACGCCCCCGAAATCCTGTTTCTGGGCGCCACCCACAACGGACGCGACCTGGGCCCGCGGCTGGCCTCGCGCCTGCATACCGGCCTGACCGCCGACTGCACCCAACTGGATGTCGACCCGGAGACGAAAGAACTGTGGATGACCCGCCCGGCCTTCGGCGGCAACCTGATGGCCACGATCATCTGCCCGGACCACCGCCCACAGATGGCCACCGTCCGGCCCGGTGTCTTCAAAGCTGAAAAACAGCCAGCCGCCCGGTGCGAAACAGTGCAGGTCCCTTCCGCGGTCAAAACGGCAGACAGGCTGACCGAAATCCTGCGCATCGTCAAAGAAGCCAGCAGCGAAGAAGACATCACCCAGGCACGCATCATCGTGGCCGGCGGCCGCGGATTGGGTAAAGCGGAGGGCTTCGAACTGCTGCAGAAGCTGGCCGACAAGCTGGGCGCCACCGTCGCAGCCTCACGCGCCGCGGTCGATGCCGGCTGGATCCATCCGGCGCGGCAGGTGGGGCAAACCGGCAAAACCGTGCAGCCAGAACTGTACATCGCCTGCGGCATTTCCGGCGCCATCCAGCATCTGGTGGGGATGAACTCGTCGCGCATCATCGTCGCCATCAATCAGGATCCGGACGCCCCTATTTTCAAGGCCGCCCATTACGGCCTGGTCGGAGACCTGTACCAGATCATTCCTGAGCTGATCAAACAGCTGGATTGATCCATTTCATCGATAAAGGACAAAGAAGCGAAATGAAATTCGAAGAATTCACCATCGGGCAAGAACATCACGAAAGTCACCTGGTCACCCAGGAAGAGATCAATGCCTTTGCGCAGGTTTCGGGGGACCAGAACCCGCTGCACATCGACCCGGATTTTGCCAGTAAATCCATCTTTGGCCGCCCCATTGCCCACGGGGTATTTGGGCTCAGCCTGATCTCAGCAGCGCTGGGAATGAGATTCCCGGGGTTCGGCACGATCTACATGAGCCAGGAAGCCAAATTCATGAAGCCGATCTTCATCGGTGAAACCGTGGACGTGAGCCTGACCATCAAGAGCCTGGAGCCGGAAAAGAAGCGGATGGTACTGAGCACACGCGTGCTCAAAGAAGACGGCGAGGCAGCCATCGACGGCGAGGCCAAAGTGCAGTACAACCCTGATCTGTTCGTGACGCGGTAAACCCCAACCGCTGATCCCTCCCCTAGTGAACTCCCTCCGGCCGCCTGAATCAGGCGGCCGGATCGATTTCTGCGACAACCCTCCGTATGGTTTCGATAACTGCTGGAACGAATAAGAACGAATCGGTAGTGAAGGCAGAATGGAATGAAGATACTTTTGCACTGTGTCTACCTTTCGTAGCATACATTCCAAGAACCCTTCAAACACAATTAGAAATATTATTCTATATTTAATTATAACCATGGGGTCAAGAAGGGGACGGATTCAAGCACCGGGGTATAGTAGCACCAAACAGTAGTTCATTTTTAATTCAATTAGAAAGGAGAAAAAATAAATATGACAACAATAGAATTTAATCATACAATAGATATGATTAATCAGAGTAAGATCTCGGCCTTGAGGTTTTAAACGTTCATAAGGAGGAAAATAAAAATGAATGCTTATAATACTCCTGAAAAGATTTTTGACTGGGCCTATTGGCCAAACTTTGAGTTAGATATCGAATATTTAGCATCATTAGCAGACAGCGAAGAGTGGAAACCCCAAAGAATTACTCCTGTACCTCTTGGTGAAAAAGAAAATTACTACTATAAGTTTTCAGAAAACCATCCGACACTCGCAAGTTATATTCTCAATACTTACAAGCGAATCATTCAAGAAGGCATACTTGAGCGAACTTCAGATTTAAACTACGCCTATTTCAATACAGGACTTTTTTCTTCGCGAGAACAGATATATGCTGTTTTCGAAAAAAATAATAAAGTAGAAAAACAATATTGGAAATTCTCGAGGTTTTGTATAAAAAACGATAGGCAACTTCTTTCGTTTGGAATATTAGCAAAAATGTGTGACTACACAAAAATCCAATCAGACCTCATTTTTAATCCTAATAAGAGTATTATCCCAAATATTTCTCATATTCTTGAAGATCACTCCTGGAGATTTCCTCCTGATTTTCAATCAATAACAAAAATAGGCAAAGAAAATTTGCTCGACGGAGCAATACATAGGGCAGAGGATAATGTAAAACAAACGCCTGGGCTAGCTGTTCCTCAGTATTACAAAGGTGGAATTCAGTTATTAATCCCTTTGCAATTAATGTCAGATAATCCCGAAGTAGCACTTGTTCTTGATACTTGCAGTGATCTTACATATCGAGCAAATACTGTATTCCCTCTAGACTGGGCATATATGAACGCAAGAGTAATTACAAAACCCTCTGTAAATTGGCTTGCATCTTAATTTTTTAAAAATCAATCGTTGATTTATACACTCTTTCAGAAATTTACAAAAGAGTCAAAGACTTTTATCAAGCTTTCAACATCCCGAGGATAAACTAAAGAAATTAGTCATCGAGTGTTACAACACATACAACTCTTGCTAAAGGAAGTGAAACACAAAATAGATTTATATTTTAATCAGCCCTCTAAACCCACGGACGGCATAATAGGAATCAGCGCCATTGTGATAGATGAAAACGGTATCGTAGCGGCGATCCCCGAAGAGGGCACCGCCCAGACGGCGGATGCGATCTGGGGTGGCCAGCCAGCTCGAAGTTTTGGTGTCGAAGGCACCCAACTGCTGCAAGGTGCGGTATTGGGCTTCGGTAAGCAGGCTGATGCCCATGACCGCGGCTTCATCCAGAGCGCTGGAAGCGGGCTTGAATTCTTTGCGGGCTTCGAGAGCGGCGCGGTCATAGCACAAATTGCGGCGCCCTGCAGGGGATTCAGCGGAACAATCGCAATAGAGAATCTCACCCGTGGCAGGATCCCGGCCAATGCAATCCGGTTCGCCGCCGGTGGCTTCCATGGCAGCGAGGGAGATCAATTTTTCGGGCTGAGCCTGCAGGCGGGTAAGCACCTCCGCCCAGGTCAAGTCAGCATGGCGCTGAGCAAATTTTTCGAAGCGGGACTGCAAGATCACGAACAGGTCCGCGCGGCGTTCAGGGGATAACGTCTGGGGATCCAAAGACATGGGAACACTCCTTGTTCAGGCGGTAACCAGATCAAACTCCAGCCCAACAGAGAAAAATGGCGGCAAGGCTTTCGCGTCAGCGCGCCGAGATCAGAACGCTAGTCGTTCAGGCCCTTGCCGGCCAAAATCTGGGGAATGCACTTGCTGATGCGTGAGACGCGGGTCTGTGCCTGCTTGGGGGCGGAGAAAAAGAGGATGTAGGCACGTTGACGGCCCGGGGTCAAGGCCGAAAAAGCCTCCTTGACGGCCGGCTGCTGGGTAAAGATCATTTCCAGTTCGGCAGGGATGGGCTCAGGAGTGCGTTTGAACTCGACCTTCAAGCCCGCTTCTTCCACGGCAATCGCCTCTGCAATGTACTCCTTCAAGACAGGCCCCAGGGCCACGACCTCTTCCAGGCTGGTGAAACGCACCTGGCGGCCTGCCTGCACGTTCTCGGTCTGGATTATGAGGATATGCTGCTGGTCCTTGAGCAGCGCACCTTTGATGAAGAGAATGGCGCAATATTCCTTGAATCCGTGGATAAGAACGACGTTCTTGCCATTCAAGGTGTAGCAGGGCACGCCCCACTTCAACTCCTCGGTCAGAGGAAAGTCGAGAATCAGGCTGCGCAAACGCTCGAACTCTGAGCGCCACTGCGTCTGGCGACCCAGAAAAGCATCCACTTTGGGGTTTAAATCAGGCATCGGTCAATCCTCCAATGGGCCGTGAAAGGGCCGAAAATCGGCCTGAGGCGGCCTCAAGCTTACTTCATTCCTATTTTTACCATATTTGGAGGATTAACACAAAAAAACATTCAAGCACTTCAAAGATAATCTCAGGCAATCGAGCAGAATTCAGACGTTGCTGAGGTTGAAACCCCGCATGCAAGGGAGATCCGAGGAGAGAGGCGGAAATTTGCCACGCTGAAATTCGCAGAACGCGGAGAGACTCTCCCGTCTTTATCTAATCAGAAACAAGGGCACGGTGGCACCGCACCCAACTGACTCGCCTTACTACATGCTTTTTCTTCCACAACGGTATCGTTTTTTTTCGTGTTGCGCTATAACACAAGGTGCACTCTTTATGTCATGAAAAGGGAGAATATGACAGAAATTACAAAATTATTATGCCCGGCATGTGGCGCAAAAATTGAATTAAAAGGAAACAGCGGTCAAATTACCTGTGCTTACTGCGGTACTCAACTGCAAATTGAAAACCACAAGGGTGCAATTGCCGCGATGCCACCCGCTTTGCCAGTAAATAATGTAAAAAGCACTATAGATCGAACTGCTTCAGAAATAGAAATTAAAAAACTCAAAGAAGAGATCACCTTTTTACAAACTCAACAAATACCCTATCTTACAAAGTGGAACCGCTTAAAGGCAATTCACTCAGGCAAAGTGACGAATTATAAATTGTGGGCAAAGATATTTGCCTGGTCACTTTTAGGCAGTTATATCCTTCTCCTCGTGGGAGCCGCTACAAGTCTCATGGCGATTGGCATTCTGGCATTTTTACTCTTTTTCGCCGGCATTATTGCATTAATAATCACCGGCTGCAAAGCCTGGAGACAAAAAATATTTGAGGAAAAATATGAAAAAATGTCTCAGGTTATGAATTCCATGGACGAACAGATTAAGGCAAAATATAAAGAGTTAGAAAAACACAAAGCGATTGTTAAAAGTTAGAGAATATTTTGGGGAGTAATCCCTATCAACAGGTATTGAGAAGCAGATGTGGGCCACCGCTACTTAAAAAAATAACCCGCTCTTACGAGCGGGTGAGGCTGGGGGCAAAGGATTCGAACCTCTACAAGCAAATCCAGAGTCTGCTGTCCTGCCATTAGACGAGCCCCCAAAACTGACCGACGAACATTTTACCACCCCGCGCTTGCTCTGTCCAGTCTTTTTGATGTAAAATGATAAAGTTGGATGAAAACGGCGGGGTATAAATCTCCACAATAAATCCACACGAAACGAGTAAACTATGTTAAAATCGGAGAACTTGGTAAGCAGCAATTCTATTCTGCTACCTTTCCGCCTGCGGAGTTATCTACGATAGCGACCGGGGGCTATCCCGAGGAAAGGAGGTTCTCTTTATGCGTAACTATGAGGTCGTGCTGATTCTTCATCCTGAACTGGATGAAACTGCTTTCAATGCAGCAGTGGATAAGGTTAAAGGATGGATCACCACCAGCGGCGGTTCCGTCTCCAAAGTGGATGTATGGGGAAAACGCCGCATGGCTTATTCCATCCGCAAACAACGCGAAGGTCAGTATGTGCTGATCACCGCCGAATTTGCCCCCACTTTCTGCACCGATCTGGAACGCAATCTGCGCTTCTTGGAGCCAGTCATGCGATTCATGATCACCGTGGTTGAGTAACTTTGAATTCAAGGATGCTTTGAAGGAGTAAGCCGTGAGTCGAGGGTTGAACAAGGTAATGATTATTGGTCATTTGGGACGGGACCCGGAAATGCGTTATACGCCCTCCGGACGACCGGTCACCACATTCACTGTCGCCACCAATCGCACGTGGAATACCGCGGACGGGGAGCGACACAGCGAGACCGAATGGTTTAACGTTGTTACCTGGGGAAACCTGGCCGAGATTTGCAAACAATATCTGACCAAGAGTCAGCAAGTTTACATCGAAGGCCGGTTACAGACCCGCCGTTGGGAAGACGCTGAAGGAGTGAAACACTCCAACGTGGAAATCGTGGCCAGTGAAATGATGATGCTGGGCGATAAGCACGAAAATGGTCAGCAGAACCCGAACGATGCCACCCCCGAACCCGACCTGAGCTCCGATGAAGAGTATCCATTCTAGGAGTATTTGAAATGGCTGAAGAAAATTCACAAGAAAACGAACAGCAGAGCAGCGGGCCTTCCCGGCGCTTTGTTGCTCGACCGAAGATTTGCCAGTTCTGCGCGGATAAGAACCTCAGCATCGACTACAAACAGGCCGACATGCTGCGCCGCTTCGTTACCGAAGATGGCAAGATCCGCCCAAGGCGCCAGACCGGCACCTGCGCGACTCACCAGCGCAAATTAGCGCTGGCGATCAAACGGGCCCGCCACATCGCCCTGCTGCCCTTCACAGGCGAGCGCTGGTCAGACGCAATCCGCTAGAAGTCTCTTTGTTGGAGGCATAGATTTTCATCTATGCCTCTCATTCTATTGATTGAGGTTGAAATGGGTAAAGAAAGTTTTGAAAAAACGCCGAAAGAGTTGACCAAGAAACACCTGGCCAGAGTCGAGAAAGAGAATCGTCAGAGAAAGATCCTGACGTACGGAATCATCGGAATCGGCATCGTCATTGTCGGGCTGCTCGTTTTTGGGATTCTCAACACGACCGTCTTGAAAGATTCCAAACCGGTTGCCAAGGTGGGGGATACCACCATCACCGTCAAACAATTCGAAGATCGCGTCCGCTACGAACGTTACCAGCAGGTTCAAACTTTCGAAACCTATGCATCTTCCTACTTTGCTTCCTTCTTCCAGAGCCAGCTTTTGAGCATGCAGAACTCACTGGATAGCTACGTGCAGTTCGGCAGCGACACGCTGGATCAGATGATCAACGAGGCGGCTTTGCTGCAAAAAGCCAAATCGATGGGTATCACCGTTTCTGACGCAGATGTAGAAAACTACATCCAATCCCAGCTGCAGTACTACCCCAGCGGTACCCCTACCGCTCAGGTACCCACTGCCACCATCACTTACTACCCCACTTCTACGCTGAGCGATCTGCAGAAGTCGCTGACGGTACACACCCCGACCCCGACTGAAATGCTGACCGCCACCGCTGAAAGCACTACGGCTGCTGATGTCACCGGTACCCCCGCTGACGTGAGCGGTACCCCGACAGATGCCACCGCTACTCCAGAGGAATCGACTGCTACCGCTACAGAGGCTGTCACACCTACGGAAACCGCGACCATCACCCCGACCCCGACCGAGTACACTTACGAAGGTTATCAGAATCTGTACTCCACGATCGTAGCCAAAACCGCTGCCGATGCTTCTTTCTCCGAAGCTGAATTACGCGAATACATCCGCACTTACCTCATCGAGCAGAAAATCTACGATCAGGTTGCTGCCACCGTCGAACCCGAGCAGGATATGGTTTGGGCCCGTCACATTTTGGTAGCTACCGAAGATGAAGCCAATGAAATCGAAACCAAGTTGAAGAATGGTGAAAGCTGGTCTGATCTGGCCGCCACCTACTCCACCGATACCAGCAACAACACCAACGATGGTGATCTGGGCTGGTTTGCCAAGGGCACAATGGTTTCTGAATTCGAAGACGCTGCCTGGTCGTTACAGGTGGGTGAAATCAGCGCTCCGGTAAAAACTGACTATGGTTACCACATCATCCAGGTGCTGGGCCATGAAAAACGCCAGTTGACCGCTGATGAACTGACGACGGCTCAGAAAGCCGCCTATCAGCAATTCATCACCGATGCCAAAGCTGCACTCACCATCAAGAAGTATGATGTCTGGGCTTCTGTGGTTCCTTCCGATCCCACCATCCCGGATGAATACCGCATCACTTCTACTTCTGGCACCAACTAATCTTTTGGCAAAGAAAGCTAAAAGGCACCTGAAATTTCAGGTGCCTTTTTTGTTTCCCTCAAAACGAGTGAATTGGACGCTATTTCGCCATGTCTTCGCTGACCTCATCCAGACGCAGGCTGACGACCTGGCTGGCGGAGTCACGGCCCATGGTAATGCCATAGATCACGTCGGCCACCTGGACGGTATTACGGTTGTGAGTGATGACGATGAACTGGGTCTGGCTGCTAAGTTCCTTAAGCAGCTCGGTGAAACGGCCCACATTGGCCTCGTCGAGAGCAGCATCCACCTCATCCAGAACGCAGAAGGGGGTCGGCGAGACCTTAAGCAAAGCGAAGATCAACGCCACCGCCGTCAATGAACGCTCCCCCCCTGAGAGAAGAGAGAGGCCCTGTTCACGGCGGCCAGGCAGCTTGGCTTCGATGTCAATCCCCGTCTCGGTGGGGTTCTCTTCGTCGGTCAGAATCAACCTGGCGGAACCACCGTCGAACAAACGGGTAAAATACTGCTTGAATTCAGCCGCGACAGCGGTAAAGGTCTTTTTGAATTCACGGCGCATCAATTCATCGAGCTCAGCAATCACCTGCCGCAAATCCTCATCCGCCTTCTTGAGGTCCGCCACCTGAGATGTCAGGTAGTCAAAGCGCTCTTTTACCTCGTGATATTCCTTTTGCGCCTCGGGGTTGATGGCCCCCATGCGGCGCAGGAGCGCGCGCTGGCGATTGATGTTATCTTCGAGTTCAGGAGGAATCTGCTTCAGCACCGGCAACTCGCCCACCCCTTCGAGCGGCAGTGGTGTGGGGCCAGAAACGTCTTCGGTGTAATCCAGTTTGACCAGGCCAAAATCCTCTTCGATGCGGCGACGCAGATTATCAAGGGCCTCGCGGTTGCGCGTATATTCAAGCTGGGCCTGAGTATAGAAGCGCTCCGCAGTGGTCTGGGTCTGCTGCAAAGTGGTGTAGGTATCCTGCAGACGATTATATTCCGCTTCAAGCTGCTGCAAAACGTGTTCCGCCGGCTCGATCTGGACGCGCAGGGCCTCAATCTTTTCATTAAGCTCGCTTTCGGCCTGAGCATTCTGCGTCTTCTCCGCTTCGATCTCGACCAACGAATTCTTCTGGTTTTGCAGCCGCGAAGTAGCGCTCTGACGCTGAGAGCGATTGTTGTTGACCACCGCCATAAACTCAGCATAACGGCGCTCGCCATCTTTGACCGCTCGAGCGCTCACTGCCAGGGTCGTGTTCCAATGCACAACCTGGGCCTGATATTCATCCGTCGTTTTGGTATAAGAAAGATTGGTCAACTCTTTGAGCTGAGCATTCTTTTGATTGATCTTTTCTTGTGAAGCCGTTATCTCAGCGGCCAGTTTCTTCAACTCGTCCGTCACCGAATTCAAGCCATCAGTGACCGTAGCAAGCTGCTTCTTCTGCCATTCCTGCTTCTGCTTGACCTGCTCAAATTGCAGGCTCTTTTGCTGCATATCGCTGCGAAAACCGGATACCTGATTGCGGCACACCTTCATTTCAGCATCCGCCTGATGCTGCCTGTCTTCGGCCTCATGCAACTTTTGCTCGAGCTTCTGCACAGCCGCGGTGGCCTCATCAATGGCCAGGTCGGTCTCATTCAGCTTCTCTTCCAGTTCTTTGCGCTGCCGCGGACGGCCTACCAGGCTGGAACGGCCATCCTGACCGGCCACGACCAAACCGGTCGCGTTGAAGACCTCACCCTTCAAGGTAACCACGCGAGTCAATTCGGGATGTGCTTCGATCTGCTTGCGCGCTGAACGGCGATCACGCACGACCAGCGTCTTGCCCAGGAGCAGTTCGATAACCGGCTGAATCTGTGAATCCGCTTTGACGAGATCCGCGGCAATGCCGACGACCTCGTCCCCACGGATGGCAGAGAGTTTCTTTGCCTGCGCCGCCCAGCCGGACGGGATCAAGACCGTGCGGCCTTTTTCACCATTTTCGAGATATTCCAGAGCGCTTTCGGGGTCGGCAGCCGCATCCAGCAGGATGCCGTCAAGGTTTTCACCCAAAACGGCGGCAATAGCTACCTCCAGTTCGGGGGGGACATTGATCAAATTGCTGAGAATCTTATAGCCGCCAGCCAGAACCCCTTGCTCCACGGCCTGCAGCACACTCTTGGCCCCGCTGGCATAACCACTCAGCGATTTCTCGGCCTGGATCAAAACGTCAAGCTGGGCCTGGATACGGGCATTTTCAGCCTCGAGCTGATTCTGTTTCTGGGTCTGCACGGTGATCTGTGCCTTGAGCTGCCCAATCGTCTGATTCTGCGCATCGAATTCTTCTTCCAGACGTTCATACTCGTTTTCAGCATCATCCAGTTTGCCCTGAGCCAGAGACATGTCTTTCTGAGCCGCGGCGAAATCATTTTCAGCCGAAGCCAGAGAATCGATCAAATTCTTCTGCTCAACATCCAGAGAGGCGAGACGGTTTTCCAGTTCCTGCTGATGGGCCTTCTGACGCACCAGGTTGGTCTCTTCATTGACCGTTTCACGGCGCAAAGCCCGAATCTGCGAATCCACCTCGTCTTTCTCTTTCTGGCGTTCGCTCAAAATCTTCTGGGCTTCATCAACCTGTTTCTGCGCATCAGCCATCTCCTCCTGGAGACGCTGTTTTTCTTCTTCCAATTCCGCCAGCCGCTCGGTCTGCGATTTGGATTCTTCTTCCAGGCGCGCCAACTCTTTTTCGAGGTTATCGATCTGATCAAGCTGGGCACGGTGGCGCTCTTCAAGCACAGCCAGGGTACGGCTGACGCGCTCCCGTTCGGAATGCAGGCCCGAAGACTGACTGTGCCACTCATCCAACCGGGTGCGGGTCTCACGCAGTTTGCCGCGTGCCTCCTGCACCTGCTGATCCATCTGGGCCAGATTGTCGCGGGCGGCCTTGACCTTTTCTTCCTGCACGTGCAGCACTTCGCGGACACGCAGCAGGTCTTTCTGCGAGTTGTACCAGTGATAGCCATACCAATCTTTTAACAGCAGGTTCAAATCGGCCTTGACACGGTCATATTCTTCGGCACGTCTGGCCTGGCGCTCCAGGCTGCGCAGACGCGGTTCCAGCTCACTCAAAATATCTTCGACGCGTTCCAAATTGCGCTGAGTCGATTCGAGGCGTGAAATGGATTCCTCGCGGCGGGAGCGGAAAAGGCCAATGCCAGCAGCTTCCTCGAAGAAACGGCGGCGTTCATCCGGTTTGAGCGACAGAGCAGCATCAACCAGGCCCTGACCGATGATCGTATAGGTACGTTCGGCCAGGCCGGATTGGGCCAGCAATTCGCTGATATCTTTGAGACGGACCTTCTGCCCGTTGAGGAAATAATCGTTGCCGCCATCGCGGTAAGCGCGACGGGCGATGGAAACTTCCGAGAAATCAATCGGCAGCCAGCCATCCTGATTATCGAAGGTAATGGTAGCCGAAGCCATGCCAGCTCGCGGACGCTGATCCGAGCCAGAAAAGATCATGTCTTCCGTCTTGCGTCCGCGCAAGAGGCCGTAGGATTGTTCCCCCAACACCCAGCGTAACGAATCCGAGATATTCGACTTCCCTGAACCGTTGGGGCCGACAACAGCCGTTATATTGCCAGGGAATTCGAACTGGTACTTGCTGGCAAAGGTTTTATACCCATGTAATTCAAGCGCTTTAAGTCTAGGATTCATGAAATTCCTGTACCAATATTTATTTTAAGGAGATATCGAGGTTCTTCAATGCATTGGCAGCCGCCGATTTGGTGGCAGCCTGTTTGGAATGCCCACTGCCTCTGGCAATCACTTTGCCATTGATGTAAACATCCACTTCGAACACTTTCGAATGATCCGGGCCAGAACTATTGGCGGTCACGTACTGCGGGGTGGCATACCCCTTGGCCTGTGCCCATTCCTGCAGCTTGCTCTTGGGATCTTCGTCTTTGTGATTAATGAGGATATCATCCGCGGAATTGAGCAGGAAAGGCGAAATGAACCGGATCACCCCTTCGATGTTCTGATCCAGATAGATGGCCCCCACCACGGCCTCGAAAGTATCACAGAGCAGCGCCGGACGTTCCTTGCCCCCAGCCTGGCTTTCGCCTTTGCCCAGACGCATGGCCTTGCCCAGATCGATCTGCACCGCGAACTCTGCCAGCTCTTCGGTATGCACCAAGGCTGAACGCATGCGCGTCAATTCGCCCTCGAGCATATCCGGGTAGCGATTATAGAGCCAGGCACCGACGACAAAATCAAGCACGGCATCCCCCAAAAATTCAAGACGCTCATTGTCTTCGACGGCATCCGCATGCTCATTGAGGTAAGAACGGTGAGTTAAAGCGCGGCTTAGCAACAGTATATCTGAGATGTTCAGTTGGAGACGCTTATTAAATTCCTCGGGTGACTCGGTCTCGACGAGCATCTTTGACTCTTTCAAATGATCCTCCCGAGAAGACAAGGAGCGCCAACCGTCTGCTTTCAGGCAGTTCGCGGCCACTATCTTCTCCTCAAAAAAGATTTGTTTTCAACCCTGTTCCGGTCAGGACCAACACGACCGGGTCAGGATCCTTGCCAATAATCTCAGGTAAAACAGCCCAGGCGAGAGCTGATGTAGGCTCGACGTAAAACCCTTGCGCGGCAATACTGTGATTGGCAGCGACCAGTTCTGGTTCATCCACTGCCAGGATACGGCCCGCCGTCCCGTGCAAGCGATGCAAAATCGCCCCTCCGCGCACTGGATGACTGACGCGCACTCCTTCTGCTATTGTATCCGACTGGAGGGGTTCTCGTAAAGTATATTCGCCATTTTCAAAGGCAGAAAAGACCGGGGCGCAGCCGATAGATTGAACCCCCACGTAGACAGGCTCTTTATCGATACTGGCAGCCTCTACAAGGGCCGCAAACCCCCGCATGAGGCCATAGAGCAATCCACCATGGCCCACAGGGACTACAAGTGTTCCTGGAGCCTTGCCGCCCAACTGTTCCACCAGTTCGTGGGCGATCGTCGCAATGCCGAGCAACCCAAAAGGCAAGTAGGCGTGGCTGGCGTAAGCAATGCCGCTCTCAGCCCGCTGCTGCACGGCATCCGCGGCATTCTGACGCGGACCCGGAATGGCATGTACTTCGGCCCCATATGCCTGAATCTGCTGCAATTTCGGCCCGGAAGCAGCTGCCGGCACGTAAATCTCAGCGTGAATACCGGCGCGGGCAGCGTAAGCCGCAAAGGAAGCCCCGGCATTCCCGGAAGAATCTTCCACGGCCTGGGTTATGCCCCGGCTGCGTAAAAAACCGGCAAGAAGAGCACTGCCGCGGTCTTTATAAGAACCCGTCGGGTTGAGCGATTCCTGCTTGAGCCACACGGAATGATGGGCAAATTGTGTTTCGAGCAGCGGCGTATTGCCTTCACCCAGAGATACCTGCGGGGCATCCGCCAGAGCCCCAAAACTGGCCCGATAACGCCACAAACCAGGGGCAGAAAGATCCAGCGAGCGCGAGCAGGCAGGAAAATCAACAAAATCATAAACTCCCCCACACTCACAGCGGTAAGGAGTCCCCGTTGCAGGGTAAGAACGGCCACAATTGACGCAGACAGGCAAACTCATGCACTGATTATACAGGCAATCCAGACCGAGAGAAACAAATGACTCCGCCCAGGGCAATCGCATCAAAATGAAAATGGCAAGAGAATTGCAAAGAAGGAGGGAAAAAAACAAGGAAGAATGAAGTGTCCAACGAACCAAGAACCGGAAACATAACAAAATGTTTTACACAAGTAACAGATCCAAGAATAG
>JAAZOQ010000041.1 GCA_012797695.1 Anaerolineaceae bacterium | reverse complement strand
TCCGCGCACCCGCCAGCCGATCAACGATGCCTACGGGTTCTGCCCGGAGCATACCCGTTTGCTGGTGGCAAAAGAACGCATGACGAGCGGACCGGTGCTGGGGGTGAATATCATCTATGGACTGCTGGCCAAGAATGTGGCTCGCGAGCTGCAAGCGCTCGAGCGCGCAGTGGGGAATGCCCCGGCGCTCGCGGCACGGCTGCCCCTGCGCAAGCGCAAACCGGTTCTGGAACCAAAAGGGCGCTGCCCGGTGTGTACCCAGCAAGAAGAAGCTGCGGCCAACGTACTGGGAACGCTCTTCGAGTTGTTCGATGGCGCGGAGGGCGAGTTCCAGGCAACTTATCGGGAAGCGGACGGCCTGTGTCTGGCGCATTTGCGGCAGGGACTGGAGCTTTACCGCGGCGAGCATCCGCGGGCGGCCAAAACACTGATCGCGGAGACGGTGGCCCGTTTGCAGCGCCAGCAGACAGAGATGGCAGAATACGTGCGCAAGCACAACTGGGAATACCGTGACGAAAAGATGACCCCCGCCGAACAGACGGCCTGGCTGCACACGCTGACCTTCTTCACCGGTCTGCCGGAGGGCAAATTCGATCACAAAGTGGATGAATTCTAGGAGCCAGGATGGACGAAAACCGCGTTCGTTGGAATGAGCAACATAAAGCACTGCGGTCGGCTTTGCGCGACCCGGCCCGTCTCGCGGAGGCGAAACAGTTATTCATGCAGGTACACGCGCCTTTGCATGCGCGCTCCGTATCGGCTGCGCCGGGTTGGAATTACGCCGAGGAGATCTGGGACGGCCTGACCGAGGCAGAGTTCCGCTGTATCCCGGCCGGGGCGGAGCACTCGATTGCCTGGTGCTGGTGGCACTTGGCCCGCATTGAGGACGTGACCGTCAATCTGCTGGTGGCACGTTCTGAACAGGTGTTCACCCAGGGCGGCTGGGCCGCCCGCCTGCATGCTCCGATCCAGGATAGCAGCAACGAAAGCCAGCCGGCGGAAGTCCGTGCTCTGAGCGAGCAGGTCGCTTTCGCGGAGCTGCACGCTTACCGCAGCGCAGTCGGGCAGCGTACCCGTGAGGTGGTCAATGGACTCAGCGCGGCGGACCTGAAACGCAAAACTGCTGCAGTTGATCTGCAGCGCATTCTGGATGAAGGCGGGGTCAAACCGGCCGCCAGCGGGGTGCTGGAGTACTGGAGCGGGTTAACCGTGGCCGGGCTGCTGCTCATGCCGCCGACCCGGCACAATCTGGTGCATCTCAATGAGTGCCAGTTGCTCAAAAAGAAGGTCAGACGCGGGTGAGCACATTCTTGCAAGGCCCGGTCGGGGCGCTGACGCGGATTGACGGGCGTACTTATGATTATTTCGGCGGCTGCGGTTATCTGGGGCTGCAATCTCAGCCGCAGGTACTGCAGGCTGCCGCTGACGCGGTACTGCGTTATGGGCTATCGACGGCCAATTCGCGCGGCGGGTTGGGGGAGTCGCCGCTCTACACCGAGATGGAAGAGACGGCCTGTGCTTTCTTTGCCTGCGAAAAGGTGCTGACCTTTGCCAGCGGTTATCTGGGCGCGGCGGTGCTCATCCAGGGGGAAGGGCAGGCCAACGATCACTTTTTCATCGATGCGGATGCTCACTTCAGTCTGTGGGATGCCGCGGCGGCCAGCAACCATGCCATTACTCCTTTTGCGCATTGCCGCCCGGAGGCATTGCAAGTGGCCTTGCAGCACGAGCTGACGGCAGGCGAACGGGCAGTTGTCTTGAGCGATGGCCTGTTCCCGATCTCGGGCGAGGTGGCCCCGCTGCCAGATTACCTGGAGGTGCTGCGCAATTTGCCGGCACGGCTGATCGTGGATGATGCCCACGGGGCCGGGGTGCTGGGGGAACACGGCCGCGGGACGCTCGAATTTTGGAGTATCACCGATGAGCGCGTCAGTGTTTCGGCTACCTTCAACAAGGCGCTGGGCGGGTTTGGTGGGCTGGTGTACGGCCGCCGCCAGGCGCTCGAGCATCTCGAGCGCAACTCGCGGGTGCTGGCGGGGTCGAGCCCGTTACCGCTACCGGCAGCGGCCGCGATCACCCAGGCTTTGCGCCTGCTGCAGGTCTCCCCGCAGCTCTTGCAGCAATTACAGGCCAACGTTCGTCAGGCCCGTGCTGGTCTGGAAGAGTTGGGCTGGCAATTCCCGGTGGCAGAAACGCCGATCCTGTGCCTGCCGGCACGGGGTGGGCTCAATCTGTTCCGCCTGCGCGAGGAACTCTTCCACCGCGGCATTGCCGTGGAATTCGTCAATTCCTACCCCAGCGCGCCCGCCGGCGGGGCCATTCGGCTGGCCGTCTTTGCCACCCATACCCCAGCACAGATCGAACGCCTGCTGGCGGCCATCCGTGATGTGCTGCGCGGGCAGTGAACTTCTCTCATTAACAAAAAAACTCACGAAGTTAATCATCCCTTAACTGATCCCTAATCAGCACATGATTGGGGCTTAATCTCCGGCGGATAACATAAGCAGTAATTCACATGCAATGCTTTCCAAAGGAGAAATATGTTCAAGCACGCTGTTCATCTGAAAGTAGTTTCTTTGCTCGTTTTGGTGGGTGTCTTGCTGGCCGCCTGCAGTGCGGCTGCCCCCGCTGCTACCACTGAGGCTGCCACTCAGCCCGCTACCGAAGCTGCCCAGGCAACCACCGCGGCTGCCACCCAGCCCGCGCAGAGCTCCGCAATGGATGATCTGGTTGCGGCTGCCAAAGCTGAAGGCACCCTGACCGTTATCGCTCTGCCGCATGACTGGTGCAATTATGGCGCGGTCATCGATGCTTTCAAGGCCAAGTACGGTCTCGAGGTCAATGAATTGAACCCGGATGCCGGTTCCGGCGATGAGGTCGAAGCCATCAAGGCCAATAAAGATAACAAAGGTCCGCAGGCCCCGGATGTGATCGACGTGGGTTTCGCTTTCGGCCCCTCCGCGAAAGACGAAGGCCTGCTGCAGCCCTACAAAGTGTCCACCTGGGATACCATCCCCACCGAAGTCAAAGATGCTGATGGTTACTGGTACGGTGATTACTACGGCGTGCTTTCCTTCCTGGTCAATACTGATGTCCAGCCCAACGTTCCGCAGGATTGGAGCGATCTCTTGAACTCCACTTATCAGGGTCAGATCGCCCTTTCTGGTGACCCGCGTGTTTCCAACCAGGCCATCCAATCGGTGTACGCGGCTGCCCTGGCCAATGGCGGTTCTCTCGACAATGCTCAGGCCGGTCTGGATTACTTTGCTGAACTCAACAAAGCCGGTAACCTGGTTCCCTTGATCGCCAATAACGGCCTCGTTGCCAAAGGCGAAACCCCCGTCCGCATCACCTGGGACTACAACGCTCTGGCCGCCGTCGATTCCTTCGCCGGCAACCCCAAAGCCACGGTGGTCATCCCCACAACCGGCCGCTTCGCCGGTGTATACGTGCAAGGCATCAGCGCTTACGCTCCGCACCCCAACGCTGCCAAATTGTGGATGGAATTCCTCTACTCGGATGAAGGCCAGACCTTATGGATGCAGGGCTACTGCCATCCGATCCGCGAGAGCGATCTGCGCGCCCGCAACGCCGTCCCGGCGGATATTCTGGCCAAATTGCCGGATGTCTCTGGGGCTGTCTTCCCGAGTGTTGATCAACTGAATGCCGCGAAAGACCTCATCACCAAGAACTGGGATGCTGTCGTGGGTGCCGATATTCAGGCTGGAAACTAGTTTCCTTTCGTAATCTCTCAGGCGGGACCCCGTTCATTTTATTTCCGGGGTCTCGCCTCTCTTTCTTCTACAGGTGCCAATGAATTCAAACACCGCAAAAAAAAGCGAACCTTCCCGCTGGCTGCCCTGGTTGGGCGTTGTCCCCTTTTTTCTCTTTGCTCTGTTGTTCCTGATTTTGCCGTCACTGCGCTTGTTCGTCGGCAGCTTTACGGATATTCACGGGAATTTCACCCTCGATAACCTGAAAACACTGGTCACCCAGACATCGATCCTGAATGCCTACAGTCTATCGATCCGCATCAGCCTGGTCACCGCTGTGGGTGGTGGACTTCTTGGCTTGCTCATGGCTTACGGCGTCACTCAGGGTGGCCTGCCCAAGCCCATCCGCTCGCTACTGATCACCTTCTCTGGGGTGGCCTCGAACTTTGCCGGGGTGCCGCTGGCTTTTGCTTTTGTGGCAACCCTGGGCCGCACGGGTTTCATCACTGCTTTATTGAAAAACGTTTTTGGCCTCAATCTCTACGCGGCCGGCTTCAACTTGTACAGCTTTGCCGGCTTGAGTCTGACCTACATTTATTTCCAGTTTCCGCTCATGATCTTGATTATCGCGCCCGCGCTGGATGGCTTGAAAAAGGAGTGGAACGAAGCAGCTCAGACGCTGGGAGCCAGCGGCTGGCAGTACTGGCTGCGGGTGGCCCTGCCGATTCTCATGCCCTCGATCCTGGGAGCGATGATCTTGTTGTTTGGCAATGCTTTTGGGGCTTATGCCACCGCTTATGCTCTTACCGGCGGAACACTGCCGATCATCTCGATCCAGATTGGCGCGCAGATCCGCGGCGACGTGCTGTATAACCCGAACCTGGGGTACGCTATGGCCATGGGGATGGTCATCATCATGGCGGTCACCATGGCCGGGTATTCCTGGCTGCAGAATCGCACCGAAAGGTGGCTGAAATGAAAACAAAGTTACGCAAGTTACCGGTGTGGAGCTGGTTCTGGTTCATCCTCGGCGCGCTGTATTTTGTTCTGCCGCTATATGCCACTCTCGATTTTTCCCTGCGCATGCAGCGCGACACGCTCAGCCTGCTGGCGTATCAAAAATCTTTTGCGGACCCTGATTTTCTCTCTTCCTTTTTGTTCTCGACCGTCGTTGCGGTGGTGACCATTTTCGGCAGTATCCTTCTGATCGTCCCGACTGCCTACTGGGTGCGCATGCGTTTGCCGCAGGCGCGGCGCATTGTGGATTTCATCACTTTGCTGCCGTTCGTGGTGCCGGCCATTATTCTGGTCTTTGGCATGATCCGCATCTATAGCATTCCGCTCAAGATTCCCTTCACCGAGATCACCCTGATCTCACCGCTAACCAACTCGGCACTGGGCACCGATATTCTGCTGGTGGCAGGGTACATTGTGCTGTCGCTGCCCTACATGTATCGCTCAGTGGATACCGGTCTGCGTGCCATGGATGTGCGTACCCTCACCGAGGCCGGGCAAAGCCTGGGCGCCAGCTCACTGCGAATTTTGCTTCACGTGATCCTGCCCAATTTGCGTTCGGCGCTGCTGAGCGGAGCTCTTTTGACCTTTGCCATCGTTGTTGGGGAGGTCACCCTGGCTTCCTTCCTCAACCGGCCGGCATTCGGTCCCTATCTGTGGCTGCTGGGCCAGCATCGCGCCTACGAACCGGCGGCCCTTTCCTTTATCAGCTTCTTGATGACCTGGGCAGCCATGGGCATCATCCAGTTCCTCACCGGCGGCCAGGAACAGGCAGCCGGCGCGCATTGATCTCACCTGAAGGATTTCAACCATGAGCTATTTATCATTAACCGATGTTAAAAAAAACTTTGCCGGCAATCCGGTGATCCGCGGGATCGACCTCGCGGTCGAGCAGGGGGAATTCATCTCATTTCTGGGCCCATCTGGCTGCGGCAAGACGACCACCCTGCGCATGATCGCTGGCTTCGAAATGCCCAGCGAGGGTAATATCACGCTGGATGGCATCGACCTGACCCAGTTGCCCCCCAATCAGCGCAACCTGGGCATGGTCTTTCAGAGTTATGCCTTGTTTCCCAACCTCACCGTGGCCCAAAACATTGCTTTTGGGCTGGAAGTGCGGCGTACACCCCGACCTCAGATTCGGGAACGCGTGCAGGAAATGCTTGAGTTGATCCAGCTCTCCGACTACGGCCACCGGTTTCCCAGTCAGCTTTCGGGTGGACAGCAGCAGCGCGTCGCGCTGGCGCGGGCACTGGCCATCCATCCGCGGGTGCTGCTGCTGGATGAACCACTGTCGGCTCTGGATGCCAAGATCCGCCTTGAACTGCGCCAGGAAATCCGCACGATTCAGCAAAAATTGAAGATCACCACGATTTATGTAACCCACGATCAAGAAGAAGCCCTGTCGCTCTCAGACCGCATTGTGGTCATGCACGATGGGGTGATCGAGCAGATCGGCACCCCCTTCGAGATTTATAACTACCCGGCCAACGCCTTTGTGGCCTCGTTTGTTGGACAGATCAATTTGCTGCCCGTCGAGGTCAGTGACTTTGCCCGGAAAGAGGTTAAAATGGGGAAGCAACTGGTCCGGGTGGGACGCATGGGCGAAGCCAAAGGTTCGTCTGCCCAGCTTGCCATTCGCCCGGAAGAGCTGCAATTGGGTCCTGCATCGCAGGGCAACACATTAACCGGGCAGGTGGCGGGGGTGGCGTATCTGGGTTCGGTCTTGCGCTGCAAACTGCAAATGGAGGATACCCTCATCTCGATGGATATGTTCAACTCGAAGGATCTGGCGATTCCCCAGGTGGGGCAGGAGTTGAGCGTCCATTTTTCTGAAGAGGCTTGCTGGCTTTTATGGTAAAACCTGTGGCAATTTTTGATCTGGATTCCACCTTGCTGGAAGGGGACTGTGAAATTCTGTGGGTGGAATTTCTGGCAAAACGGGGGCTGGTCGATGAACCGTACGTGAAGCAGGTACAGATATTTGCTCAGGAATATCTGGAGGGGACGCTGAATTACGCGGATTTCGAATATCATCTGCAAAAACCGCTGCTGCACCGTTCTGCGGCGGAAGGCCAGGACCTGGTCGGTGCGTTTCTGGCCGGGATCGAACAATATTTTCGTCCTTTTATGCTGCAGCGTCTTGCGGAGCACCGCCGTCAGGGCTGTGCCGCCATCCTGGCGACGGCGGCCAACAGTCTGCTGGCGCAGCCGATCGCGCAGAAACTGGGCATGGATACATTCATCTGCACTCAGATGGAAGTGATCGATGGTATCCCGACGGGCAAAATCGTGGGCTTTCCTCCCTTCCGCGAAGGCAAGGTGGAGAAGATCAAAACCTGGATGGCAGAGCAGCCAGTCACCCTGAGCGGCAGTTGGGCCTACAGCGATTCCTATAACGACATGCCCATTCTCAACCTGGTCGAGAACCCGGTAGCGGTCACCCCGGATGAGAATCTGCGCCGCACCGCCCAAGAGAAGGGCTGGCCTATCCTCGAAAAGGCGGCTCAAGCACTCTGACGCTGCACCAGTTTCGGTTCCACCACAATTCGTTTGGGCGTTTCTTCCCCGCATACCAGATGGAGCAGGGCGGTCATGGCCTGTTCCCCCAACGCGGTCTGATCCACGTGCAGCGTGGTCAGACTGGGGTTGGTCAGCCCCGCCAGAGGAATGTCATCGGCACCGATGACGGCCACCTGCGCGGGGATGCTGCGTTGGGTCTGCAGGCAGGCGCGCAGCACGCCCACTGCCACCAGATCGTTGAAGGCGATCACCCCATCGATTTCTGGCTGCTGCCCGAAGAGGTGCAAGGCCGCTTCTTCCCCACCGGAGGTGGTGGGGGAGCAGTGAAGAACCAGTTCCTCACGGGCGGGCAGCCTTTGGGCATGCAGACCGCGCAAATAACCATTCAGACGCCGCTGGCTGCTGATCGAATTTTCTGGGCCGGTGATCAAGGCAATGTGCTGGCGTCCCTGAGCGATCAGGTAGTCTACAGCTTGCTGGGTGCCCTGGCAGTCGTTGACGTTCAGGGTAACCACCCGTGGGCAGGGGGCATCCAGAGTACGGTTGACCAGTACCGTAGCCGGCAGCGCTTCGAGATAGGGCAGCATTTCGATCTGCGATAGACGGGAACTGCACAACACCGCGCCGTCGATTTCTTTTTCGAGCAAAGAATTCAAGGCCTTTTTTTCACGATCCAGATCTTCTGCAGTATTGATGAGGAACAGATTATAGCCATTTTGGGAGGCGATTTCTTCTGCTCCGCGGGCGATCTGCGCAAAGAAGGGGTTGGCCACGTCAGGCATCACCAATCCAAGAGTGGCGGTCTGATGGGTGACCAGGCCGCGTGCGATCTGGCTGGGGTGATAGCCCAGTTTTTCAGCGATCTTCAAAATCCGCTCGCGCGTTTCAGGGTGAATGCCCTCGCGGTCGTTCATGGCTCGAGAAACGGTCATCAGGGATACTCCGGCAGCAGCAGCGACGTCAGCGATGGTGATTCGATTTCGGTTCATCCGGCACCTTTAAGAAAAATGGGATATTGACAGCAGCGACAATTAAAGTTATTATATTTGTTAGCGCTAACGTTAACGCTAACTATTATAAATCACTTTCACCTGAATATATGCGTTGAATCATTCCGCTTTAGCATTTATGGTAATCGCGTTTCAAACCTTGCATCGAGGAGGTACAAACCCGAGCAGCGAACCCAGATGTGCAATTAGAGAGAGAAGTTCAAAACCTTCATCTTATACTTTTCAAGGAGAATGATATGTACAAACGCATCATAGTTGTTCTTGTGCTGGCTAGCATGTTGTTGGCCTCCTGCTCTGCAGCTCAGACCACTGCTGCCCCCACAACTGCGGCAACCACTGCTGCAGTTACCGAAGCGGCTGCTGCTACGACTGAAGCCGCTCAACCCTTCGCTGGTGTTACCCTCAACATGATCGACAGCCCCGAAGGTCAGACCGACGCCATGATTGCCCTGGAAAACAAATGCCAGACAGAAACCGGCGCCACCCTCAAAGTTGAAGTCGTCCCGCAGGATGACGTAGATACCAAGATGCAGACTGCACTGGCTGCCAAGAGCTCTGCTTATGACCTCATTGGCCTCGATATCATCGACCTCGCCAAATACGATGCTGCCGGCTGGCTCGAACCCCTGGATAGCTACATTGATGACGCCACCAAGAGTGATATTCTGCCCTTCGCTCTGGAAGGCATCAGCTATGATGGCAAGATCCTCGGCCTGCCCTGGAAAGCAGAATACATGGTCATGGTCTACAACAAGAAAATGCTCGAAGATGCGGGCATTACTGCTGCTCCTGCTACCTGGGATGAACTCATCCAGGACAGCAAGACCCTGAAGGAAAAAGGCATTGTGGATTACCCGATCGCCTTTACCTGGGGCGCTAACTACGAACAGATCACCTCTGACTACACCATGATGGTCAAGAGCATGGGCGGTCAGCTCTTTGATGATTCCGGCAAACCTGTGTTCAACACGGGGGCTGGTGTCCAGGCGCTGCAGATGATGTACGACATGATCAACACCGACAAGATCGTCGACCCGGCTGCCCTCACCATCAAAGGTGGCGGTACCCGCCGCGATATCGTCATGGGTGGCAATGCTGCCTTCGTCTTCCTGTGGGGTAACCCACTCGTGACCATGAACGATCCTGCCAACACTGATCTGGCGGGCGACTTCGAAGTCGCTCTGGCCCCGGATGGCGGCGCTGGTCACATTTCTCTGGCTGGCCCGATGGGGATGTCCATTTCCGCTTATTCCCAGAATAAGCAGGCTGCCTGGGCGATGTTGAAATGCATCGCAGGCCCGGAAGGCGAGAAAGACCTCTTCATGAAAGACGGCTCTCCGTTTGGCTACACCAGTGTGTTGAATGACCCCGAAGTTCAGGCCAAGATGGCTGAAAACGGTGGTGCTGTGATCGCCGAGCAGGCGAACTCCCTGGCTGTGCGCCCGTCCCTGCCGTACTATGCGGATTGGTCTTCTGCTCTGCAGGATACCGTTCAGAAAGTACTGACCAACCAGGTTCCCGTCCAGCAAGGTCTGGATGATCTGGCGGCCAAGACGCTGGAACTGCAATCCGAGTACTCGAAATAGTTTTGCGCAACTCAAAAGGCGCCACAAACCTTTGTGGCGCCTTTTTTAAAGGCAGTTTCTCTCGAAAAAGAACGATAATTAAAGCAAAGAAATTCTTGCCAAGAACTGCAAGTCGGTTGGAAAGGTGTCAGGATGCAAGCATCAGCTCAAAAAAGGCGTATCACCTCGAAACAAAGATTTGGATTGCTGCTTATTGCACCATCTTTCTTGATTATTCTCGGACTGATGGTCTATCCTCTGGTCTACTCGCTGGGCATCAGCTTCTTTAACCTCCACATTACTGCCCCGTGGCTGGGAACCACTTTCGTGGGGATCAAGAACTACCTCTCGGTCATCACCGACCCGGATATGCATTCCGCTCTGTGGCATACCCTCTTCATGGCCGCGGTCGGGATCGGTCTGGGAATTCCCATCTCACTTTTCTTCGCTCTCATCCTCAATCGCAAATTCCCGCTGCGCGGCCTGGTACGCGGAATTCTCATCATTCCGTGGGTGATTCCAGGTTCTGTGCAGGGTTTACTCTGGAGCCGTATTTTCGACTCTCATTATGGTGCCTTAAATGGTATTTTGATTCAGTTTGGCCTCATCAAAGAGCCGATCACCTGGCTGCTTGATCCGCATCGGGCGTTGTTCCTGATCGCTTTTGCCAGTCTGTGGGGGGCTATCCCAATGATGACGCTGTTGTATCTGGCCGGGCTGCAAAGTGTTCCGGAGGAACTCTCGGATGCCTGCCAGGTCGACGGCGGCACGCGCTGGGGTTACTTCCGCTACATCGTTTTTCCCTTGTTGCTGCCAATAACTTTGATCAATTTGATCTTGCGTACGATCGATGCCTTTACCATGTTCGATCTGGTATATGTGCTCACTGGCGGTGGCCCCGCCGGGGCGACGCAGGTCACCGGTTACTACCTCTATGAGGCAGCCTTCACCAAGATGAATTATGGTTATGCTTCTGCATTGGCCTGGCTGATCGCTGTTACGGTGACCCTGCTGGCAATCTTCTACAGCCGCTTTACTCGCACGGAGGGGACTGCATCATGACGACTTATATCAAGACTTCTCATTCGAAATGGGCCGGGTTCAAAAGGTTTGTTTCTGGGTTCTTTCTGACCATTGCTGTGCTCGTTATTCTTATCTTTATCCTGGCACCGGTAGCCTGGCTGGTCATCAGCAGTATTTCCACTCAGAAAGATCTGCTGCAAATGCCGCCTACCTGGCTGCCCTGGCCGCCTGATTTTTCGCGCTACCGGGAACTCCTTTTCGGTACCGGTCAAAG
>JAAZOQ010000312.1 GCA_012797695.1 Anaerolineaceae bacterium | reverse complement strand
GCCGCTGCCCTTGAGCTGGATCAATTGGTCCGCGGTCAGGTTGCCAGCCTCGTCCCAGAGCTGCAGTGAGACCTTGCCTTGCGCGCCCGGGTACGCATAAGCGCTGATCTGGATGGGCGAAACCAGACGAGAATCAGGGCCAGGACGATAAATATTCAGTGAAGCAATGGGGAATTTCTGATCGAGCAACTCTGCGGCCAGTTCAGTCGGAACCATCGACGTGGGCTGTTCAATCACAATCGGGGTTGGATATACCGGCTGTGGGGTGACGGTAGGGGCCAGCGTGGCTGTGGCCACGGGCAGCGCAGTGGTCGAAAGCACCGCCGGTTCGGAAGTCGGTGTAGAAACGGATACCGTCGCCGTCGATTGGCAGGCAGCCAGCAACAGGGCGGTTCCCAGCAAAGAGAGAAAGATCCGTTTCATCCTCATAAACTCGATTTTACATCAAAAAAAGCAGCCCCGGGAAAAATCCCGGGGCTGCCAGCGATCTTTAAAGATGATAAATCTCGGTGTATTTCTTGGTGAGGTAGCGCATGTAGGGTTCAGGATCGATCCCTGTACCGGTAACGCGTTTGACCAGCACCTGCGGCTCGAATTTGGCGCCGTATTGATGGATATTTTTACGCAGCCAACCCAGCAATTCGTCGAACTTACCCACCTCAAACTGCTGCTCCACGGTCGGGATGTCTTTCTGAACCTTTTCCCAAACCTGCGCGGAGATGAGGTTGCCCAACGCGTAGGTCGGGAAGTAGCCCATCAGGCCGCTCGACCAGTGCACGTCCTGCAGCACACCCAGGGTATCGTTGGGCGGAATGATGCCAAGGTAATCTTTCATACGGGTGTTCCAGGCCTCAGAGAGGTCCTTGACCTGCAGGCTGCCTTCGAGCAAAGCAATTTCCAGCTCGAGGCGCAGCATGATGTGCAGGTTGTAAGTCGCTTCGTCCGCTTCGGTGCGGATGAACGAGGGTTCAACCTTGTTGATGCCACGATAGTACTGCTCGAGGGTGACCCCAGCAAGTTGGGAGGGGAAGGCCTTTTGCAGACGCGGGTAGAAGAACTTCCAGAAGGAAAGGGAACGGCCTACAATGTTCTCCCACAGGCGGGATTGCGACTCGTGAACCGCCATCGAAGCCCCGGTCGCCAGCGGAGTGCGGGCCAGGGTGCGGCTGATACCCTGTTCGTACATGGCATGGCCGCCCTCGTGCATGGTGCTGAAGAGAGCTGAAGCTGCGCGCTCCGCATCGAAACGGGTAGTGATGCGCGCATCACCAATACCAAAGGAAGTGGTGAAGGGATGTACCGATTTATCCTGTCGGCCGCGATTCCAATCGAAACCAAAACGAGTGATCACGTCCACGCCAAAATCCCACTGTCCCTGCTCGGGATAGGCTACGTGCAGGAAGGAGTCATCGATCACGGGTTTGGCCGCGATTTTCTTCAGCAATTCCACCTGCTGTGGGCGCAGCTTGCCAAAAATCGCCTGCACTTCTTTTGTCTTCAAGCCGGGCTCGAAATCATCGAGCAGCGGATCATAGATATGATCGTAAGGCTTGAAGTATTCCGCGTATTCCTGGCGCAATTCCACGATATGCTGCAATTCATCCTGGAACAGTTTGAAGTTATTTTCTTCTCGCGCCTTTTCCCAGGCAACTTCCGCCATGGTAGTGGCGCGAGCAAACTCCGCCACCTTCTCGGTAGGGACTTTGGTCTGCTTGGCATAATCATGGGCAGTACGCAGAATCAGGCAGGCGTCATCTGATTCGGGATCCATCTGTTTGGCTTCCGGCACGAGTTCGTCGAGCAGCTTACCCATCTCTTCGGAAGTGAATTTTTCATGAGCAATACCGGCTAGAGCAGCCAGCACATGACCGCGATCTTCGGCACCGCCGCGCGGCATATAGACCTGCTGATCCCAACCCGCCAAGGCATTGGCGCGGTTCAAATCAGTCAGTTCAGCCATCAACTGCTTAAATTTTTCCAACTTCGAAACCATTGTTTACTCCATAACTGAATTTTTATGATGCTCGCTTCGATCAGGCAACTTTCCAACGCAAGGGCTGGTCAGCCAGAGCCGCCAGCACTTCTTCGGCAATATCGTGAGCGGCCCGTCCCTGGGCTTCTACCGTCTGGGCCCCGATGTGGGGAGTGCCGACCACCTTCGGATGGCTGACCAGTTCGGTCAAGCCCGGCGGTTCGGTAGCATACACATCCAGAGCAGCCCCCGCCACCTTCCCGGAATTCAATGCCGCCAGCAAGGCAGCTTCATCGATGACGCCGCCGCGGGCAGCACAAATCACGTACACCCCCGGCTTCATCTTCGCAAAAGCTTCCGTATTCAACATGCCGCGTGATTGATCCGTCAGCGGCAAGTGCATGGTAATGATATCTGCCTGAGCCAGCAACTCATCCAGGCTGGCCGGTTCGCCGCCGCGTGCCTGGATCTCTGCCGCAGGCAGTTTGGGGTCATAGCCCAGCACTTTCATCTCGAAAGCACGGGCCCGCTGGGCCACACTGGAACCGATCCGGCCAAAGCCGATCACCCCCAGTGTCTTGGTATAAAGTTCACGGCCCTCGAGTTCCTTCTTCAGCCATTTGCCGGCTTTCAACCCCGCATCCGCGCGCGCGACCTCACGCACAGACGAGAGCATCAAGGCCAGGGTCAATTCAGCCACCGAAACGGTGGTCGCCTGCGGAGAGTTGACCACGGTCACGTGATGTTCGCGGGCAGCCGCCAGATCAATGTTATCCACCCCAACACCGGCACGGCCCACCACCTTGAGCTTCTTGCCGGCCGCAAACACCTCCGGGGTCACCTTGGTGCGTCCGCGCACGATGAGGGCATCGTATTCACCAACCACAGTCAACAACTCCTCCGCTGTGATGGTAGGGGATTCAACCACCTCGGCAGATTTGCGTAAAATCTCTTTCCCGTTCTCTTCCAAACCATCGGTCAAAAGGATCTTCCAAGCCGCCATACCCTGACTCCTTAAATGGAATGTTGAAATACAGAGAATTACCTCCTTCATTTTACCTTATTTTGAAATCAGCCGTTTTTCAATGGGTTTTGCCCCCGCGAGGTAAAATGAAAAGTGTAAATTTCAATGAAGAAGGGAACTCTTTATGGCCTCATTTTCGGGTTGTCTGCGTTCTGAAGAATTGCATCAGGATACCTGGGTACAGGTCTACTTCCCGGATGGGCGCAAGCCCGACGACCCACCACAGCGGGTGATCTATCTGCTGCACGGCACCACCGGCAACAGCTCAAACTGGGGACAATTTACCCGGCTTCCTTTCTATACTAACGAATACCAGGTGGCCTTTATCCTCCCGGAGATCGGCAACACCTGGTGCCGCAATCTGCCTGACCGGGGCAACTACTTCAACTACATTGTGGATGAATTACCCCGGCAAATGAATAGCATCTTCCATTTTTCTGCGCAACGGGAAGACGTGGCTATTGCCGGCAACTCGAGCGGGGCCTATGCCGCCCTGAAATGCGCCTGGCAGCGGCCGGAGCAATACGGGTTATGCGGCGGCTTCTCGAGCGGCGGGCTATACCTGCACGAATATCTCGACCAGCTGCGCGCTCAAAAACCAGCGGAAATGGAAAACCCCCATATGCGCGACGTGTTCGGGGCCGGTCTGCGCTGCGAAGAGGACGAGGAATTACTCACCCTGGCCCGTACCGTCAGCCAGCGGGCCGTAAAGCCGGCTGTGTACATGACCATCGGTCGCGACGACTTTCTCTTCGACGTCAATGAACGCTTCCAGCACGACCTGAGCCAGCTGTCCCTTGACTTTACCTATGAGGTCGCCGACGGCAGCCACGACTGGTACTTCTGGGACGGCGCGCTGCGGCGCATGCTCGAAAAATATTACCGACGCTGACCGTGCAAAAACCCATCCGCTGACAGACGATGGCGGGTGGTAAAATCCATGCCATGAATGATAAACCTTCAGCACAGGATCTGCGCGTCAACCCCCGTCTGTTCCGCTCCGAACCAATGCAGCGCTGCCAGTTGGGCGAATGTCACGGTGCCTGCTGCGTTTTTGGCGTCTGGACCGACCAGCGCGAAATGGAAGACATTCTGGCCCACGCCGCGCTGATTCAGCCATTTATGCCAGATGACCTCAAAGACCCGATCGACTGGTTTGCCAGCTACGAAGACGAAGACGAATTCAGCCCTTCCAAGCTGGTCGTCCACACCGCTGTTGAAACCCGACCGGAGCACTACGGCGGCACCGCCTGCGTCTTCTGCCTGCCGGACGGCAAATGTGCCCTGCAGGTGGCTGCCGTGGCCAACAAACTGCATCCGTGGCGTTTCAAACCCTACTACTGCATTCTGCATCCCCTCGACCTCGATGAGGAAGGCCGCATCACCCTGGATGAGACCGAAACCATGTTAGAGGAAGAAGGTAGCTGCCTGCGGCGAGCGGATCACGAAATTCCGCTGATCGAGACTTTTACTGAAGAACTGACCTACTTACTGGGGAAGAAAGGCTACGCCCGACTGCAGGAGATCGTCCGCCAGCAAGCCCAAAATTCGCAAGATTCAGATTAATTTACCCACCCTGTTTCAAAGGATACTGGTCAAGCCGGACAGGCTGAGATAAAATTGGGTAAGTTTTCTCTTATTTATAAAGGTGCTTTTTCATGCAAAAAACGCTCGTTCACATTCTTTCTGGAATCCTTCTCAGCAGCGGACTGCTGCTGTCTCTGGTCCAGCCCGCGGCCGCCCAAACCCCCGGCGGGGACGCTGCCGCCACTCCGGCCGACACTGCAGCAACCATCCCAGCCGTCACAACATCCAGCAACGCCCCGGCCAACCAATCGCTGTGTTTGCCCTACCTCGACAGCACAGAAAACAGCGATTGCCTGAACGCAGGCCCCTCCGCAGCCCTTACTCAACTGGCAAACAGCGGCATCACCTTCCCGGCCGCCCCTTTGACCGTGGTCACGCCCCCTTACGACCTGAATAACATCCCTTACTCATACGCCAAGGTGATCGATGATGCCGTCCCCATGTATGCCAGTGTGGAAGATGCCGTGGCCGGCAATGTCAAAGAAATGATGCCGCTGGGCAAGTTCAAGTACGTTTCTTTAATGCAAAAAGAGACAGGTTCAGACGGGGTCACCTACTACCAGATCGCCAACCAAGACTGGATCAGCAGCGCCGTCATCAACCGTGTTTCAGCCACTTACTTTCAGGGCGATCTGATCAAAAGTGCACCTTCGGTCACCTTTGCCTGGGTGGTTCAGTCTCAGGTACCCTCTTACACCGCCCCGGGATACAACTCACCCAAAACCGGCAAGCTGTATAACCGTCAGGATGTGGTGCGCTGTTATGGTTCGGAAGAACTGGATAACATGGAATGGGTACGTATCGGCCCGAACGAATGGATCGAACACCGCTTTATTGGGCGCGTCATCAATAGCCCCACCCCACCCGACGGCGTGACCAACGGCCGCTGGATCGAGGTCAACCTGTACGAGCAGGTACTGACCGTTTACGACAACAATCAGATGGTCTTTGCCACCCTCATCTCAAGCGGCGGAAAGCCCTTCTACACCAAACCCGGTACCTTCCAGATCTACCGCAAGGTCGATTTCGAATACATGACCGGCGCTTTCGAGGCCGACCGTTCGGACTACTATTACATCGAGCAGGTCCCCTACATCATGTATTTCGACGAAGCGCGCGCGCTGCACGGTGCTTACTGGAATAACTATCTGGGCAACCCTGGCTCGCATGGCTGCGTCAATCTGTCAGTCGCCGATGCCCACTGGCTGTACGACTGGGCCAACGAAGGCGACACCGTGTACGTCTGGGATCCCTCCGGGCAAACTCCCACCGATCCGTCACTTTACGGCAGCGGCGCATTCTAGATTTTTTCGTCTGAAAGTTAAAAGATTCCTCAGCAAATGAGGAATCTTTTTTTGCAGCAGGTTCGGCCTGTATAATTAAGGGGTCAAGAAAAGGATCGATCATGAAACAATCATTTTCTGCTGTTCGACCTTCGCCCATCGCCGGATCGTGGTACCCCGGCAATGCCACTGTACTGCGTTCTGAGGTCAGCCGCTATCTGGATTCTGCCCGCCTTCCCGCCTTACCGGGGCCAGTGCTGGGAGTCATCTCGCCCCATGCCGGTTATCATTATTCTGGGCCCACCGCCGGCTATGCCTACCGTGCCGTGCAAGGGCAAAGTTACGACCTGGTTGTGGTCGCCTCGCCGCTGCACGATTACCTGCCTTACCCCTTTCTCACCAGCGCACACCAAAGTTATGCCACCCCACTGGGAGAAATCGAGGTCGAGACCGACTTGCTGCAACAGCTCAATGAAAAATTACAAAAACGCAGCGGGGAACATCTGACCGCCATTGCCAACGATCACGAACACTCGCTCGAAATTCAGCTTCCCTTTCTGCAAACTGCCTTGAGCCAGCCCTTCCGGCTGCTGCCGCTGATGGTGCGGGAGCAAAACCCGGCAGCTCTGCAAGAAATGGGCGAAGTACTGGCTGAAATCGTCGCCGGCCAGCATTTGCTGCTGGTCGCCAGCACTGACCTTTCGCACTTCTACCCGGAAGAAGAAGCTAATCTGCTGGATGCCACCATGATGGCACAATTCGCGGCTTTTTCCCCGCAAGGCGTACTGCAGGCCGAAGCCAGCCAGACCGGTTTTGCCTGCGGTTCCGGGGCTGTGGCCGTCATTCTGTGGGCCGCCAAAGCCCTGGGAGGCAAACAGGTCACCCTGTTGCATCACAGCACCTCCGGCAAAACCAGCGGCGACCACGAACGCGTGGTTGGCTACGGCGCCGCCGCCATCACTCAATAGAAAGACCTTCTCTCATGCCCAGATACGTGCGCGTGGCGATCAACATCGCCCCCATCAACGAACTCTTCGACTACCAGGTGCCCGCTGCCTTGAACGATCAGGTGCAGCCCGGATCGCTGGTCACCGTGCCCTTTGGGCGGCAAATGGCTCAGGCTATCGTCCTGCAGGAAATTCACGAACCCTCCGTCCCGGAACTGCGCGAGATCAGCGAACTGGTAGATCCACTGCCGGTCGTCACCCCACTACAGCTCAAACTGGCTGAATGGATGGCGGCCGAAACCCTATCGACCTTGCCAGAATGTCTGGATCAAATGCTGCCGCCCGGACTCAGCCAGCACGTGGATATTCTGGTCAGCCTGATCCATTTGCCAGACACGAATGAAGCACTGTCGACGACCCAAAGACGTATCCTGAATGCCCTGAGCGAGCGCAATCCGCTGCGCGGCCGGCAACTGGACACCGCTTTGGCACACCTCCACTGGCGCGACAGTCTGGGCGGTCTGGTGCGGCTGGGATACGTGAGCACCCAACCCATCCTGCTGCCGCCTTCCATTCACTCCCGACAAATCCGCACCGCCAGTCTGGCCATGCCACTGGAACAAGCCGCGGCCCACCTGCGCCAACCTGAAAGCGGACGCAAACCGCAGCCTGCCGTCCTGGCCCGCCGGCAAGCCGTGCTCGAGCTGCTGGCACAGGAAGGCGCTCCGGTCAACGTTTCGATGCTCTACGCCGAAACCGGCGCCAATGCCGCCGACATCAAAACTCTGGCTGAACAAGACCTGATCGCCCTGGAAGAGAGCGAATTCTGGCGCGACCCAATAGAAGTAATGCCTCACCTGGAACTGCAATCCGTGCCCCCGCTCACCCCGGCGCAAGCCGCCGTCTGGCAAAGCCTGCAAACTCAATTCGCGGCCCCCACCGCGCGCGATTTTAACTTGCTGGTCGGTGTAACCGGCTCGGGAAAGACCGAAATCTACCTGCACGCGGTCGCGGAAGCGCTGGCTCAGGGCAAAGGTGCCCTCGTTCTGGTGCCCGAGATTGCCCTTACCCCGCAAACCGTCCGCCGTTTCTATGCGCGCTTCCCCGGGAAGGTGGCCTTGATCCATTCACAGCTCTCGCCCGGGGAACGCTACGACACCTGGCGGCGCATCCGCAGCGGCGTGCTGCCCGTGGTGGTTGGCCCGCGCAGTGCCCTGTTTGCCCCCCTGCCGATGCCCGGCGTGATCGTGCTCGACGAATGCCATGATGAATCTTACGTCCAGGCCGACCTGCGCCCCCATTATTCCGCCGTCGAAACGGCCATTCAGTACGCCCGCCTGGCCCAGGCCCCACTGCTTTTGGGGTCAGCCACGCCTGATGTGGAACAACTCTACCGCGCCCGCCGCGACAAATGGCACGAACTGCGCCTGCCTGAGCGCATCTCCGCGGCCGCCGCTCCATTGCCCCTGCCCACAGTACAGATCGTGGACATGCGCGCGGAAATGAAAGCCGGCAATCGCTCCGTGTTCAGCCAGCATCTGCACGAAGAACTGGCCCACACTCTGGCCCAGCAGGAGCAGGCCATCCTCTTTCTTAACCGACGCGGCTCGGCCACTTATGTCTTTTGCCGCGATTGCGGCTACGTGCTGCGCTGCCCGCGCTGCAATACCCAACTGACCTTTCACGCTTCGAGCAGCCAGTTGCAATGCCACATTTGCGGCTATCACCGGCAAATGCCGCGGAAATGTCCTGAATGCGGCAGCCCCAACATCCGGCAGTTCGGTCTGGGCACCGAGAGTCTCGAAAAAGCCGTGCAGGAAGAATTTCCGCAGGCACGTATTCTGCGCTGGGATGCCGACACAGCCCGCGTCAAAGGAGCGCATGACCTCATTCTCGATCACTTTACTCAGCATCGTGCCGACATTTTGATCGGCACCAAAATGCTAGCCAAGGGGCTGGACCTGCCCCTGGTCACGCTGGTGGGGGTGGTGCTGGCCGACGTGAGCCTGAATTTACCCGACTTCCGCGCCGGGGAACGCACCTTTCAATTGCTCAGCCAGGTGGCCGGGCGCGCCGGCCGCAGCAGCCGCGGCGGCAAAGCCATTTTTCAGACCTTTCACCCCGAAAACTATGCCATCCGCTACGCGGCCCTGCACGATCTGGATGGATTCTACGAAGAAGAACTGGAACGGCGCCAAAAGATGATTTACCCCCCGTTTTCACGCCTGCTGCGCATCGAATTCCGCCACAACCTGCCCAACGTGGTCGAGCAGGCTGCCACTGCCACCGGCAGCAAGTTCGCCCTATGGGCCAAAGAATGCCGTCTGGAAATGATCGGCCCGGTGCCGTGCTTCTACAGCCGCGTTGCCGGCACCTATCGCTGGCAAATTCTGCTCAAAGGCAATGATTTTCACCCCTTCCTGGCTCAGCATCCCCTCCACTCGTGGCAGCCTAAAGACATTGCCGTCGATCTGGTCGTCGACCCGCCCAGTGTTCTGTAGCCCCATTTTGGCCAGCCAATCGATAAAAAAACGAGCAGCGCAGGCTGCTCGTTTGCTTTCACAAAAAATGGATCAGGGTAAAACGTACCACGGATTGACGAAACCACTGTTGAGACGCACCTCAAAGTGCAGATGCGGGCCGGTGACATTACCGGTCGCGCCGGCGGCGCCAATGGGGGTACCCTGAAAGACGAAATCACCACAGTGCACGTAGTAAGCGCTCAAGTGACCGTACAGGGTAGCGTAACCGTTGTTGTGATCGATCATGACCATGTAGCCATAGCCCGTATCATTCCAACCAGCGTATACCACCGTACCGTTATCCGCGGCCCACACCGGGTCACCTACATTGGCCGCGATATCGATGCCTTTGTGATAACTGGTGAAATCAAAGCCCGAGAGATAATGATTGGCGCTGGGCCAGATGAAAGCGGTAGAGCCAATCGGGCCGTCAGAAGAAGCCTGGCAGCCACCCGCGCCGGCAATCACTCGCGTCACGCCTGATTTGGAACTGTACTCGACCACCTGAATCCAGGACTTGATCTCGGTAGAGCCGCCGGGGATCATTACCAGGGAACCGGGAATGATCTGCGGATCGGTAACATCGATATGATTCGACGGCCAACTGATGATGGAATATTCATCCGCATCATATTTATCAGCAATCTTGGCCAGCGTATCGCCGTCTTTCCAGGTATAGAGAATGCCATCAGTGGGAGGGATGACCAGATCCACACCCGTACTCAGGGTCGTGGTCGGGTCACCGCCAAAATAGTTGTCATTAGCCCACAAGACCGACTCGGGCTTAAGACCAAATTGTTTGGCGATGCTGAAAATGGAATCCCCCGCTTCCACCGTGTAATGCACGACGGACTGGCGCACGTCTGCCGGAACGTTTGTATCCAGATTCGGCTGGCGCGGCACAGAAACATCCGCGGTCGTGCTGGTCTGCATGGGAGGCAGGGCTACATTCAAAGGGGTCGGCGTCGCTTCGATCGAAGCCTCCGCCTCCACCTGTTGAGAAAAGATCGACCCTTTGAACAACACCAGCAAAAGAAGACCCACTAATAAAGCGGTTACCCCCCAGGAGATCACCTCTTTCCACGGGAAGCTGCGCGGCTGCGCTGGCTTCTGTGTAGTTTCAGGTGATTTCTCTGGAGTTATTTTCTTTGAACTCACTGATCCTCCGTCAAGGTCTCCAGGAATTCTTGATTATTCTTGGTCCTTGCAATTTTTTGCAAGATAGCTTCGGTGGCTACAGCCGGGTCCATGCCTGCGCCCTGCGGCGGTGTGCCGATCATCTGCAGATACATGCGGCGCATCAGCCAGACACGCTGCAGAATATCCGGGCCGAGAAGGAGTTCTTCGCGACGGGTGGAGGAGCGCTCAAGATCAATGGCGGGGAAGATGCGGCGTTCCTGCAGGCGACGGGAAAGATGAAGCTCCATGTTCCCGGTACCCTTGAACTCTTCGTAAACGACATCGTCGAGACGACTGCCGGTATCGACAAGCGCGGTCGCAATAATGGTCAGGCTGCCGCCGCCTTCGATGTTACGGGCTGCGCCAAAGAACTTCTTGGGGGGATACAGAGCGGAAGGATCCATACCACCCGAAAGGGTACGCCCGGAGGGATTGACCACCAGGTTGTAGGCGCGCGCCAGTCGTGTCAATGAATCCATCAATATTACCACATCCCGTCCGATCTCCACCAGACGCTTGGCACGTTCAAGGGTGATCTCCGCTGTGCGAACGTGGGAGCTGACCGGCTCGTCGAACGTAGAAGCTACCACTTCAGCATCCACCGAGCGATCCATATCGGTGACCTCTTCCGGGCGCTCGCCGATCAAGGCAATGATGAGATGAACATCGGAATTATTGGCAGAAATGGAGTTCGCCAGTTGTTTGAGGATGGTAGTTTTACCGGCTTTTGGCGGGGAAACGATCATACCGCGCTGACCGCGGCCAATCGGGGCGATCAAATTGATCAAACGGGAAGAAAGGATGGAGCGATCCGTTTCAAGGTCAAAACGTTTCTCCGGGAAGATCGGAACCAGGTTTTCGAACTGCGGCCGGTTGTGGATCTCTTCGGGGGTGAGCATGTTAATGGATTCTACTTTCAGTAAACCATAATGCCGTTCGGCATCACGGGGCGGACGAACCACCCCCATCACAAAGTCCCCCATACGTAAATCATAGCGGCGCAACTGTGCCTGAGAAACATAGACATCATCCGGGCCAACCGAGTAATTATTGCGCAGGAACCCGATCCCTTCCGGAGTGATCTCGAGTACGCCACCGCGCACTTCGACCCCTTCCTGCTCCGCTTCTGCCCGATGAATATTGAGAATGAGGTTCTCCTTCTTCATATGTCTTGCGTTCGGGATGTTCATTCCTTCCGCAATTTGGCGTAGTGAAGCCAGGGAGGCGTCTTCCATTTCAGTTATTTTCATTTGTATAGAATCCATGAATTAAGAGTATGTGTATAAGTTTTATCCCCTGCAAGCGCAGAGATTTTTCGATTATGTCGTTTGATTTATCAGGGAGAGGTGAACGCTGAATCTCGAAAATTCAGAGAGACCGATCAAGCCAAATTGCCAACCCAGTTCTAAATTTTAGTATAACATGAAAAATTGTTCGATTCAAGAACGACACTTTGTATGAAAGCGACATTCAAGTAGGGTAATTATACTCCCGTTTTGGGCCGATGAAGGGCAAAAGCGCGATCAAACTCTCTCGAGAAACATCTGAAGATGCGCCAGAGCCTCGGGCAAGTTCTTCCGGCCAAAACCCATGCGAAAATGGTTGCTGGAATCGCCATAAAGCGTACCTGGCAAAAGCAACACCCCTTCTTCGGTTACCAGCCGATGACAAAAAGCCTCGATGTCGCCCATGAGCAGCCGCGGATAAGCAATCGGGCCGGCAATGGGGCGCACCCACTGGAAGCGATCCGCATAGCGCGCAAAGAAAGCATCAAGCAGGCTCAGATTGTGCTGAATAATGCCTTGGTTGCGCGCAGCCAGCGCCTCGCGGTGACGCAAGGCCAACTCGGCCAGAAATTCACTGGGAGCACTGTTGCAAATACTGGTGTAATCCTTGAGGGCGGCCATGCGCTCGAGCACCTCCTGGTTCTGGGTGGCGACCCAGCCAATGCGCAGCCCCGGCAAGCCATAGGTCTTGGAGACCACCCCCAATGAGACCGCCAGCGGATTGATCTGACAGGCAGAAGGCAGGCGATCCGCAGCCGCATACTCACTTTCGCGGTAAACCTCATCCGAGAACAGCACGATGCCCTTTTCAACGGCAAGTTGATTGAGAGCTGCATAGTCAGCGGCAGACATCAAATAGCCGGTAGGGTTATGCGGCGTATTCACCACGATGGCACGCGTATTCGGGCGCAGAGCTGCCTTTAATTCATCCAGGTCGAGCGCCCAACCCTTTTCTTCGTGAGCGCGCCAAAAAGTCACCTCCGCCCCAATGCTCTGTGCCACCTCGAACAAGGATTGATAGCACGGCCAGTGCACAATCACATGATCGCCGGGTTTGAGCACCGCGTGCATAAAGAGGAAAATCGCCTCTTCTGCCCCACTGTGCACCAGCACCTGCTCCGGGGCAAGGCCGGGGTACAGGCGGGTGATCTCCCGGCGCAGGCTGGGAGCACCGGTGGATTCGGTATAACCCAGCCAGTGCCGCGAAAAATCTTCGGCTGCGCCAGGTTCATACGCGAGCAGGTCAGCAATGGTCAATGATTCACAATCACTGCTGCACAGTAGATAGCGAGCGTTGAATTCATAACGAGCAAAATAACGCTCGAGTTTGAATGGAGAAAGTTCCATTGTTCCTTCTTTAGTGACGTTTGCGCTTCTTTTTCTGCTGGTCAGCATCCTGAGCCGGCTGAGCCGCGGCCGTTACCGAAACGGCCGGCACCTTTTTCTCCTCCGCCTTCGGGCCGGTTGCCCGGCGCGGCTGGAAGAGGAACATGCGGCTGATCACGCCCGCACGGATACTGCTGAGCAGTTCGGCAAACATCTCGGTGGCCTTGGCCTTATACTGCACCAGCGGATCCCGCTGGGCAAAGGCCTCCAGGCCAATCGAAACCCGCAGCGCGTCCACCCGGGTCAGATGTTCGACCCAGAGTTCAGAAATGACGCTGACGAGAATGTGGCGGTAGATGCCATTCTGGATGCGTTGACCCATCAAAGAAGCCAGGGTATCCCGTTCTTCTTGGCTGAGCGATTCGGGTTTGAGCGCCTCGACTTCAGCGGCACGGGCCTCACCCAACTCTTCAGACAGCCCTTGCTTGATGTGGGGATCCAACTGCGCTAGCGGCAAGTCCGCCAGGCGGAAGCGTTCCAGCTCCATCTTGCCCCAAACCGTTTCGAGCAATTCCTGGGCCTCTTCGAGGTGATCGAGAATGTGCTCCGTGATCTGGGCCGGGGAATTTCCCTGCTGCAGTTTTGCCGCCAGGAAGATGTAATTCAAGAGGGTTACCCGGCGCATGACCCGTTGATGGGTGCGCGGATCGATAGCCATACGGCTGCCCTGAGACAGATTGACCAGCAGATCAACCAGATCATCCTCGCTCAACTCGTCCGCGCTGAAGCGGGCCAGCAGCGCATCGATATTCTGGGCCAGCGGACCCTGTGGGGCCAGCAAGAACTCACGGCGCTTCTGCAACTGGCTCTTGACCGCCTGCATCAGTCCCTGCGCAATCTCTGACCAATCCAGATCAAGTAACTGGGCCGGCTTCATCTCGAGGCTATCGTCGAGACGGCGTTCGAAGGCACCGATCACGCGGGTCAACGCCAGCAAGGTCAGGCCATTACTGATCTCACCACTCAAAGTTTCTTTGACATCGGCATCGCCCTGCGGCAGCCGGCGTAATTCATCGCTTGACAGGCGCAGCTGGGTGCGCACCTGACCCGAAATTTCATCCAGAATCTCCTGCGGACGTTTGGGCTGTGCACCTTCTTCGACATCGCCTGATTCGAGGCCCTCGAAATAGGTATCCAGCAATTCCAGACGCTCTTCGAGCACCTGTTCCGCCGAAGCGCGGGTCTTTTCGAGCAGATCCTCAGAAGTGAGCAAAATATGCTCTTCCTCGGCCTGCAAAGTCTCTTCAGAAAGGTCGAGAAGAACATCCTTGACGCTCTTGCTGTCTGGCTTCTTCTCGAGTCGGTCGATCAAACTATCGATCACCAGACTTAAGGTAAAAGAAGGAACATTGATGCCCTCCTGGGGAAAAAGCATGGAAGGCTGTACTTCTTCAAGGTAAGCCAGCAGCTTCCACGGGCCTTCTTCATCCTTCAAAGCAGCGGGGATGCGCTCCTGCAACTCCGTGCGCAGGGTATCAAGCACGTCCTCGTGCAGGTCCTCTTTCGACAGGGCCCGGTCGCGTTCCCCATAAATGCGCTTGCGTTGGGCATTGAGCACATCATCATATTCCAGCAAATGTTTACGCACGTCAAAGTTGTTGCCCTCGACGCGTTCCTGAGCCTGTTCCACCATGTGGCCCAGCAAACCGCTTTCGATGGGCAAACTTTGATCAACGTGCAAGCGGCTCATCATGTTTTCCATCTGCACTCCGCCAAAAAGCCGCATCAGGTCATCTTCAAGGGAAAGATAGAAGCGGGAAGAACCGGGGTCGCCCTGACGGGCGGCGCGACCGCGCAATTGATTATCGATACGGCGTGATTCATGCCGCTCTGAGCCTACCACATGCAGGCCGCCCAACTGGCGCACCTTTTCCATGTTGGTGAAATAATCGAGGAAAGTTTTGACCGATTCCTCGTAGATACCATAATCTTCAGCCGTCAGCGTGAGCAGGGCCTGACGGCGTGCCTCATTCGACAGGCTGTAAGGATCCTGAATGCCGGCACTTTCCAGCACACGGATCACGTCAGCAGTCACCTCTTCGGTCAGTTCGCCGCCCAGCTTAATATCCACACCACGACCGGCCATGTTGGTGGCAATAGTCACCATGCCAAAACCACCGGCGCGGGCAATGATCTGTGACTCTTCGTCGTGTTTGCGTGCGTTCAAAACCTGATGAGGAATGCCGCCTTGCAAAATCTGCGTCAGACGCTCGCGCTGGTCCTCTTCGAGGTGCAGCACCTTAAGCAGTCGCTGCATGTTGGCTTCATCTTCCAGGCTGAAAGAAGCCATACCCGCCGTACGCGATAGCTGGCGCAGTTCATTCGTGTTCAAATCCGATAGCTTCTTATTGAGCCCGACCAGTTCCGGGATCTCCACCTCAGAAGATTTGCCAAAATGCTCCAGCCAGGCATCCCGCAAAATCAGCACCTGCGCCAGCCGGCGCAGAGATTCCGCGCCAAAACGCTGCGACAGGCGTTCAGAGTGCTCCACCGAGGTTGTGCCCACCAGCAGCGGCTGCCCGATCGCGTAACGGCGCATCACCTCCGCGGTAATGGCACGCAGCTTGGCTTCTTCCGTGCGATAGACCAGATCGGGAAAATCCTGACGGCGCCAGAAAGCCGGCGCGTTGCTAGAGTCTCCGCTGGACGCATAATACTGCAAAGGATAACCATCGCTGTCCTTTTTCTCCATCAGCTTAAGAGGGGAATTTGCCAGCATAGCCTGATATTCCAGGTTCATGGGAATGGGCAATACATCAAGCTTGTAAATCTTATAGAACTCTTCCGCTTCAGTCAGAGCGGTACCGGTCATGCCGGACAGTTTCTCGTACATACGGAAGTAATTCTGGATGGTCACGGTGGCATAAGTCACGTTCTCAGGCTCAATATTGACGCCTTCCTTGGCCTCGATAGCCTGATGCAGGCCCTCAGACCAACGGCGCCCGGGCATGAGCCGCCCGGTGAACTCATCGACGATGATGACCTTGCCGCTCTGGACGATATAGTCTTTATTGCGGCGATAAAGGTGCTGAGCACGCAACGCCTGTTCGAGATAACCCAGCAAGCGGGCTTGCTCTGGGGTAATATCCTCGGGGCGCTCCGGGTCACGGATGGCCTGCCCCAGAATTGCCTCAACGTGCACCTCACCCACCTCGGTGAGAGAAACCTGACGGTCTTTTTCGTTGATCTCGTAATCTTCGGG
>JAAZOQ010000311.1 GCA_012797695.1 Anaerolineaceae bacterium | reverse complement strand
TCACAGCTTTCATTAGCCCGTATCGCGCCGATCGTGATTCAGTGCGGGCTTTATTCCCGGCTGGTAGCTTTTGGGAAGTGTACGTCTCTTGCCCGCTGCCAGTATGTATGCAGCGTGACCCCAAGGGGCTCTACCGCAAGGCGTTGAAGGGGGAGATCAGCGATTTCACCGGGGTGGATTCCCCTTATGAAGAACCGCTGTCTCCTGAACTGGTGGTCGACACTGAAAAAATGAGTGCCGCTGAATGCGTGCAGCAAATCCTGGCACAGTTGGTGGCGCAAAATATTGTTAACGGCACAAGGGAAAGAGAATAACAATGGATCAATTGGAGGAGTTGGAAAATCGCAGTGTGTACATTTTACGTGAAGCTTACGCAAACTTCAAGAATTTGGGCATGCTCTGGTCGATGGGCAAAGACAGTACTGTGCTTCTGTGGCTGGCGCGCAAGGCCTTCTTTGGCCATGTGCCCTTTCCCTTGATTCACATTGATACGCATTACAAGATTCCTGAAATGATTACCTACCGAGATCGTCTGGTGCGCGAAATGAAATTGACCATGATCGTTGGCACCAACGAAGAAGCCCTGGCTGCCAAACAGACCTTCCCGGATGGCACCGTGGATCGCTTGACCTGCTGCAAGTTACTCAAAACCGATGCTTTGCGCCAAACTCTCAACGGAGAAGGGAAGCGCTACATTTTCAATCACGAAACAGATCGTTATGAGGTAGAGCAGACCCCGGCACCTTTTACCGGGGTGATCGTAGGTGCCCGCGCTGATGAAGAGGGCTCACGTTCGAAAGAGCGCTACTTTTCTCCGCGCGACAAGAAGAACGAGTGGGATATTGCCGATCAACCCCCTGAGTTCTGGAATCAGTATAAAACTGACTTTGCTCCGGGGACGAACGTCCGCATTCACCCGCTGCTGGATTGGACGGAGTTGAATATCTGGCAATATATCCAGCGCGAGAACATTCCCACTGTGTCGTTGTATTACAACCAGGGAACTGGCAAGCGCTATCGTTCTCTGGGTTGCTATCCGTGTACTTTACCGGTGGAATCCGAAGCCCGTACCGTGCAGGAGATCATCGATGAATTAAGTGTTGGAAAATTTGCCAACATCGCGGAACGCTCTGGCCGTGCCCAGGATAAAGACGACGGCGGTGGACTGGAAACCCTGCGACGGGAAGGATACATGTGATGCAAACTGTCGAACTGGATCATAAGGAACAAATGAACGTGGTCGTGGTTGGCCACGTGGATCATGGCAAAAGTACAATTGTAGGTCGCTTATTGGTGGATACGAATTCTCTCCCCAAAGGGAAACTTGAAGCCGTACAGGAATCCTGCCGCAAGAATCATAAACCTTTCGAGTATGCTTTTCTGATCGATGCCCTCAAGGATGAACAGGCGCAATCGATCACCATCGATTCGGCGCGCATCTTCTTTCAATCAGCAAAGCGAAATTATATCTTGATCGATGCTCCCGGTCACATCGAGTTCATCAAGAATATGATCACCGGGGCTTCCCATGCTGAGGCAGCGGTGCTGGTGATCGATGCACTCGAAGGGGTGCAGGAGAACTCGCGCCGTCACGGCTACATGCTGTGGATGCTGGGCATCAAAAAGATCGTGGTCCTGGTCAACAAGATGGACCTGGTGGACTACGATGAAACGACCTTTCGCAATATCGTGAAGGAATATAACGACTATCTTTCTGGTATTGGGGTGAAGGCGCAAACCTATATCCCCGTCAGCGGCAAAGAGGGCGATAACGTGGCCCAGCGCGGCAGCCATTTACCCTGGTATTCCGGCCCGACTGTGCTTGAGGCACTGGACGAATTCGAGAAGGAAAAAGCGGTGCACAACCTGCCTTTGCGCTTCCCGGTGCAGGACGTTTATAAATTTTCTGAACGCGGCGACAGTCGCCGCATCATTGCCGGCACCGTCACCAGTGGGCAATTCAAGGTAGGGGATGAACTGGTCTTTTATCCTTCGGGCAAACGCACGCGCGTCAAATCAGTCGAGTCTTTTAATACTCCCAGGTTGACGAAACGGGAGGCCAACGAGGCCACGGGTGTGTGCATGGAAGAACAGATCTACATCAGTCGCGGGCAAATTGCTACCCGGGCTGCGGATACTCCGCCCTTTGTCAGCTCCCGCATGCGGGTCAGTCTGTTCTGGCTGGGCAAGCAGCCTTTGCAAATGAACCGGTCTTATACCATCAAGCTTGGGACGGCTCGTGAGAAATTCCAGATCGAGGCGATCCACCGCATCATCGATGCCTCCGATTATGCACATCAGCAAGGAAAAACGGAAATTCAGCACCATGATGTGGCTGAGGTTACGCTCAAGCTGGCTCATCCCATGGCTTTTGATACCTCCGAAAAATTCCCGGAGACCAGCCGTTTTGTGGTTGTGGAAGATTACGAAATCCGCGGTGGGGGGATCGTTCTCGAGGCACTCTCCGATGAGGATGAACGCATTCGCCAGAACGTCTACATCCGCAACGAGAAATGGGTGCAGGGTCTGGTTTCACGCAACGATCGCGCTGAAAAATACAATCAACGCTCAGCACTGATCATCATTACCGGCACCAAGGGCTCCGGACGCAAGACCCTGGCCCGCAAGCTGGAACGTCAGCTGTTCGATGAGGGAAAGCTGGTTTATTACCTCGGGGTTGGTTCGCTGCTGTACGGTGTCAATGCAGATCTTAAACAAAATGAGGAAGATCACAAAAACTGGCCGGAGCATGTGCGCCGCTTTGCTGAGGTTTCCCATTTATTCCTGGATGCAGGCATTTTGCTGATCGTTACCGCTATTGAGTTCACTCAGGATGACCTGGAGATCATGAAGGCGGTTTTGGGGGAAGAAAACCTGCGCGTGGTTTGGGTGGGAGATCAGGTGATCACGGATATCGAGTATGATATCCACGTGCACGAAAGTGACCGCGAGACAGATGGTCAGGTGATGGTCAAACGCCTGCTGCAGGATCGCGGTGATATTTTTACCCCCTGATTATATTCTTGAAGAAAAAAGAATGTGCTGGCAGCCGAAAGGCTGCCAGTTTTTTCGTCCCCATAAAATAAATATGCGTGTATTCAAAAAGCACCCCTGATTCTTTCTTGATTGAACAGGGAAGAGAGGCAAAAAAGTTTCCCTGGATTTTGAATTGTGCTTCTCCTGGATTTGTGCTAGTATTTTTTTACCAATCTCAAGGTTCCTTTTTGATGAGGAATGTCGGGGGTTTATCTGGATGAGAGAAGTACCTCAGCGTATTTTTCAGTTCACCATTGTTTTCTTGGCGATCCTGTTGCTGGCCGCCTGTCAGCCGGCAATTCCCATGGATCTTGCTCCAAAAAAAATCATTCAATCTGCTTCTCAGCGCTTGCAGCAGACCAGCGGATTCTCATTTCTTTTCGACAGTGAAGGGTCCCCAGCTTATCTTGACTCTGGTCACAATTACGCTTTTGGTCAGCTGCAGGGCGAGTTCACCGTTCCTGACCGTTTACAGGCCAAGATGCGCATCATTACCCCTGGTCTCGTTTCAGAGGTGAAGATCATCTGTATCGGCGATCAGCAGTGGGAGACGAATTTTGTTACTGGCAAGTGGGAGCTTTTACCAGAAGATTTAAGTTTCAACCCGATTCAGTTCTTCAATCCGCAAACGGGGATTCCTTCGATCACAGCGGATTTGAGTGATTTGCAGCTGGTTGGTCTGGAGGAGCTGGATACCCTGCCTGGGGTGAAGTTATATGCGATTACGGCAACTCTGGAGGGGCAGCACGTCAGTGATCTGAGTTACGGTATGATCTCGAATGGAACGCTGACGGCAAAGCTGTGGATTGCCCCCAAGACCTACGAGCTTTACCGTATCCAAATGGTCGAGAATGGCGATAACCCTGATCTTGAAAAGACCTGGTTGATCGATTTCTGGAACTATGATACGGATACCTCAATCCAACCCCCGGCGGAGGGAGCTTCGTGAGCGCGGCCACAGTTTTACCGGCCCGACGCCATTCGCTTTCGACCGGTTGGATTATTGCCCTGATCGGCATTCCGATCTTCATCGGCGCCCTTGATCTGACTGTCGTCTCGGCAGTGATGCCGCATGTGCTTTATGATTTGCAAATTCCCATCCAGACCCAGTTAGATCAGGCTGCCTGGATGATCACGGGCTACCTGCTGGCCTACAGCATCGCCATGGGGGTCATGGGGCATCTTTCTGATCTGTGGGGGCGGCGCAAGATTTTTTTGATTGCGCTGGCAATTTTTACTCTGGGGTCTCTGTTGGTCGCTGTTTCTGATGGCTGGTTGACTCAGGTCGCATTGCGGGTTCATTATCTTTTTTCGCGTAATCGCGTAGAAGTTTCCAGCGTTTCGCTTTACCTGCTTATTGCCTCCCGCATGATTCAGGCGTTGGGTGGGGGAGCGATGGTCCCGGTGGGGATGGCGCTGGTGGGTGATCTGTATCCGCCGGGCAAGCGTTCGCGCGCCCTGGGGATCATCGCCGCGGTTGACACGGCTGGCTGGGTGGTGGGCCATCTGTACGGCGGCATCATTGTCTATTATTTCAACTGGCACGTGATCTTCTGGCTGAATCTGCCGATCTGCCTGCTGGCTTTCCTGCTCATTTTCTGGGCCCTGCGCAGCTTACCCCAAGCAAGAAGTACTGCTCACGTGGATTGGCTGGGTGTGTTGGGCGTGGCGGCTTTCCTTTCTTTGTTGATCGTTGGTATTGGCGGAGGGGGAAATGCCAATATCAGTATTGGCCAGCAGACACAGGATAAGACGATCCTCTGGCAGGCGTTGATTGCTTCGGCAATTTGCCTGGCTGGGCTGATCTGGTGGGAAAATCACACTCACGCGCCTATGTTCGACCCGGCTCTTTTCAAAATTCGCAATCTGGTCATGGCAGGTGCAGCTAATTTCCTGATCGGCTGCAGCCTTTTCATCGCTATTGCCAATGTTCCCCTCTTTATCAGTTCTTTGGTGGCGGGGACCCTCGAACAGGGTGCCTGGCAGAGTGGTTGGGTCCTTTCCGCTTTGACCATCCCGGCGGCGCTGGCTGCGCTGCCAGGTGGAGGGTTGACTGAAAAGTGGGGCTACCGGATGACCACGTTGGTTGGGTTGGGAATTGCCGTGGCTGGGTTTGCCTGGATGTTTCACTGGGGAGTGCAAACTTCCACTGCCAGCATGGTGCCCCAGTTGATCCTGACCGGGGTTGGTTTTGGCCTGACCTTTTCGCCCATTGCTTCGGCTGCGCTGGATGCGTCTCCTTCTGCTCAACGGGGCAGCGCCTCCGCACTGGTATTGACTTCGCGTCTCATTGGTATGACCGTGGGTGTCTCGAGCATGACCACTTACGATATCAACCGGGCGAATTTTCTGACCGGCAGCCTGATCCCTGCGGATGCTTCCCTGGAGCAGATGTACAACCTGAGCCAGCAAATACTGGTACAGGTGATTGATGAAACGTTTTTAATCGCGGCAGCGCTGTGTGTGCTGGCTGCCGTGTTTACCCTGTTTCTGGTCAATATAAAAGCTTATTCAGGAGAGGAAAATTATGAGTAATCTATCGAATGGAAATGAATTTTCACAAACACCGCCTCCGGTGCCACCGCAACCTCCAATGGCTCCTCCGCCTATGCCACCAGCATATCCGCCAGCTTATGCGTCAGTCAATCCGCCGCAAAAGAAGAGTAAGATCGGGTTGATCATTGGGCTGTGCGCTGGTGGGGCAGTGCTGTTGATCGCTATTGTTCTTTTCCTCGTCATTGATCCCCTGGGATTGCTGGGCGGCTCCAAAACCGTAGCACAGGCAGTTCCGCAGGGTGCTGAGGCATATGCCTCAATCGATCTGCTGAAGATGATGGATGCGAACGTTGAAGATACCATTACTGCCTTTACCAAGAATACTGATGCTGACATCACCACCCAGCAAGAACTTCTCGACAAGATGGATCAGGAACTTGAGGATTCTTATGGGGTAACTTTCAGTGACGATATCAAACCCTGGTTGGGTACTTCGGCTGCCTTCTTTGTCAACGATCTAGAGGAGAACTCCGGTGACCCCACGGTTACCCTGGTGTTGCTGATACGGAATACCGGCAGCGCGGATCGCTTCATTAAAAAGCTGGAAGCGGGGATTGAGAAAAAACAAAGTGCCACAATCGACGACACTCGCTATCATAATGTGACCATCTATTCGTTCCAGAGCGAATACGATTACTCGACACTGGCATTCGCTCGTTCCGGAAAAGTTTTTCTTGTCTCTAATTCAGTAGAGGGTATTGAATCTGCCATCGATGCTCAAAAGGGAGATTCACTGGCACAAGATGCCACTTTCCAGCAATTATCCAAGGCACTTCCTTCTAAAGGCGCAGTCTTTTTCTATATTCCTGCTCAAACGGTTTCCACACTCATGAATGAAGGAGAGGTAGGGCTGAGCAGTTTAGGTTACGGCAGCTACACATCGGTGGATTTCTATAAGGCGACGGCTATGTCGATCAGTTTCCTTGACTCGGGTGTGTCAATTGAGTCTGCGGTAGCCTATGATCTGGATCAAATGCCGGATACCCAGAAGACGTTCTTGCAGCAAGCGCAGGGAGCCAGTCGATTGATCAATGATTTCCCAGAAGACACTTTTTTCTTTATGGGCGGGAACCGTCTGGATCTGGTCTGGGCAGCCTACCGCGAGGCGGTGACCGATGCTCTTGGGTCGGATTTCGACGAGGCCATGAACATGGCCGAAGAGAGTATTGGCTTTAATCCCGATCAGGATCTGCTGCCGATCTTGGATGGGCAGTATGCATTGGGAATCTTTGACGACCCCAATGGCCTGCTGTCAGAAATGGCCAATGTAAATATGGGGATGCAGATGATCTTCGAAAGCACGGAGAGTGATCGTTTGCGCCAGTACTCAGCAGATATTGCTGATTTGTTAACTGCCGACGAGATTGGTGTGGATCATAGCTCCTCTGGCTCAATGGAAACCTGGACGGTATCTGAACCGTATCTTGATTCAGATCTATTTGCTTACGGGGTGAATGACAGCGCTTTGATCTTTTCCACGAATGCTGCTGATCTTCGTGATGCTTTCGGCCGTTCAAGTTCATTGGCCGATTCGCAAAATTTCAAAAAAGCCTGGTCTTCCCTTGATAATGGAATGACTCCGGTGTTCTATTTAGATTTTCCTGCGTTGCTGGATGAGTTGACGAATACCTCAGATATTGATTTGAGTTCGGAAGACGTAGCCATCCTGGCACCGATTCAAACCATTGTGATGGGAACATCCAAATTGCAGGGTAGTATTCAGCATTCTCAAATGATCATTACTCTCGATGAAAGTAAATAGAAGCACAGAAATCACTTCAGTCCCTATCCTTGGTAGAAGGGACTGAGGGTGGTTAAAAAGAAGTATTAATGCCTGCACGCTTTGTGTTCCTGTGCTGAGCAGGAAGTAAAAAAATCCGGGTGGCCAGTTTGTTTCTTCTGGCTGCCCGGATGATTTGATTCCAAATGCAGGCTTGTTTATTCGCCGACGATCTGCACGCGCACGGTGCGTTGGCGCGCTCTCACCTGATCGAAATCAGCAAAATAAATCCGTCCAAATTCACCCAGAGTCATTTCTCCGTTCACCACGGGGATCGTCACGGAGCGTCCCAACAAGACAGAGCGCAGGTGGGCGTCGGTATTGAGCGACCAGAAAGCTTCTTCGTTGCGCCCGGCGGCTGCCTGGATATGTTTGGGCCCTGGATG
>JAAZOQ010000310.1 GCA_012797695.1 Anaerolineaceae bacterium | reverse complement strand
TTCCAGTCGAAGAAAGACAATCAGGGTCACTACCGCCACCAGCAGCAAAGCACCAATCACCCAGCCACTGAATCCGCCCACCTGTAAGAAAGAAAGGGCCAGCAGCAGCGAGACCAACGCGATGAACAGAGTACCTGCTCCGCCAAAATCAAAGCGCTGCCCACCGCCCGGATGCCGGTTAGGGACGAACATTAACACCAGAATGAATCCGATCACCCCAATGGGCAAATTGACAAAGAACAACCAGTGCCAGGTCAGATGCTGCAGAATGATACCGCCCAGGGTTGGTCCAGCGATCACACCAATCGAGACGAACAGTCCAATGATCCCCAACGCTTTGCCGCGTTCGCTATTCGGGAAGGCCTCGGTGACAATGGCTGTACTCAAGGCCATGTTCATCGAAGCCCCTACTGCCTGGATCACCCGTGAAGCGATCAGCCAGTAAATATCTGGACTGAGACCGCACAAAAGTGAGCCAATAGTGAAAGTCGCCAAACCCGCCGCAAAGAGCTTCTTCTTGCCCAGCATATCCGCGAGGCGGCCCACAGAAAGCATAAAGGTAGAAATAACCAGCAGATAAGCCAGCACCACCCATTCCACTACCGCCAAAGGTTGATGTAACTCGCTGACAAGTGTATCCAGCGCGATGTTGACGATACTGCCGTCAATCGTTGCCAGAAAGACTTCACAGGCCACGGCTGCCATGACAAACCACTTTTTGCTGTAATCGACTTCGCTATTTTCCATAAGTTACCAGTATATTGGGGATAAGCAAAAATTATATCATTTTGTCTTAAAAATAAGAAAAAAGCCCTGCTCTTTCGAGCAGGGCCATGCTGAAACTTCTCTTTACTGGCTGCAACTGGATGAGATATCGAGTTTCTCGATATCTTTCAACCCGCTGCGGGAACTGGCATCCAGCGTCAAACCGCACAGATCCGGGCGGGAAACCATCACTTTTACTTGATAATACAGCGGGATCACCGGCAGATCATTCGCCAGGATCGTCATTGCCTGTTGATTGGCAGTGGTTGCCGCCTCTTGATCCAGGCCAGCGGTCAAATAGGCCTGGCAGGCTGTGTCATACTCGCTGTTCGAGTAACCCGTCAGATTGACCCCGCCGAATTTCGTTCCCAGCCAGTCATTTGCCGCTGAAGGAATTTCACTTGTTTCATACAAAAAGCAGGGATTCTGCCGCCCGCTCGTCCAGCCCAACAAAGCCAGATCGAAATTACGGCCAAAAGCCACCCCATCTGGCCCGGCAGCGTACAGATCGCCTTCCTGCACCAGATTGGTAGAGAGTTGAACACCGCACTTGCCCAAATCTTTGGTCATTTCATCAGCAATATAGGTATTCAACTGGGAAGTACTGGCTGTCAAGGTAATTGCAAAAGGTGTGCCATCTGGTACGGTGGGAATCCCCACTGCCACACGCGGTGTACTGGGATCACCATCGGTATCCTTCCAGCCCACCTGATCAAGCAGTGCCTCCCCGGCTGCCTGATCGAAAGGATAGGCAGTCAAGCCACTAACGTAATAAGGATGATTGGCAGGCAGATAAGTATCCGGCACATCTCCCAGGCTGAAGATCAGACTATGCACGATCGTATCCCGGTCGATGCAATCAGCAACAGCCTGGCGAGTGCGTGCATCGCCAAAGAAATCAGCCCGGTCAAGATAAGGGTTGAAAATGTCGTCATATGAAGAAGGCTTAATGCCAAAATTGATGCCCATCCATTCTGGCCCCTGAGCATAATAGCCCTTCAATTTATTCTGTAATTCCAGTGAACGGATTGTCGACACCTGATCCGACAGCGAGACGGAGGTATCGATAATGTCGCATTCCCCGGTAAGTATCGGCGAAAGATCCGCCTGCGGCACATTCCCCAGGAACCGGTAATCGATCACGTCAAAATTAGGCAGGCCTTCAGAAGCCCGAAAATAATTGGGATTCTTCACCATGCGGATATGGTCTCCGCTGACCCATTCATCAATCTTATAGGGGCCCCAGCCCAGAGGATCTTTGGTTGCCGCATCGGTCGTTGCCAGATCCTTGATCGCGTACTGTGAAAGCTGATGCTTGGGCAGCGGCGTCCAGAAAAATGCAGAAGGATTGAGGGTCAGATACCCCGGAATACCCGTCCAGACTGTGGTCTGGGCATCCTGTGCTGCGTAACTGGCCGTGCGCTGTACCAGTGACTTCGAAGCCGTGGTAGAGGCGTCCGCAGCGACTTCATAAGAATAAACGGAGTCATCCGCAGTCAGGGGCTGACCATCTGACCAGGTAACTCCCGATTTGATCTTAAAATGCACCACCATCTGGCTCAATTTCAGTTCAGATTCACCATCCCAGGTCACGGCACAATCCGCCGAGGTACAGCCCTCTGGGAAGACTGTCACGCCTTTCGCCAGGGCAACAGGGTCGCCTTCCGTATTGGCAACCAGATCCCCTGCACTGACAGACGCCGACTGAAGGGTCACATCCCCATTTTCCTGGGTGGGCACTTCTTCCATGATCACCGCCTGCGGTTGATAATTCACCGTATCGAAAGGACCATCGTAGAGGCTCTCGAGTACACTCCACATCGATTGGGAGGCATTGCCATAAAGATAAAGGGAAGTGGGTTCATCTCCCAGACAGACAACCAGTGTTTTCAAAGGCACAGCCGTGGGGGTAGGAGTCGTTGTTGGAGTCGCGGTAGCCTGACTCAGAGCGGGAATACTGGAACACGCACTCAATAGAATTCCCCCC
>JAAZOQ010000309.1 GCA_012797695.1 Anaerolineaceae bacterium | reverse complement strand
GCTGCCCTACCTGATGCTCTTCCCGGCTTTCTTGAAGCTGCGCAAGATCGACGCCAACGTGGAGCGCCCCTATCGCGTCCCCGGCGGCAAGGTCTTTGCCTGGATTCTGGCAATTGTCTGCGAGATCTTCATCCTGCAGGCGGTCATCTTCTTTGTCTACGTGCCGGGTACCCCCATGGATTGGTCTTTTGCCGGCCCGGTTTTGATCGGGGTGGTCTTGACCTTGATCGTGGGTGAGATTTTGATGGCGGTCAGCAAGAAACACAAAACTGCATAACCCTGCTCTGGAGAGAGAGAATACAGAAAGAAGGAAACTATGTCGTTCTTGATCGATAGCACTCCGCGTAAAGATGGTTTTCGCATGCCGGGTGAGTTCGAAACTCATGCTGGTACTTGGATGCTCTGGCCGGAACGCCCGGATAACTGGCGCAACGGGGCCAAACCGGCCCAGAAAGCTTTCGTGGCTGTGGCTTCGGCGATTGCCCAGTTCGAACCGGTGACCATGTGCGTTTCACAGGTGCAGTTCCGCAATGCCCGCAACATGCTCCCCGGGAACGTACGCGTGGTGGAAATGAGCAACAACGATTCCTGGATGCGCGACTGCGGCCCCACCTTTGTGGTGGATGGCAAGACGGCCCGTGTCGTAGATTGGGACTTCAATGCCTGGGGTGGGCTGCTGGGCGGTCTCTACTTCCCGTGGGATCTAGATGACCAGGTGGCCGGCAAGGTGGCCGATATCGAGCGCGTGGACCGTTACAAGGCACCGCTTGTGCTCGAGGGCGGTTCCATTCATGTAGATGGTCAGGGCACTTTGATGACCACAAAAGAATGCCTGCTCAACGAAAATCGCAACCCCGACAAAACTCAAGCTGAGATCGAAGACCTGTTGGCCGGGTACCTCAATATCAAGAAATTCATCTGGCTGAACCATGGGGTGTACAACGACGAGACCAACGGCCACGTCGATAACATCTGCTGCTTCATTCGCCCGGGAGTGGTCGCGCTGACCTGGACAGACGATAAGTCCGACCCGCAGTATGAGATTTCGCAGGAAAATTACGAGATCTTGCAGTCAGCCACGGATGCCCAGGGCCGCAAGCTGGAAATTCATAAGATTCATCAGCCTGACCCGGTGCTCATCCGTGCCGAAGAGGCCGAGGGCGTGGATGCTGTAGAAGGCACCCTGCCGCGCGAGGCTGGCGACCGCATGGCAGCTTCGTACATCAATTTCTATCTGTGCAACGGCGGGGCCGTGGTGCCGACCTTCGACGATCCGCACGATAGTCTGGCTCTGGCTGAATTGCAGAAGTTACTGCCCGAACGCAAGGTGGTGGGCGTACCGGCCCGCGAAATTCTGCTCGGCGGCGGCAACATTCACTGCATTACCCAGCAGCAGCCAAAAGCGTAACTTTGCTTCAAAAAAACGAGGGCACCCTTACGGTGCCCTCGAATTATTTCTACTGAAAATTACAGCACGCCGGTGTTTTGCAGTTCGCGGTGCAGATCGGCTGATGAACGGAACAAAATGGTGTTTAACCCCACTGAGCGGGCGGCGTCGACGTTTTTCTGCACGTCGTCGGTATAGATGCACCTGTGCGGGTCCAGGTCGTAGCGTTCCAGCAAAATGCGGTACAGCCGCGGATCGGGCTTGGCAACCTTTTCGATGCCCGAAATGACCAT
>JAAZOQ010000308.1 GCA_012797695.1 Anaerolineaceae bacterium | reverse complement strand
GCCGTTAATCCCGACCAAATGATGATTGGAATTCTTTGATGAAGGGGGTACCCATGAAGGGATCTCTTAAACGTTTGCTTGCCCTTTTGATTGCCTTGCTGGCGATTCTGCTGGGCGTGGCTTCTCTTTTCAGCCGCAGCCGCTGGCTGCCCGTGTTCTCCTGGGGGGTGATGGCCCTCAGTCTGGGGCTGGCCCTGGCCGCGCTGGTCCAGAGCGACCGGCGACAATTCCGGGCCGATCCGGCGCGTCTGCACCGCCGCATCCGTCTCGACGTGGCCGGACTGCTCCTCTCCACTGCCGCCGCCGTGCTGGCCGGGAGGGAGGTGCTCCGCCTCGTGCCGGAGAGTGCTGCGTCCGCAGGGGGGAGCGTTCTGCTGGCCCTGGGGCTCAGCTTCGTGGCGGGTTTTACCGCCGCGGCTTTGGTGCAGTTCCTCTTCAGCCGGGCGGCACGCCGCGTGTTGCAGGTTTGAGCGAGTCCGCGGCAATCCTGCGAGTCAACCCCAGAGGCAGCGTTGGAGGCGGCCCCAAAGCGCAATGAAAAAGAGATATCTGCTGGGAAGAGAATAGATAGAGAAGGTAACCTCCGCTCAAATGCTTCTCGATCAATCGAAAAGAATTCAGGAATGATTCTGGGGTGAAATTCAGATCTGTGACTGGTTCAGTTTATTAAGGACCGGTGGGGCAATCAATAAAAATGGCCAACCAAAATCTCTGGTTGGCCATTTGAACAAACAATTGCCAGATTACTGGTTTTGAACTTTTGGCATCCAGAATGCCATCAGCAGGGCAGCGATCAGAGCCAGTGCTCCACCAAAGTAGAAGGGAGCCGAGGCACCCAAACCGCCCCAGGAACCCACTCCTTGCCACAAGATACCGGCGATGAGCGAAGCCGGGAAGGCCAGCAGACCAATGACTGCATTGTAAGTGCCATAGGCTGTACCGCGTAAGTCGTCGGGGACCAGGTCGGCGACCATGGCATTGGCGGTGCCGTAAGCCATGCCGTAATACAGTCCATAGACGACGTACAGCAGCCAGATCTGCCAGCCCTTACTGGCCAGAGCAAAACCAAAATAGATGACGGCATATACCAGCCAGCCGCCAATGATCAGGCGATGCCGACCGATGCGGTCTGAGAGTGAGCCAGCCGGGGTTGAGATCAAGGTGTAGATCAGGTTGAACATCACCAGCATGATCAAAATACCCAGCACCGAAATGCCCAGGTTTTGCGCCCGCAGGGTCAGAAATGCGTCCGAGGAATTGCCCAGAGTGAAGATACTGACGATGATCAGAAAGACGATGTAAGGTTTCCCCATGCTGCGCAGTGAGAATTTTGGCAGATCACGTTTTTTCTCCACGGCCACGTCTTTGGCGCCGATCATCAGGGAAAGCACGGCCAGGACAGCCGGCAGCAGACTGATCAGAACGATGGTCTGGAAGGATTTCTGGCTGAGGTCAAGGGAATTCTTTTGTCCAAGCCAGATCACCAGCGCGGCGATGGCGATACCGATCATGGCTCCGGCGGTATCCATGGCACGGTGGAAGCCGAAGGCCAATCCGCGGGTCTCTTTGGTGACTGAATCTGCTACCAACGCGTCGCGGGGTGCCGTGCGGATGCCTTTGCCGATGCGGTCTGCCCAGCGAACGCCGGCTACCAGCCCCCAACTATTGGCGATGTAAAAGAAGGGTTTGGCAAGGGCAGAAAGTCCGTAGCCGAGCACGGCCAGCCACTTGCGGCCGCCCAATTTATCCGAGAGCCAGCCCGAAAACAGTTTCAGCACACTGGCGGTGGTTTCGGCAATACCTTCGATCAAACCAATCACGGCGGTCTGTACGCCGAGCACGTTGGCCAGGAACAATGGCAGAATGTTGATGACCATCTCACTGGAAACGTCCATAAAGAAGCTGGTGAAGCCCACTGCCCAGACGTTGCGCGGAAGGTCACGAATATGTGCTTTTTGAGGTGTTTGATTAGTTTCTTCTTCCATATTTCTCCGTAAATACTATTCTTTGAATTTGGGGTGAATATTTGGATCATTCTCGTTTGTGAAAACAGCATCTGCAAACTGCTGCAAAGATTGACGACATTTTTCCAGAAATTCCAGAGCAACCTGTGCGTTGGCACTGCCGGCAAAATCACGTGCCTTGACTTTTTGGTACCAGACTTCTAATTTTTCAAGGTCTTGCTCATTTTCTTCATATTCAGCAAAACTGAAATTTTGCCGAGCTGTTTCCTTC
>JAAZOQ010000307.1 GCA_012797695.1 Anaerolineaceae bacterium | reverse complement strand
CTTACCCGGCGCTGATCCTCTGCCCGCCGCACCTGGTTCCCAAGTGGATTCGCGAGATCAAAGAGGTGATTCCGGGGGCGCAGGCGCGCGAGCTGCGCCGTATTGGCCGGTCAGGAGACGAACGCGCTGACGTGAATGATGTGCGCAGTTTCTTGAGCGATTGGCAAAGCGGCCGGCTGGGCAAGAAAGCGGTGGCAGTGATGGCCAACACCTCGGCGAAGATCGGCTCGGGGTGGGAACCGGCGGTGGTGAAACGAAAAATGCGCGACCCGTTGACCGGCCAGATCACAACCGTGTGCGTCTGCCCGGCCTGTGGAGCGCCGGTCTATGGCGACGAAGGCGCATACATCGTCGACCCGGAAGAACTGGCAGGAAAACGCCGCTTCTGCCGGGCATCCGTTCCTGGCTGGCAGCTTGGGGCGGATGGACGCTTGAAACACGACGAGCAAGGCAATACAATTTGGGGCACGCGGCCATGCAATACGCCGCTGTTCCGCTTCAGTGGAGCGCGGCGCTGGTCGCTGGCGGAGTACATTGCCAAACACGCCAAAGGCGCGTTCAAACTGCTCTGCGCGGACGAGTCCCACGAGTATAAAGGCAAGAGCTCGGACAGGGGTATCGCCTTCCACCAGTTGATCACGGCCTGCCAATCGACGCTCACCCTGACGGGGACGTTCTTTGGCGGCCGCTCCACATCGATTTTCTGGCTCCTGCACCGGCTCAACGCCGGCGTCCGGCGCGACTTCGCCTTCCACGACGAAAAGCGTTGGGCGCGGCTGTATGGCGTGCTCGAAACGCAACGTCGCCGGCGAAAGAATGATGAAGAAGACGAGGACGGCGTGTTCACAGGCAACCGGCGCTACCGCAACCAGGCCAAAGAACAGCCGGGCGTCAGCCCGGCCATCGTCAACCGGCTGCTGGACACGACCGTGTTCCTCAGCCTGAAGGACCTGGGGCTGGCGCTGCCGGAGTACAAGGAGGAAGTCAGCACCCTGACCATGCTGGATGACCAGTCGCAGCAGTACCACCAGATGGACAGCTCGCTCAGATCCATGGCGCTGCAATCCAACCGTTACCTCTCGACCTGGCTGCAATGGAGCCTGGCGCGGCCCAACTCGGCTTTCCGCGACGAAACCATCATCGTGGACGAGCTGAATAAGAAGGGCGAAGTGGTGCGCCACGTACCGCTGATGGAACTGCCGGCGATCAATCCAAACGGCCACAAGTGGCTGCCGAAGGAAGGCTGGCTGGCGAATTTCTGCCGGGCTGAAAAGCTGCAAGGCCGCAAGGTGCTGGTGTACGTCCGCCAGACCGGAAAGCGCGACATCCAGGATCACCTGGTGCTGCCGTTGGAAGAGAATGGCCTGCGCGTGACGGTCCTGGGTGGCAATGTGGACCCGCGCAAGCGGGAGGACTGGATCGCCAAACGGGCCGACCGGCTGGACGTGCTGGTCTGTAATCCAGAATTGGTGAAAACCGGCCTCGACCTGGTGCAGTTTTCATCAGTGGTGTTTTTTGAAATTACCTACTCGCTGTACACCCTCTGGCAGGCCGTTCGCCGGGTGTGGCGGCTAGGCCAGGTTCGACCGGTGCGAGCCATTTTCTCTGTTTACAACGGGACGATGGAAGCGCGGGCTTTATCTCTGATGGGGGCGAAGATGAAAGCTGCTCAACTGCTGTACGGGGACGAGGTTGGCGGCGCAATCGTGCCGGAAGAGGACGGAGATCTGTTGACCGAGCTGGCCCGCGAGGTGCTCAACGGTGCAGATCTGCCCGACCTGCAAACCCTGTTCGCCGACGAGATGAAGGTGAGCAGCAATCCTCTGGGCAGCATGACCACGCCGAGTGCGGTGATCTTGCCAGGCGAGAAGGTGATGACTTGGTCGGACTGGATGGCGGAGAAGGTGGTCGTGGTGAGAAGAAAATCGAGAAAGGAGGTGGTGCCGGAGGGTCAGATGGGATTGGGATTATAGTTGGGAAGAAAGCCTTTGGGTTTGAATACTCAAAGGCTTTCTATTTTGAAAAGTATGGGATTGAAGCTGGTTAGAAGATATCATTCTTTCCCTAAGATAGTGTCTGTCCCTTTTTTAGTTAGTTTTGAGCAAAGCTCGAAAAAACCGGCACCTGTGGAATCTAAGGAGATTCAAGAACGGCCACATTTGCCGGTAAAAAAAATCGCCAACCATTTTTGGGACAAACACCCAGGACGATTGCATATAAAATCTTGATCGCCATAAATAAGCGCCACAAATTTGTATTGACTATATATGGCGTAGTTCATTTGTCCCAAACCGCCACATATAGCCATTCTTCTGCGGCAACCACCGTATATGAATTTCGTGCAATCGCCCTAGACAAACACCTTTCCACAAGATAATTGCGTTACTTCATTGCGTAGAGTATACTTATTTAGGGGACAACTTCCTCTCCACTCAATAAACAGTTTATATCATTTGGTATCAAAAAATCGGTGTTAACTGAGCTGCAATTTCGACATACTATAGACACATCAAGCTCAGACCTCATTAATGATTTCTTTGTACCGGCCTTATGCCGCTCAAAGTATTATGACCGAGGTGTAGGCTATTTTAGTTCTGGCTGGATTAAGCAAGCATCTTTAGGAATGGTTCAGTTCGCAAATAATGGAGGAAAGGCACGATGGGTAGCTAGCCCTATACTGGATACCCAAGACTGGGAAGCTTTGAAAATTGGAGAAGAGGCGAAGACGAACCCAATTCTTTTCTCAATTCTTCGAAGGAATATCATATCACTTCAACAATCATTAGAACAGGATATCCTATCTGCGCTCGCATGGATGGTTGCAGATGAGATAATAACTTTTAAGTTAGCTCTACCATACAATAAACTTGAGTGGGGAAATTTTCACGATAAGTTCGGGATTTTCACCGATTCTGATAATAACCAAGTTAGTTTTAATGGATCCTATAATGATAGCATCCAGGGATCTAGGAACTATGAATCGATAAAGATATTTACTTCTTGGTCATTACCATTAGCGCCGTTTGTTATTGCAGATAAAGGAAGATTTGATAAGATTTGGGACAATATGGATCCAAATGTAAAGGTATTTGACCTTCCCGAAGCAGCAAAATATCAAATACTACAGTTACGTTCTGGAGATCGCCCTTATCCAGAACCGCATTGGATAAACAGAATCTCCGATGGATCGAATTCCAATTATAAACCTATAAAACCATATGTTCCAACAAGTTTGGTATTACGTGATTATCAAAATGATGCAATTGAAGCTTGGTTTAGAAATGACTGCCAAGGTTTCTTGGAAATGGCAACGGGAACAGGTAAAACAATTACATCCCTAGCCGCTTCCGAAAAGCTCTACCGCGAAAAAGGAGATAGGTTAGCCGTTGTAATTTCCGTTCCTTATCAACACTTAGTAGATCAATGGTCGAAAGATGCCCAAAAATTTGGCTTCCAGCCAATTCTTGCATATCAAAGTAGGGAGAGCTGGTACGATGATTTTTCCCGTCAAGTGATTGAGTTTAATGGTGGATATAGAAACTTCATTTCAATCATCACTACTCACACCACTTTTAGCAGCGAGGCGTTTCTAGAGGTTGTGACAAGAATAAAATCACCTTGTTTACTTATCGCCGATGAAGCGCATCATCTAGGCTCAGAGAGAAATCGCCAAAACTATCCGATGAATATTCCATATCGATTGGCTCTTTCTGCTACTCCAGATAGATGGTTTGATGATATTGGAACTTCTATTTTACGAAGTTATTTTGGTGATACAGTATTTTCATTCTCTCTCGAACAAGCCATTGGAATAAGTCTTACTCCATACTATTATTATCCCCATTTAGTGCCACTCACTGACGAGGAAATGGTTTTGTATCAGGAGCTTACCCGGAAGATCGCTCGTCTAGTGAACCGCAATGACTTTAAATCAGTAGAAGTGATGAAGATTCTACTTATGAAAAGAGCAGAGCTATTAAATAAAGCACAGAACAAATTAATTTCTCTTTCTGAGTTAATTGATGTTCAAACTGAACTGGATCATGCTCTTTTCTATTGCGCTCCAGGACAGATAGACGAAGTTCTTGGATTATTGGGATGGGATAAAGGACTCCTGGTTCATCAGTTTACTGCGGAGGAGGATGTAAATGAACGAAGGGAATTACTCGAAAATTTCGCTAAAGGAAATTACCAGGCACTAGTTGCGATGAAATGTCTGGATGAAGGTGTTGATGTTCCAAGTACAAAGACCGCTTATTTCCTCGCCAGTAGTAGCAACCCCAGAGAATTTATACAAAGGCGAGGGAGGATTTTGCGGAAATTTCCAGGTAAAGAGTTTTCTACTATCCATGATCTAATTGCTGTTCCTCCTGAAATATGGTCAGCTTCGGACGATAATTCTGTTTTTAATGTAGAAAGAGGCATTATTCGCAAAGAGCTTCAGAGGTTCAAGGAATTTGCCAATCCGGCTCTAAATAAACATCAAGCGATTGATGTGATATGGGATTTAGCAAAACGTTATGGTTTGTTAGATTTCTAATATAAACGGGAGATATCATGCTAAAAGAACGCCTACGAGATCTTTTCAAAAGCTATGAGCCCGACATTCGTCTGATTGTGTTTGAAGTGGGTGAATTTGAACAGGAAAATATTTCTATGAAAACACCTCATTTTAAAGAACCAATCGATGCGATTGTAGAAAAAATTGCCAGAAAAAGAATTAAACAAGCTGACGATAAGGTCTTTGAGGAGTAGTTCATATGAAATTGGAGCGTATTACATTAGAAAATTTTCGCCAGTATTTTAGTAAGCAAAGGCTGGAGTTTTCCAGAGATCCTCAAAAAAATGTCACTGTTATTAATGGAGTAAATGGTGCTGGTAAGACTTCGATGTTTTTGGCAATAAACTGGTGTCTATATGGTAAAAGCGTTGAAAATGTTAAGGTCATTGATAATGTTGGTGAGTTAATGAGTAAAGAGGCTGTAAGGAGGTCTGCCCCTACGGAATTAATTCGCACAATGGTTGAGATAACGTTTCAGCATAATGGCAGTAGATATATGGTACGCCGGTCAATACAGGGTATTAAGCAAGATGTTAATATGGTTTCCTTGTATGAGCCTGATGAATTCATCATGATGGAAATTCGTCCCGATGGGCAGGCAAAAAAAGTAGACAATCCTGTAGGAACGATGAATGCTATTTTATCAGTAAACGTACGGGAATATTTTCTGTTCGATGGTGAGAAAATTGATAATTTCGCTAAACCAGAGTCTGCTAGACAAGTCAAAGATGCGATTTATTTAGTACTAAAACTAGAGATACTTGAACGTGCTAGAAGACACCTTGAATCCCTTGCCCAGGAGTATAGGCGAGAGTTGAAGGGTCTATCTAGTGGCGAGTTGAGGAAATTAATAGATAAAGATGAAAAGCTTAGAAATGAAATTGAGAGACATGGAGATCGTAAAGTAGAAATAGAACAACAGATTGAATTGGCGAAACGAAAAATCAACGAAATTGAGCAGAAATTAAGATCTTCTCCGAACGTCAACTCCCTTCAACAACAGCGAGATCGACTTGAATATGATCTAAAACTCCGGCAAGGGGAATTAGATGAGCTGATTATAAGAATTAGGGATTTCGCTGCGAATGCTTATTTCATCATATGTCGCCCTGCAATTGATCAGGCCATATCAATTCTTGAGTCGAAACGGATAAAAGGTGAAATACCTAGCAATATTAGACAGCAATTTATCAAGGATCTCTTAGATCAGATGACTTGTATATGCGGACGACCTGTTAATGATGGAAGCCCTGAACATCAGAAATTACTCGGCTTATTAACAAGTAGCTTACCTGCTGTACTCGAAGATGATGTGCTAGATACCAGTGCTTTATTAAAATCCTTTGGTGAGCAAATAAAAGTTCGCCAGTCAAACTTAGACGTAACAATGAAACAAAAAATCAGCATAGACGATGTGATTAAAAGCCTTCGTGCAGAATTAGATGATGTAGGCAGACAGTTGAAAGGTTCTCCACAGGAAGAAATTCAAGGATTGGAAAATCAACGCCAAAATTTCTTAGCCGATATAGAAAGTTACAAAATGGAGATAGGTTCAATAACAACAAAAGTTGACCAACTAGAAAAAGAAATATCAAAATTGGAAAATGAGATTGCTAAAGCTCGAAAGGAAGAGAAACAGGCAATTCTAGTAGCAGAAAAGTTTGACCTCGCCCAAAGATCAGCGGATGCTATTGCGAATATGTACCAGACTTTTGCAGATGATATGAGGGAAAAGATAAAGGTTAAAACAAGGGAAATTTTCAAATGCCTAATTTGGAAAGAAAGTCATTTCAAGGATATAGAGTTAGGACCTGATTACAACTTGGAAGTGATTGATCGTTACGGATTACAGGCCCGACCTGAGTTATCTGCCGGTGAAAGACAAGTGTTAAGTTTATCTTTTATTACTGCCATGTCCAGAGTGAGCGAGGAAGAGGCTCCATTAGTTATGGATACGCCATTTGGAAGGTTATCTTCAAAGCATAGAAACAGCATAACTGAGTACTTGCCCAGACTCGCTGATCAATTAATTTTATTTGTGACTGACGAGGAATTGAGGGACCAAGCTCGTGAAAATTTGACGCCACGAATTGGTGCAGAGTATTACTTGGTTTTTAACCCCGATACGAGCTGCACCAGTATTGAGGAGGTAAAGAAATGAGTGATATAGATCAATCTCGCAGTAACCGCGCCAGCATAGATGAATCTGTAATCGATATTTATAATGAGTTACGAGATGACAACAAGGATAGGATAGGTTTGAATGTGGAACGTTCTCCATTTCCAACCTTAAAAGACATTTTTATGTTTTCTACCTGTTTGGGTTTTCAGAAGAGAATACGAAAAAAATTGTCCCCTGGCAAAAAGACAACAATAAGATTAGAAGTATTTACTGAGAGTGATATCGCTTTACTAAAATCCATTGCGATAGCTGAGACTGGTGATATAAAGGTTCTCGGAAATACTGGTGATATTTTGACTATTGCAGAAGAATATGCATATTCTGGAATTCAAGACCTAAAGGAACTTTTACTAGATCAGGGAGGAAAGCCTCTTTGGAATTTGATTAATATTTTGAAAGATAATGGTAATTTAGATAAATCAGATGAGTCATTATTGGTGTAGTCATTGATTTATAAAGGAACCTCTTAGGAAAGGAACTTGATAAAGGTCTATTTATGTCAACTTATCATCCTGAACTCGATAACCCTGGTCAACAACTACAAGAATTATTAATGGAATTATATCCAATGGGCGATATTCCTGAGAAGGTATTTATTTCTAAGCTTGATCATGACCTGCGGGCAGAAGGACAATTAGTAGAGGTAATCTATAAAAGCAGTATTAATTATTTAGTTCGTAGGTTAATTAAAACAGCCCAATACATAAAGAAAACATCAGGTGAGATCTCGGATGCACTTTATTTTAGTGAACTTCGAAACCTCTTAAACAATGAATTGGATTTCCCTAAAGGCCAAATCGAGAAAATATTAATTCTATTACTTGAATGTGTCATAGCAAGCGAAAAAAAACCTACTCAAAAGACGAAAGATCGGGTAGTGCGAATGGCAAGAGATCAAGGTAAAAAGTGCTATATTTGTGGTTGTGATATGGATTTTACCCAAAATAATATGGATCAATCTGTAGAAGTCGAACATTTATGGCCAAATTCTCTTGGAGGACAGAGTGTTGATTCCAATTTGATCGCTTGCTGTAGAAGATGTAACCAGGCGAAACATGACTATTTAGATGCCGATGATTTTCATTATGAGGAAATTTCTTTCAACACCGAGGACTTTCCTGAGGAGCATACTCTACGAGACAGAGAACAGAAAATAGCATTGTTAGCAAGAAGTGCCTATAAGTGTAGTTATAGGAGATGTAAGGCTACACCAAGTTCTTCAGGTGAGTTCACTTATTTTAGGAGGAACCCGGGTGACAGCTGGCATTACTTAAATATTGATACTTTTTGTTCAGAGCATTCCAATAATGGATAATCAAGGAGTTCACTATGGAGAATAGGAGTTATTTTGGTTGCAAGGTAACACAGAGAATTGATAATGAAACTGTTCCTTTTTTTGTATTTCATACTCGTGTTCGAGATGCATTACAGTGGGTAGGTATAAAGAGATCGAGAGAATATGAAGAGGGAACTCAGCGTATATTGCGCGAATCTAGACGAAAAGCAATTGCAAGATTTTTAGCCCGAGATTCAGTAAATACAATACCGAATAATATCCTTCTAGCTTTTGAACCCAATCAAGCAAATTTTAGGTCGGTTGATCAGCAAATGATTGCATGTTTTAATGGGACAGATATTCATAATGAATGTTCGCCACAGGTTGAATGGGGTTTCTTGGAATTTTCTTTTGAGCATAACCAACCAGATCATTTAAGACCTGCATTAATAGTTGATGGACAACATCGATTTTTTGGCATGTCGGATTTTGACCAAGAAAATCTTCCCATATTATTTGTTTGTTTAATTGATGCTCCATTGAAAGAACAAGCTTTTCAATTTATTGTAATAAACAGCAAAGCCGTTAGAGTTCCTGCTGATAATGCTAAAGCAATTATTGAAGGGGTCGATGAAGATGCTTTGAGGGACCGCTTGTTAAAGGTGGGTGTAAAATATGCAGGTATTTCACCTTTGCTCAGTGAAGTAAATGATCTTCAGAATAGCCCTTTCTTACTGATCTTCGGACATGAGTTAGGACAAATGAAAAGGTAGAGCTTCCCAAACCGAGTAAACTTGAATCTGGCAAATCCATAATTACCGGTAGGGAAGCTCTATGACCAAGTGTATCAAGTTTTTCAAGTTTATGCAGG
>JAAZOQ010000306.1 GCA_012797695.1 Anaerolineaceae bacterium | reverse complement strand
CCTGAACCTGACCAACACTTACATTGGCATCATGCTGCCGTATCTGGCACATCCCATTGCCATCTTCTTCTTCAACCAGTATTTGCAGGGGATTCCGCGCGAGATCATCGACTCGGGCCGCATCGACGGCTGCAGCGAATATGGCATTTTCCTGCGCCTGATCCTGCCCATTATGAAACCTGCCCTGGCCGCCATGGCCATTTACGTGGGCATGTTTTCGTGGAATAACTACCTGTGGCCTTTACTTGTGCTGCGAGATACGGCAAAATATACCTTACCGATTGGTCTGACCAGCCTGATGAGCCCGTATGGGAACAACTATCAGCTGCTGATCGCCGGATCGGTCTTGTCAGTGCTGCCCATCATGATCCTGTTCTTCAGTGCGCAGAAATACTTCATCGAAGGCATGACCTCAGGCAGCGTCAAAGGATAACTGAAAAGGTGGTGTCATGAGCGGAAAAGAGATGAAAACAGCCAGCCTGATTCTGGATCGAGACTTTGCCATTGCCCCTGTGGATGAGCGACTGTACAGCTCGTTCATCGAACAACTGGGGCGGGCCGTGTACGGGGGGATCTACGACCCGGGCAATTCTAATTCGGATGAGAACGGATACCGTCTGGACGTGCTCGAAAAGATCCGGGCGCTGAAGGTGCCGGTGATCCGCTACCCGGGCGGCAATTTTGTCTCTGGCTTCCGCTGGGAAGATGCCATTGGCCCACGCGCTCAGCGGCCACGGCGCCTCGATCTGGCCTGGGCAACCACCGAAACCAACGAGTTTGGCCTGCACGAGTTCTGCGACTGGTCTACAAAAGCCGGTAGCCAGGTGATGTATGCCGTCAACCTGGGTACACGCGGACTGGACGCAGCGCGCAACGTGGTCGAATATGCCAATCATCCCGGCGGCACTTACTGGAGTGACCTGCGCCGCCGCAATGGGGCTGAGGCGCCTTTCGGCATCAAACTGTGGTGCCTGGGCAACGAAATGGACGGTCCGTGGCAGATCGGGCAAAAGACCGCCTACGAGTACGGGCGGGCGGCCAATGAAGCCGCCAAGGTCATGAAATGGGTCGATCCGTCGATCGAACTGGTGGCCTGTGGCTCTTCCGCGTACGACATGCCTACCTTCGGCGCCTGGGAGCTGGAAATGCTTGATCTGTGCTACGAGAACGTCGATTACGTCTCGCTGCACCGCTATTACACCAATCCGACGCACGACCTGAAGAACTTCCTGGCCAAAAGTCTGGACATGGATGCTTTCATCAAGACCGTCGTGGCACTGATCGACGCCGTCGGCGGCAAGAAACACAGCCACAAGAAGCTCAACCTGTCATTCGACGAGTGGAACGTGTGGTATCACTCCAACGAGCAAGATAAGCAGATTCAGGCTGAAAACCACTGGGGCCAGTCGCTGCCTTTGCTTGAGGACGTGTACAACTTCGAGGATGCTTTGCTGGTGGGCGGCATGCTGATTACCTTGCTGCACAATGCCGACCGGGTCAAAATTGCCTGCCTGGCCCAGCTTGTCAACGTGATCGCCCCAATCATGACCAGCGAGCGCGGCTGCTGGGCCCAAACGACTTACTGGCCATTTCTGTATACCTCGCTGTACGGGCGCGGTACCTCGCTGCGGCCCATTCTGAAGTCCCCGCAATACAGTTCGGCTGAGTTCGACGCTGTCCCCTTTGTCGACGCGGCCGCAGTGGAGGGTGAGGATGGCTCACTGACGATCTTTGCCCTGAATCGCAGCAGCGATAGCGATTTTCAGCTTAGCTGTGACCTGCGCGCGTTCGCAGGGCTGCGCTTCGATACGCACATTGTGCTGCATCACGAGGATATTGCGGCTACCAACACCGAGGCTGCTCCGAACACTGTAGCGCCTGTCACGCGCCACGAGTGTGCTCAGTTGGACGGGCGCTTTACCCCGGTGCTGCCGGCTCTGAGCTGGAACGTGATTCGATTTATGAAAGGTTGATTTTTTACCGAGATCATCGGTTCGAAAAGAAAACGGTGTAAACGAGGAACAGGTAAAAGCGCTGTTGACAACCGAAGCTGAAGCGCAAATCTAAAAAAGATTTGCCTGCTTAAAAACTCCCTTTCCCTGACGAATCTGAGAAATTCTTCGAATTAACCCTATTGACTTTTAGGATGAATGTTGCTAATATGTATGTGAGCGGTCACGCGACCGCTCACGATACCGCTCACAACACAATTTTATTCCTAAATTTGATACGGCATACACAATTACCTGTAGTGCTGCTCTAAATGCTGCTCGTGGTTCCATAGACTATTCTTGGCGAGGATTCTTTGGCGAAAACCGGTAAGACCACGATTTATGATGTTGCCGAAAAGGCCGGCGTTTCAAGGCAGACAGTATCCCGAGTCTTGAACAATCGGCAGGATGTTTCGGTTGAGACGCGTAAGCGAGTGAAGCAGGTAATGGCAGAACTCAATTATCAGCCCAATGCGGTAGCACAGAGTTTAAGCCGGCACAAAAGTTATCTCTTTGGTGTGGTGACGGCCGGGTTGAAGTATTTTGGCCCGTCGCGGACTTTGAGCGGCATCACCAATAAGGCTGAAGAGCTGGGTTATGGTTTACTGCTTAAAGAGCTGGAAAGCTTTAATTCGACGAATGTAATTCCCCTTTTACACTGGTTTAAATCTCATCAAGCTGACGGAATTATTTGGGCAGCCCCTGAGATTGAAGATAATCGGAAATGGTTGACGGATGTTTTCCCGCTGATCGACATTCCGATTATTTTTTTGACCATGGAAGAGCAAAAGGACGTCACCATTGTGACCACCGACAACTTCAGCGGTGCCAAAGCGGCCGTGGAGCATCTGATCCACAGCGGGCACAAACACATCGGTCACATTGCCGGTCCGCTGTCGTGGTGGGAAGCCCGACAACGCAAAGGGGGCTGGGAAACCGCCCTGACCGAGCATGGCCTGGGAGTCAACGAGCGCATGTGGACGCAGGGGAACTGGTCTTCGAAAAGCGGCAAGATCGCTTTTCTGGAGCTGGTCGAAAAGTATCCTGAAATGGACGCCATCTTTGTGGGCAATGATCAGATGGCTTTGAGCGTGCTGCAATCCTCTCTTGAAATGGGTAAAAAGATTCCGCAGGATCTGGCCGTCATTGGCTTCGATGGTATGCCGGAATCTGAATTTTACTGTCCCTCATTATCAACGGTTTATCAAAATCAAGACGAACTTGGAAGAATTGCTGTAGCTGAGTTGGTTTCACAAACAGAAGAGAACTATCTGGAAAACAAGATCGTGGAGCCAAAATACATCACAATTCAACCAGAATTGATCATCCGCCAAAGTTCGTAAATTTATGTAAAGGAGGTGATAGGTATTCTTGTCTTAAAAAAAGGAAATGCTCTAATTGATTTTCGGCCAACCAGAGCATTCCCGAGCACGACGAACAAACTCAAAACAATGTCTGAGTTGTTTCGCCTATTTGATTTTATCTCAAAACAATCAAGTATGTCATAGGAGGAGGGTGTATGTTCAACAAAAAGGATATGTTCAAAGTTCTGGTTCTTGTCATCGTTTTCACGATGGCCCTGACCGCATGCGGCACTGCCGCGTCCACGGCGACCCAGGCCCCGGCTGCACCTGCCGCTACCACCGCCGCTGCTGCTGAGAAACCCTTTGGCGAGGCCTCTTGCGCCCCGAACTGCACGTACAAAGATATGGTCATGTGCTTCCCTCAGTTAGGCGCTGAGAGCGACTGGCGCACTGCTGATACCGCTTCCTTCAAAGACGAAGCCGCGAAAGATGGTTTCCAATTGGTCTTCTCTGACGCTCAGCAGAAACAGGAAAACCAGATCTCTGCCGTACGTGCTTGCATCCAGCAGGGTGTCAGCGTAATCGCACTGCCGCCTGTAGTGGAAGATGGTTGGGACGCTGTCTTGACCGAAGCCCACAATGCCGGTATCCCCGTGATCGTGGTCGATCGTACCGTCAGCGCTGATCCTTCTCTGTATGTTTCTCACATCGGTTCCGACATGGAACTGGAAGGCAAACGCGCCGCTGAAGAATTCAACAAGAAATTCCCCGATGGCGCCAAGATCTTGGAGCTCTCCGGTACCACTGGTTCCGGTGCCGCTGTGGGCCGTGCCAAAGGCTTCCGCGAAGCTTTGAATTCCAATATCGAGATCATCGATTCCCAGACGGGCAACTTCACCCGTGCTGAGGCCCTTCCGGTCATGCAGGCCTTCCTGCAGAAATACAAAGCCGGCACCGATTTCCAGGGCATCTTCATTCACAATGATGACATGGGTATTGGCGCTATCGAAGCTTTGAAAGCCGCTGGTGTGAACCCCGGTGATCTGTTCATCGTCTCTGTCGATGGTACCCGTGGTGGTTTCCAGGCGATGGTCGATGGCTGGTTCCAGGCTGACGTGGAATGCAACCCACTGCTGGCTCCGCAGGTTGCTGAAATGGCCCTGACGATCATGAACGGTGGCACAGTTGACGCCAATGTTCTCACCAATGAAACCGTCTACTATCCTGAGAACGCTGCAGAATTACTGCCCACCCGCACGTACTAAACTGACTTTCGCTCGAATTCCCCAACATTGAGTGGGAACTGATTGGACAGGGAGCGGCACGCACGAACTGCCGCTTCCTGTCGCAAGAAGGGCAATTGATTCACGGCCCGATCTATTAGAAGTATTGACTGGCGAACGAAGTTAGAAGAAGTGCTTCAACGATGGTAAGAGCAGACGACTGCCCAGGGCAGTAGGCTTCACAACATTTGGGGATCCGGCACGATCCGATCTCAATCTATCTCACGGCAGGAGAAATATGAAACTGAAGTCATTTCTTAGACGATTCCGTAACAGCCAGTTATTCTGGCCGTTAGTTGCCTGGATCATCATCTTAATCTTTGACTCGATCATTGATCCAAGTTTCTTTAAATTAGGCATCATTGAAGACCCCACCTGGGGCAAACATTTATACGGTAACCTGGTTGACATCTTCAATAATGGAGCACCGCTTATGCTGGTGGCCATTGGGATGACCCTCGTCATTGCCACCGGGGGGATCGATCTTTCGGTGGGGGCAGTGATCGCCATCTCAGCGGCAATGGGAGCGGTGTTGATCAACCCGGCGTTGGGCAATTCGCTGATCTCGAATGAAATCCTGACCCGCAATTCTACCAATACTCCCTTACCCTTGATCATTCTGGCGGACCTGGCCGCGGGGACCCTGTGCGGTCTGTGGAACGGGTTTCTGGTTGCCCGAGCCAAGATCCAGCCGATGGTGGCTACCCTGATCTTGATGGTCGCCGGGCGCGGTATTGCCCAGATCATCACCAATGGGCAGATCATGACCATCTATTACACTCCCTACTTCTGGTTTGGGAACGGTTACATCTTGGGGCTGCCCGTCTCGATCTACATCGTGGCGCTGGTGCTGATTATCGGATGGGTGCTGGTACGCAAGACTTCCATCGGCCTGTTCATCGAGTCGGTGGGTCTGAACTCCAATTCCGCCTATCACAGCGGCATCAACGAAAAGAACGTCAAGATGTTCGCCTACATGTTCTGCGGATTCTGCGGCGCCATCGCCGGCTTGATCCTCAGTTCTTACGTCCACAGTGCCGACGGGAACAATAACGGTCTGAACTACGAACTGGATGCCATTCTGGCAGTCGTCATGGGGGGCACGATGATGACCGGCGGACGCTTCAATTTGCTGGCCAGCGTGATCGGCGCAGTGGTGATCTGGACCTTCACCGTCACCGTTTATCACCTGGGGGTACCCGCCAATGCGTTGCTGGCAGCCAAGGCCTTGCTGGTTCTGGTTGTGATCCTGCTGTACTCTGATTACACGCGCCGATTCTTGAGTCGACTTACCAGCAGGCGAAAGCGAGGAACCCAAAATGACACAGCATGCTAAGCGCTTCTTAAGACAATACGGCAGTCTGCTGATCACTTTCGCAGTTTTTGTGCTGGTTTATTTCGTTGGCAGCCGTCTATATCCAACCATGCAAAAACCGCAGGTGTTCTTCAACCTGTTCATCAACGACTCGAGCCTGCTGCTGGTCTCGATTGGGATGACCCTGGTCATTCTTACCGGCGGAATTGATCTGTCGGTGGGTGGCGTGATCGCCCTCGTCAGTACGGCCTCCGCAGCGCTGCTGCAGGGAGGAGTCAGCCCGTTTCTGGTGATCCCGATGATGATTGCGTTGGGCATCCTGCTGGGCACCATGATGGGTTGGATCATTCAGGATCTCAAGGTGCAGCCTTTCATCGCCACCTTGATGGGGCTATTCTTCACTCGCGGCATGGCATACATTATCAGCCTGACCTCGCTGCCGATCAAAGACCAGGTCTATAAAACGATTGCACTTACCCCAATCTATCTTCCATTCTTCCACAAGACCTACATCTATGTGACGACGCTGGTGGGTCCGATCATGCTGCTGGTGGCCATTTACCTGAGCTTTTTCACCCGTTTTGGACGTACTATTTATGCTATTGGCAGTAATGAACAATCAGCCATGCTGATGGGTCTGCCGGTGCGGCGTACCAAGATCATGGTATACGCTTTCAGCGGATTTTGCTCGGCACTGGGCGGCATTGTGTTCAGTATGTCGCTGCTGGCCGGCTATGGCCAGTTTGCCTCCGGCATGGAACTCGATTCCATCGCCGCGGTCGTGATCGGTGGTACCGCACTGACGGGTGGAATCGGCAACGTGCTGGGCACCCTGTTCGGCGTTTTGATCCACGGCACCATCGTGTCTGTCCTCCAGTTCAACGGAACGTTGAGCTCCTGGTGGACGCGCATCGGCATCGGCATCCTCACTTTGCTGGCCATTGGCGTTCAAAGCCTTTTCTACATCCGCAAGAAGAACTAGAGGTGAAGTATGGCTGAGACAAACTATGAAATTATAAGCATGAAGGGGATCTGCAAATCCTTTCTGGGTGTGCAGGCACTGGAAAATGTCGACTTCACTCTTTATAAAGGGGAGATTCATGCGCTGGTGGGCGAAAATGGAGCCGGAAAATCAACCCTGATCAAAGTATTGACCGGCGTTGAACAGCCGGATAATGGCGTCATTACCATCGATCAAAAGAAAGCCGCCATTCACTCCCCGCAGCAAGCCCAGGGACTGGGCATCAGCACGGTGTATCAGGAAGTCAACCTGTGCCCGCATTTGAGCGTGGCCGAAAATATTTTGATTGGCCGTGAGCCGCACAAATTCGGCTTCATCGATGTCAAGGCCATGAACACCCGGGCAAAGCAGATCATGCTGGGCCTGGGGGTAGACATGGATGTGAGCCAGGTACTGGGGGATTGCTCGGTTGCCGTGCAGCAAATGGCGGCCATTGCCCGAGCTCTCGAAATTGCTTCGGCAAAGGTGCTCGTGCTGGATGAACCGACTTCCAGCCTGGACGTGCAGGAAACCGAACAGCTTTTCGCTGTGATGCGCAAGCTGAAAAACGAAGGGGTGTCGATTATCTTCATTACCCATTTCCTGAACCAGATCTATGAAATTGCTGATCGCATCACCGTGCTGCGCAATGGCAAGCTGGTCGGTACCTATGACGTCAAGTCTTTGCCGCGCCTGGAGATGATCACCAAGATGATCGGTCGTTCCATCGTGGAGTACGACGAAATGGCCGGCTTGAAGGAAGAAACCCGCAAATTCGTTAAACACGAATCCTGGCTGGAAGCTGATCAACTGGCCCAAACCGGGGTGGTGGAACCCTTCGATTTGCAGTTGCATGCCGGCGAGGTTGTCGGTCTGGCCGGGCTGCTGGGCTCCGGGCGTACCGAAGTGGCCCGGCTTTTATTCGGGCTGGAAAACCCAACCAGCGGCACTTTGGACATCGATGGCAAAAAGATCGAGAGTTCTTCCCCGCTGCAATCCATTGATCGGGGAATTGGCCTGTGCCCGGAAGACCGTAAGTTAGCCGGGATCGTCGGCGAATTGACCGTGCGTGAGAACATTATCCTGGCCATGCAGGCAGGCCTGGGCTGGTTCAAGTACCTGAAGAAACAGGAACAGTACGCCATCGCCGAAAAATACATCAAACTGCTCAATATTGCCACTCCGTCTCCCGATCAACTAGTCAAGAATCTGAGCGGTGGCAATCAGCAGAAGGTTATTCTGGCCCGCTGGCTGGCCATCAATCCACGCCTGCTCATCCTGGATGAGCCGACCCGCGGGATCGACGTGGGAGCCAAGGCTGAGATTCAGAAGCTGGTGCTGGCGCTGGCGCAAGAAGGAAAATCGTGTATTTTCATTTCTTCAGAACTTGAAGAAGTGCTGCGTACCAGCCACCGGGTGGTGGTCATGCGCGAACGCAAGATGGTAGCTGAATTTACTGATGAGTCTGGCGAAGAGATCATGCATGCCATCGCCGGGAGTTCTTCTTAACACTCCTGTCATTGTTGACAGTGCCAGAGGTGTTTTTGTCAGGGCGAAGAGGAATTCTTGCTGCGGCGAGGCGAAAGCATGTAAATTCTTTATAGAAGGGTTGCCTTTAGAATGAGTCAGTTTAATGAGAAGCAGAACGCGAAACAATTTCTGGGGATCGAGTTCGGTTCGACACGCATCAAAGCCGTGTTGATCGATGAGAAACATACTCCCCTTGTTTCAGGCAGCCATGATTGGGAAAACCGCTACGAGAATGAGATCTGGACCTATGGTCTGGAAGATATCTGGTCAGGT
>JAAZOQ010000305.1 GCA_012797695.1 Anaerolineaceae bacterium | reverse complement strand
GTGGGGCGCACTACTTTCGCCTGCACCTTCCAGGTATGGGCGTCTACAATGTCGATGGTTACCCCCAGGCTCAGGATCAGCTTGCGCATGTTTTGCACGTCCTGAATATCCGGGACGTTGTGCAGAATCACTGGCTCATCGGTCAGCAGACAGGCAGCAAGGATGGGTAAGGCAGCATTCTTATTACCAGAAGGGGTAACAGTCCCATTCAGCGGAATTCCACCTTCGATAATAAACTTTTCCATGACAACCTCCAGATGAAATCAGTGTTAAAGTTAAACAGATCAAGAGTGTTGCAAATATCATAACAGGTGCTTGAGCATCATGTCAATGCAAGCCAAATTTGCCTTGAAAAGAAAACCTTCGATTTTTTATCTCGATCCATATCCTGATAATCAGCGGATCATCCTCCTTATTCACGGGCTGGGATCTGATAGCAGTTCGTGGCAATTGCAGTTTCCTGCGCTGGATGCGCTGGGCTACCGACCGATTGCCATCGACCTGCCAGGGTTTGGACGTTCCCTCTATCCATTAAAAATCTGGCGTATCCGGCGTGTAACCAACTGGATTGCCCAGGAAATCGTGGATTCCTTTCCTGAACCGATCGACGTCATGGGTCTTTCACTCGGGGGCGTGATTGCTCAAAAACTGGTTCAGGCTCGTCCGCAGAAAATCAAAAAGCTGATCCTGGTCAGCACTTTCAGTCGTTTGCACCCCCGTCTGCGCAAGAATTTTCCCTATCTCCGTTCCCGCATTATTCAGATCTTTTCCGGCAGGCTGAAAGAACAGGCGCAAAATGTGGCCGATCACATTTTTCCGCAGGCAGACCAAAAATTATGGCACGATTATCTCTATGACCAGATTTGCCACGCCAATATCCGGGTGTATCGCCAGGCCATGCTCGAGCTGGCCAAATTCTCCAGCTTTCGCTTTCTTCGAACGCTGAAAATTCCCGTTCTGGTAATCACCGGTTCCGCGGATAACACCGTCAGTTTGGAGGATCAGACGCTGTTAGCCAGGCGCATCCCAGGCTCGACCCACATTTTCATTCAAGGGGGAAGACACGCCGTGAACGTGGATCATGCACAAGAGTTTAATGCAGCAATATCCAATTTTTTGAGCCAAAAAATTTAACTTTTTTTAACTTTTTCTTGAAAACGGAGTTATACTCCAAGCAAACTTTCATTCTTTTTCATTTTATTCAAAATTGAGGATTATTATGTTCAAAATTGAAAAGATTGATACCAGCAATAAAAAGCAAGTCGATGAATTTGTCCAATTTCAGTACGATCTCTACAAAGGAACTCCGCAATTTTGTCCCCCGTTTCGCGGCGATATCAAATTGATGTTGAACCGCGACAAGCATCCCTTTTACGAACATTCCATCGCTGATTTCTTTGTGGTTCGAGATGAGAATGGCAAGATCGTGGGCCGCATCGCTGCCATGATGAATAAGCTATTCAATGAGTATCACAAAGTCAAAAAAGCTCAGTTCTATCTTTTTGAGTGCATCGATAATCAGGAAGTGGCGAATATGCTCTTCCAGGCCGTTTTCGATTGGGCTCACGAGCATGAATTGAACGAGGTGGTCGGGCCAAAGGGTTTTTCCGCTTTCGATGGCTATGGCATTTTGGTCGAGGGGTTCGAACATCATCAAATGATGACCATGATGAACTACAACTTCCCGTATTACGCCAAACTGCTGGAGAACCTCGGCTTTACCAAGGAAGTTGATTTCGTCTCCTGCTATATTTACAAGGATAAATTTGTCTTGCCCGAAAAGGTGCGTAAAGCGTCAGAATTAGTGCAGAAACGTGGCTCCTTTAAAGTTCTCCAGTTCAAGAACAAACGCGAAATGATGAAACATGCCTGGGAAATTGGCGAGGCATATAACAAAACTTTTGTCAACAACTGGGAGTATTACCCCCTGACGAAAGGCGAGGTAAAGCTGCTGCTCGATAACTTATTGGTTGTGGCCGATCCCAAATTGATCAAATTGATTACCCACAACGATGAGATCGTTGGCTTCCTCTTCGCGTTCCCGGATATCACGTCCGCCCTGCAGCGCCACGATGGCAAAATCACTCCGTTGGGAGTTCTCGACATGATGCGCGAACTTAAAAAGACCAAATGGGTATCCGTGAACGGCGCTGGGGTACTCCCGGAGTATCATGGTCTGGGTGGTAACGCTATTATGTATGCAGAAATGGAAAAGACGATCAAAGAATTCCATTTCGATCACTGCGAAATGACTCAGGTCGCTGAAACAGCCGCGCAGATGCGCAAAGATCTGATTAACCTGGGCGGTCAGCCTTACAAGAATCACCGCATTTTCCATAAAACCATCTAGAACTTATTACTGCATCATCTGACAGGGTCCTCAAAATTTCTGGGGACCCTGTTTTTTTGGAATTTTTCTCAGACGGATTCCGGTATAATTAGGGGGTATTTGGAGGTACCAGGTGCAAAACATCAATCAACGACGTTGGCTCACTTATGCTGCGGTGATTTTGCTTTCACTGGCAGCTTTGATTTTTGCGAATTACCAGTTTGCTAAAACCAGTCCCGGTGGCACTGATTTTCTGGTGCATTGGGAAGGCACGCGTAATTTCTTTACCACTGGCACGAGCCCTTATTCTGATGACACAGCTTTGAAGATTCAGACGATGGTCTATGGCCGGGCTGCTGAGGCTGGAGAACACGAACTGCGGGTGGCTTATCCGCTGTATTCTCTCTTTTTCTTTGCTCCCTTTGCGCTGATCAAGGATTTTTCCCTCGCCAGAGCCGTCTGGATGGCTATACTTGAGATCTGTCTGGTGCTGATCGCCATTTTGAGCTTTCGCCTGACTTATTGGAAGCCCAGCCCGCTTTTGTTTGCGCTTCTGGTGTTGTTTACCCTTTTCTCGTACCACGGCACCCGCCCGCTGATCAACGGCAACGCGGTGATCGTGGTCACTCTGCTTTTGCTGGCCAGTCTTTTGATGATCCGCGACGGCAAAGATGAAATTGCGGGGATTCTGCTCGCCATTTCAACCATCAAACCCCAAAACGTCGTTTTGTTGATTGCCTTTCTGCTGTTCTGGGCCTTTTTCAACAAACGCTATCGTTTGATCGGCTACTTTCTAGGCAGCATGGTGATTCTGGTGGGCTTTTCTTTCTTGCTGATCCCCGATTGGCTGACCCAAAATTTCCGTGAAGTCTTGCGCTATCCCTCCTACAATCCGCCTGGAACAGTCGGCGCGGTGATGATCTCCTGGTGGGGCGATATTGGTACTCGCCTCTCTTACGCACTCAGCGGGGTCTTGATCGTCCTGCTCGGTCTGGAGTGTTGGTTGGGAAGGCACGCGGCCAACAAATATTTCTTGTGGGTAGCCTTCCTAACTCTGGCTCTCAGCCAGTGGATCGGGATTCAGACCGATCCGGGCAATTTCATTTTGCTTTACCCCGGCCTTTTCTTCTGCATGGAAATGATCTCCAGCCGCTGGAAGCAAAAATCCGCTGGTTTTCTCGTCACCCTTGTGGCAGTGTTAACTGTAGGGATTTGGGCACTCTTTCTGGTCACAGTGCAGAAAAGTTACCAGCCCATCCAGAGTTCACTGCTTTTCTTCCCGCTGCCGATCGTGGCCTTTCTGTTGCTCTATTGGGTGCGCTGGTGGACCACCCATTCGCGGAATATTGAGTTATCGAACCAAACTCTCGAGATTTGATGTCACGCCGGCAATACGTTCTTCTGTATCTGGTAAGTTTACTTTTCTGGCTCCTTCTCAGTACTCTTCAGAAGACGCCAGGCTACATGGATGCCGCTTATTACACCTTGATGGGCAGGCAAATTGCCGCAGGCCAGGGAGGTATTGAACCTTTTATCTGGACTTATCTGGCAAATCCGGCTCAACTGCCCAATCTCAGTTTTACCTATTGGATGCCGCTGACCAGCGTGATTGCCGCTCTGGGGATGATTCTCTTTCACTCTCAGAGTTTTTTTGCGGCTCGCTTCTTTTTTATTCTGCTGGCCGCTTTGATCCCGGTCCTGACGGTTTTGATCGCTGAACATTTTACCCATGAGCATATATATCTGGTTTCGTCCGCTTTCCTGGCAGTTTTCAGCGGTTTTTTTGCAGTTTATTTCACCCTTCCCGATTCGTTTGTTCTTTATTGCGTTCTGGGCGCCCTCTATTTTCTTCTATTGCTTTCGCTGTTCTCCCAATCTGCACAGCCAAAAATCATCGGACGGGTGCTGGCCCTGGGGATCGTTGCTGGGTTGATGCACCTTACCCGAGCAGATGGCATTCTCTGGCTGTTGGGGGTATTTCTGGCGCTCTGGATGCTGCGCCAGACCCGGCCGATTGGGCAATCCTTGTTGTTTGCGGGTATGGCGCTTGTTGCCTACGCTGCTGTTCTTTCGCCCTGGTTCATTCGTAACCTGCTTGTCTTCCACTGGGTTTTCCCGCCAGGGTCGAATCTATCCCTGTTCTTCACGGGCTACAATGACCTCTTTGCCTATCCGTCTGAAAAGCTCACGTTGGCTCATTGGCTCTCTGCCGGTGCTGCGAAACTGATTCTGGATCGCCTGCAGGCATTGCTCAGCAATCTGGGCACCTGGGTGGGGATTGCCGGATTGGTCATTTGGGCACCCTTTGCCGGTTATGGCTTGTGGCTGCAGCGCAAACAGAAGATCATCCAGTTTTACTTGCTTATGCTGGGCCTGCTTGCTTTCTTGATGTCACTCGTGTTCCCCTATGCTGGAGTGCATGGAGGCTTCTTCCATTCGTTGAGTGCCTTCCAGTGCCTGCTCTGGGCCATGATCCCCCTCGGTTTCGCCGCGGCCATTACTCGTATCGCTCACTGGCGCCGATGGAAGCCTGAACGTTCTCTGCGTCTGCTTGGCAGTACTTTCCTCGTTCTCACAGCGCTTCTCTCGGCTGGTTTCTTTGCCAGCAAGACTTTTGGGGGCAAATTTGATGCACAATATGTCGAGTTCGCCGGGCTGGGCAACTTTTTGCGGGCACACGGCGTTTCCAGCGACCAGCAGTTCATGGTCAACGATTCTCCGGGCTTTACCCTGAGCACAGGTTACTCTTCCATCCAGATGACCTCTGGAAGCCTCTCAGACGCTCTCAGCGCGATGAAAAGGTATCAGATCCACTATTTGATCGTCGCGTCCGACCACACCCCTGAATTCGATGATTGTTACACATCGCTTTGCCAGGATCCCTCCCTTTCTTATTGGGGACAGTTTGAAAAGAGCAAGATTTATCAGGTTACCCTGCCATGAAAACATTCCTCTTGAAGCACCCGGCTTTCGTGATCTTTTTTCTATCCTTGCTCCTGGCAACGGTCTTTGTCGTAAGCGGACAGATGCAATCCGGCGGCGGATTCCCGCTGGATGATGCCTGGATTCATCAGACCTATGCCCGCAATCTGGCCGCCTCTGGCCAGTGGAGTTATACTGCCGGCACTGTCTCGGGAGGGTCCACTTCTCCGCTGTGGACCCTGCTCATTGCCGCCGCGGACCTGATCTCAGCGCAGGCGGGTCTCTGGTTAACCTTCGTTTTTTCGATTCTGCTGTTCTCTTTGACCATCTGGCTGGGGGTAAAAACACTCTCCGCATTTATTGATCTTCCCTTCTCGGGTCTCCTTTTGGCCGCTTTTGTACTTGCCAGCGAATGGCACCTGCTCTGGGCCGCCGGCTCAGGGATGGAAACCATTTTGTATTCTGCCCTCATCCTGGCTTTATTCTTTCTGTTGGCGCAAGAACATCCGTGCTGGGGGAAGATTGGCTTGTTTGCTGGCCTGATTCTCTGGGTACGTCCTGATGGGTTGACCCTGCTTGGCCCAATTTTGCTGGTATTCGTGTCGCGCTGCCTCCAGAAAAAGGAACCAGTTCGTGCCATTTTTGCGCTTGTTCTTCCATTCGTCGTTTTGCTGTCAGCTTACATTGCCTTCAATGTTTCTACCACCGGCGCTTTCTTCCCCAACACCTTTTACGCCAAGCAGCAGGAATACAGTGCCCGCTGGGCACTACCTTTGTTGACTCGCATCGGGCAGGAAATACTGCCCATTTTGACGGGAACCGGCATCGTCCTCCTGCCCGGATTTATCGCCGCCATCGTTTTTACTTTCCAGCACCGCTCAGTGCCTGCTGCCGGCATGATCCTGTGGATTTTGGGAAGCATCCTGGTTTATGCCATCCGCTTACCGGTAACTTACCAGCACGGGCGCTACCTGATACCTATCATTGCGCCTTATCTGGTGGTCAGCTTGCTGGGAATGTTTTGGCTGCTCCAGCGCATCCGCCTGCCGCGCTGGCAAAAGCTCGGCCAGTTTTCCTGGGCCACTTTGACCCTGTGTACTGCCGTGGCTTTCTATTTCACGGGCTTATCCGCTTATTGCCAGGACATTTCTTTGATTGACCATTTGATGGTTCAGCCAGCCCGCTGGGTAGCGGAAAACGTTCCTTCTGAGAAGATCATTGCAGTCCACGACATTGGGGCAATGGGATATTTCTCCGGCCATCAGCTCGTTGACCTGGCGGGGTTGGCCAACCCGGAAGTCATTCCTTTTATGCGCGACGAGCCCCGCCTGCATCAATACCTGCTGGAAAAAGGTTGTGCTTATTTCGTAGGTTTTTCTGATTGGTATTCCAGTTCCAGCCAGTGGGGACGGGTAGTTCAAACGTTCACTGCGAATTACCAAAATCAACCACAAACAGTTGTGATCATTGATTTACAATAGTTCAAGCTATAATAAGTATGCTATACTTTTTTATTAATTCAGCTTGTACTGGCAATCAGGAGTAATCGATGGACAATCAACCCAACACGGATGCAAATTCTTCGGATAACTTCATTGATTTCTTGAAAGAAGAGCTGCAACAAACCAATGCCAGTATCAAAGAGATCAACACCACCATCGATCAGAGTCAGACTGAACTCAATCGTTTGACTCAGAAAAAAGCCAATGTAACCGCTCAATTACAGCAGGTGCAAACGAACCCCGATAATGCCTCTCGACAGAGCATTCGGGATATTTTCACTAACGCGATGGATGCCCAACAGCGTTTGCTGGTGGTCAGGGCTCAGGTCGATCGCCTGCAGGAGCAGCTTGCCGGACTGCAAAAATACAAGAAATTACTGGATACAATTCTCGATCATTTCGTCGGCTCGAATCAATTGCCCAGCCAGGCGGGGCAGCCGCAAAATTCGCTGGCCACCCTTGAAATGCTGGTTAACACGCAGGAAGCTGAACGCCAGCGTTTGTCGCGCCAGATGCACGATGGACCCGCCCAGGCGCTTTCGAATTTTATCGTTCAGACAGAGATCACCTCGCGCATGTTCGACATGGACCCCACTAAGGCCAAAGAAGAACTCGAAAAATTGAAGACTTCTTCGATGAACACCTTTCAGAAGGTGCGTTCGTATATCGATGATCTGCGCCCCATGATGATCGACGACCTGGGACTAATTCCCACACTCAAACGCTATTTGATGAACATCAAAGAACAAACGGGCATCGAGGTAGGCAGCAATATCTCGGGTGGGGAGCAAAAGCTGGATCCCTTTCTGGATATTTTCATCTTCCGCTCCGTTCAGGAGTTAGTGGGGAATTCCGTAAAACACAATCTCGAGAACGCCAGCAAAATGAAGATCGATGTCAGCCTTTCTATTGATCCAGCCAATATTAAATTAGCGATCAAGGACAATGGCAAAGGTTTTGATACTGGTTCCTTGAAAGATTCTGGCGGCCTCGGCTTGAAGCTGCTGCAGGAACGCGTAACGATGCTGGGTGGCTTTTTGAACATTAACTCCAGCCCAGAAAAAGGCACGGATGTCAATTTGCAGGTACCTATTCCCGATCAAGCGGCGAATAGTTGATTTGTATCATCATTTTTCATCCAGGAGTTCAATATGACAAAGACAATTGGAATTTTAACAGGTGGTGGTGATGTTCCAGGCTTGAACCCATGCATGAAAGCTGTAGCCATGAGCGCTTTTGAACTGGGTTACAAAATGGTGGGCATCCGCAGAGGCTGGGCAGGCCTTTTGCAGTACAACTTGGACGACCCTGAAAGCCGCGACCAATACGTCCGTCCTCTGGATCGCGAGGATGTGCGCACGATTGACCGCTCCGGGGGTACCTTTCTCCACACTTCCCGTACCAATCCGCAGAAAGTGAAAGCCGGCACGGTTCCCGAATTTCTCAAGAATTCCCAGTATGGCAAGCAGATCGCCCCAGATGGGATGATGGATTACACCGACTACATTTTGAAGGTGCTTGACAATCTCGGCATCGATACCCTGGTCACCATTGGCGGCGATGACACCTTGAGTTTCTCCGTTCGCCTCAGCAAAGAAGGTTTCCCGGTTGTGGCTATTCCCAAGACCATGGATAATGATGTCTTCGGCACCGATTACTGCATTGGTTTTTCTACTGCCGTTACCCGCAGTGTGGATTTCATCACCAACATGCGCACTTCTGTGGGTTCCCACGAACGTATCGGTATCGTCGAGCTGTTCGGCCGCAATTCCGGTGAAACCAGTCTGATCACTTCTTACCTGGCTTACGTCGATCGCTCCATTATTTCTGAAGTCCCCTTCGATATGGATAAGTTGGCCAAATTCCTGGTAGAGGATAAGAAGAGCAATCCTTCCCACTATTGCATGATGACCATTAGCGAAGGCGCTACCATCGAAGGTGGGGACATCGTCGAAACTGGCGAGGCGGATGCCTACGGTCACCGCAAGCTGGGAGGGGTCGGCGAGATCACGGCTTCTGAGATCAAGCGGCTGACTGGCTATGACATCATGTATCAGCAATTAGGCTATTTGATGCGCTCCGGCGCTCCTGACTCTCTGGATCGTATGGTTGCCATGTCTTATGGCAACCTGGCCGTGCAGTTGATCAAACGCAACGAGACCGGCAAACTGGTTGCCCTGCATGGCGGCAAATACACCACCGTACCCATTAACATGGTCCTGGCCGGACAGAAACGCGTGGATGTGCCCAGCTTCTACGATATCGAGCAATACAAGCCCAAGATTCGCGATTTCATGGGCATTCCCATGTTCTTGAGCTAAGTTTCTCAAACCCAGACCTGGATAAGCAATTATCCAGGTCTTTTTGGAGCGCAAATGACCGATCTGAACCCACAAATCATCCTGCCCGGGCGTTATAGTTTTGTAGCCCGCACGCTCACTCTGCTGCTGCGCGAGGAGAAAGTACTTATGCAAAAGGCCCCTCTTACCAAAAAGATCTGGGCCGGTCACTACAATGGCATTGGCGGCCACATCGAAAATGGTGAAGACGTTCTTTCTTCTGCCCGCCGCGAATTACTTGAAGAATCTGGTCTTGAATGCACGGATCTGCATTTGTGCGGCGTTGTCACCATCGAAGTACAGCCCTCGCAGGGGATCCTCATGTTCGTGCTGAGCGGATCCCGCCTCGTGGGTGAGCCACGGCCTTCCGAAGAGGGAGAACTGGAATGGATTGCCGTGGATGAATTGCCTCAATACCCCGTGGTGGAAGACATCCCCATGCTCATCGAGAAGATAAAAAATAATGACCAGATCTTCTTTGGTCATTATTCCTACGATTCAGTCGGAAAATTGGTCGCTACTTTCAGCTATTCTGCTCCGCAACCGCTTTAGGCTCATAAAACAGCACTACCGTGGATCCATACTGGCGCCGGTCGAATTCGACCAGATTCTGAAGCTCTACCGGTTCCAGTTCGACCGGATGGATTTGCACAATTACCCAGCCGTCCTCAACCAGCCAGTCCATGTGTTCATCCACCAGGTGCAGTGCCGTCAGCCACATTTGTTTGTACTGCGGCGGCGCGATGTAAATGTAATCGAACTTCTGATTGGCTTTTCCCGCCAGAAAACGGAAAGCATCCACCTGATGCACGGTAGCTTTCCCTTCGAGACGGGTAGTTTTGAGGTTATTTTTGATGGTAGTCACGGCCTGGGAATGCAGGTCGATCAGGGTAGCTTTTTCAGCTCCGCGCGAAAGTGCTTCGATTCCGATACTGCCCGTCCCACCAAACAGGTCGAGAAAGTTTCCGTCCACAATATCCGTTGAGAGAATGTTGAAAACGGCTTCCTTGACGCGATCTGTGACCGGTCGGGTCGTATCTCCGGGGACCGATTGCAGTCGGATTCCTCTGGCTGTGCCGCTGATGATTCGGGGGCTGCTCATAGAGGATTAGCCCAGATATTCTTCGACGACTTCGCGGGCCGCGAAAAGGTTCGCGTCTGGGGCAATGATCGGGGTAACGCATCCCGTTCCCAGAATGAACCGCTTGCCCTGCGTGCGTTCGATGGCGCGCCGGCTTTCTGCCTTGACGCTTTCAGGCGTGCCATATGCAAGCGTTTGCCACTGCTGCAGCCCACCGCACACCGCCCCGCGCGGGAATAGTTTTTTCCCTTCATCCAGCCCCGGATATGTCTCCAAATCGTGCCAGTTGAGCACCTGTACCGGGTACTGGCTTAATTCGTCGAACATGACGTGGGTGCCGTGCAGATGTCCCAGATTGAACCAGAAGTCCTTGGCCGCATCGAGAATTTGCAGATCGAAGGCAGCTCCAAATTTCTGAAATTCTTCCCGCGTAAGCAGGGAATATTGCGCCTGCTGCACAGCGAAGAAGATTCCGTCCACGTGAATGGTCTTCAGCAGCTGGATAAATTCGAGGGTCAGGTCAGTAATGACCTGTAAGGCCCCCAGCACCTGATCCGGGGATTGGCGCAGGTGAGCTACCAGATTTTCTTTGCCGACCAGATTCTTCGCCTGCGAAAGGGGACTGAAAATGGTGGGCAGGACCGGGGTGGTATCGGGGGTGTTCTTGCGCACCAGCTCGAAAGCCCGCAGCTGCTCAAACAGTTTGGATCCCTTCATCGGGAAGAGTTGAATCTTTTGCCAGTCTTCGGCCGTTTGTACCGGCTGGTGCACGTATTGCCGCGTTCCTTCCGGGTTACCCCTCCATTCATCTTTCACTCCCCAGTCCAGCAAGCAATAGGAAGAAGCTGAGGTGATCTTGACGAAATCAAAATCAAACCGCTTTTGAAAATTCAGCACGGAGCGCGCCAGCGTCTCCGGTGATTGATCATCCACCGGGAAATGCCGCCACAGAGAGACAGCAGGACGATCAACCTGCGCGCCCTGAATGGTTCGTTCGATACGTTCTCGATGAGACAGATTCATTTTGCACCCTCCTTCAAAGTTGAAAAATCCTTGAAAGTCCAGTAACGATTGGCAAAATAATTCCATAACATCACGATCAGGATCACCGTCGCCAGGGTCACGTTATGCCCCACAATGGTGGGGGTCAGAATGTGCGGAATATACTTGGCAGCCAGTCCGATGATCGGTTTTTCGATCAAAGAAAAGAGCAGCGTTCGAATTCCCAACCCGACCACGTTGACGATGGCAAACTGACTGAGTTGCTTCATCACGGATACTTTGCGGGTTTCAGGATAGGTCCACAGACGATTCCAGGTAAAATTGTTGAATACACTGACCGTGAAAGAAACGGCCTGAGCAATGGTTGAGGGTACGTGCAGCAGAGTCGCCAGTAAGTTGAAAATACCAAAATCGACGATACTTCCGCTGATGCCCACCAGAGCAAAACGCAGGAAGCGGCGCCTTTCGAGGGAGTCGTTGAATACGGTCATTTTGCGAAATTTTGCCCTTTGAAATATTGAATGGTTCGTTCAAGACCAGTTGCCAGATCGATGCTTGGCTGCCACTTCAAAATGGATTTGGCGCGGGTAATGTCTGGCTGCCGCCGCTGCGGATCGTCGCCCAGGCGCTGATCTTTGTGAAATTCAAGCCCGGCCGGGTTGTCGGTCAGGCGGTTGATCTCTTTGGCAAACTCCAAGATCGAGATTTCTGCGGGGTTGCCAATGTTAACAGGCATGTGCTCGTCTGACATTAACAATCGATAGATTCCCTCGATCAGATCTTCTACGTAACAAAAACTGCGGGTTTGCAGGCCATCTCCATAGATGGTCAGTGGTTGCTTCTGCAGCGCCTGCTTGACGAAATTAGGCACTACTCGACCATCATCCAGACGCATCCGTGGGCCATAGGTGTTGAAAATGCGCACGATCCGGGTATCCAGGCCATGAAAGCGATGATAGGCCATGGTCAACGCTTCAGCAAAGCGTTTGGCTTCATCGTAGACCGAGCGGAACCCCACCGGGTCAGCGTGCCCCCAGTAAGACTCGCTCTGCGGATGCACGGTCGGATCACCGTAGATTTCACTTGTAGAAGCCAGCAAAAAACGGGCTTGATTGGCCTTGGCCACGCCCAGCGTATTATGAGTCCCCAGCGCGCCAGCTTTCATCGTTTGGATGGGCAAATTGGGGTAGCTGTAAGGGGATTCCGGGTTGGGGCTGGCGGGGGAGGCAAAATGCATCACCGCATCAACCTTGCCAGGCACGAAAATATATTCCGAAACGTCGTGCCGGATGAATTCAAAGTGCTGGTTTCCCGCTAAATGGGCCAGATTTTCTGGATTACCGGTAACAAAGTTATCCATTCCAACAACATCATGACCTTCAGCAATTAATCGGTCGCAGAGATGCGACCCTAAAAATCCTGCTGCACCAGTGATCAGTACACGCATTCAATATCTCCTGAGCAATAATTATTTCCAATCAATTTTACTTACCGAGCCATCGCCGGTGATCTGGGTGATCGCACCGGTATCCGGGTCGACGAACTCTAAATTCCCTTGCGCAATAAAGGCTATCACAGATTGGGTTTCACCGGAAGGAGCCCACACGACTGATTGTGGAGAAAGTCCCTGCACCCCTTCACTGGGGAATAGCTTTTTTACGTTTGAACCATCGCGGTCCATGACCCGCAATTCATACTTGGAAGTATCGCTTTGTTCCGGGTTGATCGCGGAGAGGTAAGCCACCACAAAATTGCCGCTGTCTGCCACCGGAGAGATCACCGGGTAGCTGAACATGCCAACATTTTGCTGGAGTGCAAAAATACTTTGTGAAGCACTCAAATAAGCAAAAAGGTCGAAGCTGGTACCGTCCGCCTCGGGCAGAACGGCATACAGTACGGCATGGTCGGCTGTCCAGGCCAGTTGCGGCACCCAGGCCCAATCGCCCTGCGTCTGATAGGGGGTGAATTCCTGAATCGGGGTTTGGGAACCGGCATTCGAATCGACCAACCCAATGCTGTCTGGGCGAGCATACGCAATTTCCGATGCATCCGGTGAAAAAGAGTAGCTTGTTCCCCACCAGCCATAAATTCCGCCGGTATTGGTATCGATCAGGGCCTTGGTCGCCAGTACTTTTCCGTCCTCACCAAAAGTCAGAATTTGCAGGTCGTTGTTGGCCTGCCAGCCCGGAGCCGTACTGCGCCACTCCACGGTGGAATAGGCAAGGGTAGCTTCTTTGCCGGGGACCCATTCCGCATAGTTCACCACGTTTTTGGCGTCCAGTGCAATTGGAGCAGGGTCGTCTTGAGTTAGATCCACCACCCACAAAGAGTTGATGGTCTGCTTTTCATCCTCGCCGGCTGAACGAGAAAAGAGCAGCCAGTGCCGGTTTGGGGAAAGAGAAAAGATTCTTCCATCCAGATCACCGCTGTTGACCACTTCCCAGCGATTGCCAGTGTTGGCCTGCATGATCCAGGCGTTTGCCGAGGAAATATAAGCCAGCGTGCCGCTGATCTCGACCGATTTGAAGGGGGACTGAATGCCCACCATAATGATCTCAGGCTTAGCCGCCTGGGTGGTTTCTGTTTTAACGACAGTCCGCGACTGCTCGACGCCATCTTCAGCCAGTACCCGATAGGTGATCGATTGCACGCCGTTTTCTCCTGCCTGGATCAGCAGGGTTTGTCCGACGGGCAGCGATTCATTCTTGACCGTCTGACTTTCGAAAGGCAGCGTCTTTTCTTCAACCTCGAAAGTCTCGGTCACCCGCACGATTTGGATAGTTTGTGCCTGGCTAACGATGCTGTCCAGCGCTGGTGTAACCGTATCCAGCGGATTTAGGCTCAAACCGGCCTGAGCAAGGATTTGCTGGACGGTCAGGCCCTCGGGTATCGAGAGGGATGAGGTTGTCTGGTCATGAAGGAGGGTTACCTGAATGATCTGTGCCTGGGTCGCAGTCGGCTGGCACGCGGACAGAAGAAATATCAATATAATTAAGAAAGCCAAGAGCGATTTTTTCATTACCCATTTCTCTGGGAACATCAACTATCGAGTATAATCAACAGACCATTTTACCAATTGGGTAATTATAGCATGAGTGAAAATCCTTCCGAAACCAATTTTATTCCTTTGCAAAAGAGAGTGGAATCCTTGCTCTTTGTTGCCACTGGCCCGGTCGCTCCCAACCAGATCGCTGAAGCGCTTGATTCCGACGCTAAGCAGGTCGAAGAAGCGTTGAAACAACTGGGGGAGGATTATGCCGCCAGCCGCGGGGTCTCACTGCAATGGCACGGCGGCAGGGTTCAGCTCACGTCAGCTCCCGATTGTGCAATGGATGTAGAAAAATTTCTGGGCCTGGAGTCCTTTCAGCGCCTGAGCAAGGCCGCCATCGAAGCGTTGGCGATCATTGCTTACCGGCAGCCGATTTCCCGTCCCGGTATAGATGCCGTCCGCGGTGTTTCCAGCGATGGTGTCATCAAGAACCTGCTCAGCAAGGGTTTGATTCAGGAAGTCGGCCGTGGGGAAGGCCCAGGCCGGCCCATCCTTTTTTCAACCACCACTGATTTTTTGCAGCATTTTGGCTTAACCTCGTTGGATCAACTCCCGCCATTTGAGGTTTTGACAGACGAAAATGAACCCAAGAATACGATCCTGAAGGATTAAGCAAATGGAAGAACGATTACAGAAAATACTGGCTCGTGCTGGTTACGGCTCACGCCGTTCCTGTGAAGAGCTGATCACTGCCGGCCGGGTAACGGTTAATGGCACGCGTGCCGAAATCGGGCAGAAAGCGGATGCCGCCAAAGATCAGATCGAAGTGGATCGCAGCTTGATCCCTCAGGCAAAACCGATGTTGTATTATGCCTATAACAAACCGCGCTTCGTGCTTTGTGACAAAGTGACTGGCGATACCCGCCGCACCGTTTTCGACCTGGTTCCCAATGGGGAAGAGCTCTCTGTGGTCGGCCGTCTTGATTTCGAAAGCGAAGGGTTGGTCCTCCTGACCAATGATGGAGAAATGGTCAACCGCCTGACCCATCCGCGCTACGAACACGAAAAAGAATACCGCGTGCTGCTTGCTTCACGCCCAGACGAGAAACAGCTCGATGCCTGGCGCCGGGGAATTGTGCTTGAAGATGGTCATCGCACTTCGCCCGTGGACGTCCGCATCGAGACCACCCTGGGCAAAGGAGCCTGGATGCGGGTGGTGATGAAAGAAGGGCACAAACGCCAAATTCGCGAGACCGCCAAGACACTGGGCCTGTTCGTGGTGCGCATTGTCCGTATTCGCATTGGGGCTCTGATTCTGGGCAACCTCAAATCTGGAGAATGGAAAGAGCTTTCCGAATTGGAAGTAGAACAGCTCAAATCGGGCAGCACAGGCGCCCCACGCAGACGTCATTTCACTTCTAGCAAGAAAATTTTTCCTGCGAAGAAGCCAGCGGGAGCTACTCCGCGGAATCAACCTTCTCAACAGCGTTCAAAAAAGAGACCCGAGAAGAAACGGGAAAGGTAGCTCTTTTCTTTCACTTGCGGTAAACACTTACCAGATTCTTGAGGTAATCCTCCCAGACCGTCAGCCCGCTGCCACTGAACACCGAGGTTTCGATGATCTCGGCATGTGGGTTGACCTGCCGGATGTATTCCTTGCAGCGTTTTAAATCAAAGCGTAAATAAGGCAATAAATCCAGCTTGGTCAGCACCACCACAGAAGCCAAATGGAACAGAAGCGGGTATTTGATCGGTTTATCTTCACCTTCTGTGATGCTCATGATCGCCACTTTGCCGATTTCGCCCAGATCAAATTCAGAGGGGCAAACCAGGTTGCCAATATTTTCGATGAGCAGAAGATCAATATCAGCCATCGGCAATTCTTGCATAGCTGACCGCACCTGAGCGGCTTCGAGATGACAACCCGAGAGGGTGTTGATCTGTACCACGGGCACTTTGGTTGCCGCAATGCGGCTGGCGTCATTGCTGGTTTGTTGATCCCCCTCGATCACTGCACAGCGCAATCTACCTTCCAGATCACTCAGGGTCTTTTCAAGCAAAGTGGTCTTGCCGGAACCTGGTGAACTGATCAGGTTCACTGCCACCACGTTCTTCGCTTTAAGAAAGACCCGATTTTCAGCCGCGATCTCGTCATTTTTCTGGAGCACATCTTCTTCCATCGTGATCACGCGGATACGCTCCGCGTTAATTGACTTTGAAATTTCCTTTCCAGTCACTTTAACCTCCACTGATGGCTATTACCTTTAACTCTCTGCCCTGTTTGATGTCATAGTTTTCCCCCAGGCAGATCGGGCAGCGCAGATCTTCGCTTTCTCCCACGTAATCTGTTTCACAATCCCGGCAGTACAGGAGCAACGGCAGCTTAATGATTTCCAGCTCTGCCTCTGCCAGAGTCGTCTTCTTTTTGAGGACGGAAAAAGCGAACGTCAATAATTCGGGTTCCACTCCCGAAAAAGCGCCAATCTGTACATCCACACGCCTGACCGTAGATAGTCCGTTTTTCTTTGCAGCTTTCTCTGCAATTTCAATGATATTGGCAGCAATACCCGATTCGTGAATAGGGCCCTCTTTTCTGATTCGTACGTACTCTGTCAAACCTTGTTTCCTGATTTCAATCCACTGCGAACAAAGCGAAACAATACTTCTTTGTTTGACAGAGTACGAATTTCAATGACAGAAATTGGTAAACCAATCTCATAAGCATCTTGCAGTAAACTTACTGAGCCATTGGCTGAAATACTATTTGCTCAGTATTTTGCTCTTCAAAATACTCACGATCGACTCTTTGCCAATCTGCCCCCATAAGGCTTTATGGGTGGGATAGATTTTGGGATATTTCTTGCGCGGCTCCATGTGGTTGGCACTCTGTTCGCATTTGGTTACACATAGGCCGCAGCCCAGGCATTGGGTAATATTAACAACCATTTTGCCATCCACGATCTCGCGGCAATCAACAGGGCAAATATCGATGCAGGCACCGCAGGCAATGCACTTGACGGCGTCATGGCTCACCACGTAGCGAGAAGGTGCTCCAGAACTGGTAGAGCCATGATGAATGGCATTCATGATTACACAGGAGCAGGAACAGCAATTACACAGAGTACGAAGATGTCCCTCAGCGTTATCGACATTATGAACCAGTCCAACCTCTTCGCAATGACGCAGAATTTCCAGCGCCTCAGGTTTGGTCAGTTGTCTGGCCAGCCCGGCTTCGATTAACCCTTCAGCAAATTCATTGAAAACGAAACAGGTCTCCAGTGGATGTTCGCAGGCTTTGCCAACCACCGCACGTGCTTTACGGCAGAAGCATTCAGCTACTCCCACCACATCCTGGGCATTGACCATATCGGTTACAACGTCGATCGGCAAGACCTGCCTCTGATCGGGCACCGGCGCATCCAACCGGATAGCGTCATCGGGGATCTTGCCAGTCAGAGTATACTCCACCGGCAAAACCCGATAGTATGGGGTCTTGTTGGGGTTGGCGACAGAATCTGCCTCGATCATGGAATCCATGAAATTGGCAAAGATTGAGCGGGCCTGTGATTTTTCCTGGCTGCGCACTTGCTGTTCGGTCATGAAAACTGGGTTCCCACGTTCATACGCACGGCCGCGGGTCGTTTCGTAGGTGAGCACATAGCCTTTAGCAGCCATGCGAAGCGCTGCCTCTTTGACGGTTTTCTCGTCAATACCATGTTTGGCAGCTTTTTTGACCAGATCATTGTGGAAGATCGCGCCGTTAAATGGCATCAAGAACAGCACACGCAAATCATCTTCCGTTACCGTTTCTTTCAATGCCTTGATGAATTCGTCTTTTTGTGGAATTTCCCCCAGCATGAACTCGTAGAACTTGCATAATTCGACGTACAAGTCTTTGTTCGCCATTGATTTCCTCCGGGTGGAAAGATATTAAATTGGATTTTAAGCAGTGCGGATAAAATCGCTTGCTTTAAGCATATACCTGTTCTGAAAAATAGACACTGGTTTGCACGAGGTAATTTCCCAATTTAACGCAAAAACTGCACCCAAAAGTTAATAAGGGTGCAGTTCATATTCCGATCTCTTTTTTATTTATTTTTTTCGTTTCTGCTCGATGAGTTCGATCACCGGTTCAGCGTCAAAATCTGCCTCTTTGGCTTTGCGCCGAATAAAATCTTTGAACTTCTCTGAGGTGGTGTAGGGAACCGGGGAGCCTTCGCCTTCGACTGTAGCCCGATCATTGGTAAACAGCAAGACGGGGCTGCCTGTAACCTTCTCTTTGCTCACGCCCACCTTCAGCAAATACCGCTCCAGTTCTTCCTTGGCAATTTCAGCTTCGCCTACAGGGCGGCCCATACCTTCTTGACCAAATACCTTCATGAAGAAGTTGCCGCCTTTTTGCCGCCATTGCTTTTTATTGGCATCGTAATACAGCGTGCCTTCCTGGCCATAGGGCAGAATGGAATAGATCCCGGCCGGCCCGACCAGCAAATGCGAGACACCAGTGGTGTAATGGTACAGGCTGTAGTGGTCATCCAGGCCCTTCAGGGATTGGCTGATTAATTCGTCCGGGCGGGGCGATTTGCCAAAGCGGTTCAGATAGAAATTACCCACCTGAAACAGGATGAACCCCAGGATCAGGGTAGTAAAGGTAAAGGTCATGTAGGTTCCCTGAGAATCCTTGAAGGAATAAAACATGCCCACCGCTAGCACTACCAGACTGCCGATCGAGGTGATCTGCCCAATTCGGTTGTTCCGTTTGATCAATTTTTCATTTGCAATGATTTTCATGTTCAGCCCTTACTTTTCAGAGGATTGGGGAATATGTTTTTCGATTTCGAGTTTGATGGCATCCAGCAGGTGGGCATCAATGGTACTCCGTGCCAGACGCACAGCCGAAACCAAGGCGCGTGCATCCGAACGCCCGTGGCCAACGAAAGCATACCCGTTGACGCCTAAAAGCATGGCCGCACCAACCTCTGCCGGGTCCATTTTTGTCTTCAGTACGGCAAAAGCCGGTTTAGCCAGCAGATAGCCAATTTTCGACAGGAAACGGGCCGTGATACCCTCTTTGAGCAGGTCTGTGATGAATTTGGCCACAGCTTCGCTGGTCTTCAAGAAAACGTTCCCGGCAAAACCGTCAGCCACCAGCACGTCCACCATACCTGCATAGACTTCCTTGGGCTCCACGTTGCCGTAGAAATTCAGCCCGCTGGCCTGCAGCAGCGGATAAGTGCCTTTCACCAGTTCATTACCCTTACCGGCTTCTTCACCATTCGAGAGCAAGGCCACTTTCGGGTTCTCGATTTTCAGCACGGAATTGGCATAGGCAGAGCCCATGACCGCGAACTCCAGCAAAAATTCGGGGCGGCAATCCGCGTTGGCGCCGGTATCTAGAAACACACAGCGGCCGCCGCGGCGGGTGGGGATGAAACTGCTCAAGGCGGGGCGGCTGATCCCCGGGATGCGGCGCAAGATGGTCACCGCATTGAAATATGCACCCCCGGTATTGCCAGCGGTGACGAAAGCTTCCGCTTTTCCATCCCGCACTAGGGCCAAACCGACTGCCATCGAATTATTAGGCTTCTTGCGTGCTGAATCCACTGGTTTATCGGTCATTTCTACCACGTCAGGGGCATCCACAATGTTGAAAGTTTCGTGAGTGAGGTTTAATTCCTTGACCTTGGCCTCGATCAAATCTTTCTTTCCGACCAGGATGACCTCTTCATGGAACTCTTTTTTCAACTGGATGGCTGCGAGGATCTCAGGAGTAGGGTGATCATCACTGCCCATTGCATCAAGAACAATTGCCATGTTTACCTCTCAGGTTTTAATATTTCAATCGAATATGCTTGACACAGTCCAATAGCCGATTATAATAACGGAGCATTGCGCTGGTGCTGGAATTGGCAGACAGGCATGGTTGAGGGCCATGTGCCGCAAGGCGTGTGGGTTCAAATCCCACCCAGCGCACTCACAAGATCGCCGCGAAAGCGGCATTTTTGTTTTAAAGAGCACATTACACAGTTCTTTGCGCGGTAAAATCCGCGATCATAAGCAAATTACGCTTGGCGTCACTCTCAGCGAAGGGCAATAATGCTTCTTTCGCCTGGTCTACGAATTTCTGGGCTTCACCCAGCGTCTGCTGAATAATGGATTTATTGCTGCCGATGGCGCGGATAGCTTCTTCCATTTCATTTTCGTTGCTCAGGCCGCGGTGCGCCACCAACGTTTTCACGAACCCGGTTTCAGGGTAAGCCTGGATAAACAACAGCATGGGCAGGGTGATCAACCCTTGCCGCAGGTCACTGCCCACCGGTTTACCCACCTGGGTGGCATCTCCGACGTAATCCAGCAAGTCATCGATGATCTGAAAAGCGATCCCAAGAGAATAGCCAAAGCGGGCCAGCCGCTCGATATTCTCCTCAGATACACGCGACAGGATGGCTGCCGACCGGGTCGAGGTTTCAAATAAAGAAGCCGTTTTCGCATAGATGCGTTGATAATAATCTTCGAGTGAAGAATTATAGGGCCCGTCAAAAAGTTGCCCCAGTTCGCCGTTGACGATGATGGCAAGTGTTTTCGAAAAGAGCTTGATCACTTCCAGATCGTTGGTTGCCGCTGCCAGTGACGCTGCTTTCGAGAACAGAAAGTCTCCGGTCAATACCGTCGGGGCGGCATTCCAGTGCGAATTCAGGGTGGGCACACCACGCCGCAGCGAGGAACCGTCGATCAGGTCATCGTGAACGAGTGTGGCCGTATGCAAAAGCTCGATCGAGCTGGCCAGATTGATCAGCTCTTCTTGAGGACCGGCACACATCTTGCCTATCAGCAAGATCAACAGCGGACGCATTCGTTTTCCGCCGGAAGCCAACAATTGATGCAGGGCGGCTTCAAGCTGGGCGTGATATCCAGCCGTCTGGTGCAGCATGCGCTCTTCGACCAGGCTGATTTGTTCTTGCACATCCGAGGGAATTTGAAAAGTCGAGATCAATGCGATAAATCCTATAAGAATATTTTAGTACTATTTTGATAAATCCGTTCTAATAACTCTTCTTCTGATTGATCTCGTAGCTCAGCGAGATACCGGCCAACAAAGGGAAGAAAAGCCGGTTCGTTTCTTTTTCCGCGCTGCGGCACCGGGGAAAGGTAAGGGGCATCTGTCTCCAGCACGATTCGCTCGCTCGGGATCACTCGAAAGACCTCGTGTTTGAGCAGTGAGTTCTTGTAGGTGAGCTGTCCGCCGACACCGAAAGAATAACCTGCCTTGCTCAAACGGATAGCTTGCTCAAGATTACCTTCATACGCGTGCAGGATACCCGGGTTCTCGCGCATCTTTCTCGAGAGTAGTAACCCCATCATATCCTCCATCGATGCGCGGCTGTGTAAAAGTACCGGTTTTGCCAGTTTCTCTGCGATTTCGAGCATCTGGCACAACAACTCGCTTTGCTCCTGCTGATGGGTGGCATCGTGAAAATAATCCAGACCGATTTCACCGATCGCAACTACTTTTGGATGCAAAGCGAGTTGTTCGATTTCAACAATTTCTTCTGCTGCGATAGTTCTCTCATTGCACTCGGTAGGGTGGATCCCCACTGCTGCCAGCAGGTTGGGGAATTCCTCTGCCATTTGGACGGCCTTCCGGCTGGAATCGACATCCCAGCCCGGCACTACAATGGCCTGTACCCTTCCATCGCTTGCTCTTTGCAGTACTTCAGTCAGGTCCTCGGCAAACGACTCGTGGTTAAGATGGCAATGAGTATCGAAATAACGCAATTCTACAAACCAGCGATCTTCAATCCATCCTTCAGGATGGCCTGTACCTTCTCTTGGTGGGTCGTCTCGCAGTATACCCGCATGATGGGCTCTGTACCTGAGAAACGGATGAGCAGCCAACCGCCGTCTTCCAGCAAGAATTTGAAGCCATCCAGAGTGTTCAATCCGGTGACTTTCAAGCCGCCAATGGTCTGCGGCTTGGCATTACGAATAGCATCTTCACGAACGCTTCGGTCTCCCTCAAACATGGTGTCGATGCGGTCGTAATAATGGGCACCCACCTTCGAAAAGAGATATTGCAGCAATTCTGAAGGCTTCTTCCCGGTCTTGACCATGAAGTCGAGCATGTACAGCCCGGCCAGAATGCCGTCGCGCTCCGGTACGTTGCCGCGGAAAGCATACCCGCCGGATTCTTCACCGCCCATCAATGCGTTGGTTTCAAGCATCTTGGGGGCCACGTATTTGAAACCCACGCCGGTTTCATACACCGGCACGTCATACAGTTTGCCCAGTTTTTCGAGCATGCTGGTGGTGGAAAGGGTCTTCACAATAGCACCCTTCTCCTTGCGGATTTCCAGCATATAGAGCGCCAGCAGGGCATACACCTGCAACTGGTTGATGAAAACGCCGTTTTCGTCACCGACACCCACGCGGTCAGCATCGCCATCGTTGATGATCAGCACGTCGGCATGATTATCGACGGTTGCCTGCAGCCCCCCATTGATGTTGGGAGGAATCGGTTCCGGACGTTTCATCTCGGGGAAGATTGGGTTGCGCGTATTGTGGATCTCGATGACTTCGGTCTTATCGCCGGCCAGCAGCCGGGTGAACCAACCCGCGCCATTGCCCCACATTCCATCATACTGGATGCGCAGTCCGGCCTTGCGGATCGGTTCAAGGTCGATCAGATCCTTCAAATGCTCAATGTAGTTGATGGAGGCATCGAAGCGGGTGATCTTGCCGGCAGCTTCAGCTTCCGCACCAGGCAGACGCACCACTTTTGTCTCATCCTCTGGGATCAGACTCTCGATTTCCTTCAGCTCATCCGGAGGAATAGCTCCGCCGTGGCTTTCGCGTACTTTGAAACCGTTGTCTTTAGCCGGGTTATGCGAGGCTGTAATGTTGACAGCAGCACAGGCTTTTTTATCCACTACCGCATAAGAAATGACCGGGGTGGGGGTCGCCCCATCGGTCAGATATACATGAAAACCATTTCCTGCTAGCACTTCCGCCACAGCTAAGGCAAAATTCTCCGAAAGGAACCGTTTATCGTGTCCAACAATTACATCCTGACCCTGTTTCTGATGCTTCTTAAGATAATCTGCAAAACCCTGCGAACAGCGACGGACGTTTTCGAAGGTGTAATCTTCTGCAATTGCACCGCGCCATCCATCTGTTCCAAAAATGATCTTGTTTGTCATCATAGACCTCGCAATCAAATTGGTTATTTTGCAGTGATTATATCAGCGTTTAGGTGGTCGTTCCACGTTTCGGTTAATGCTATAATCCTCACTGCGAGGTAATATGGATAGAATATATCTTGATTATGCAGCTACGACCCCACTGGATCCTCAAGTACTTGAGGCCATGTCTCCTTATTTCACCCAGATTTTTGGTAATCCCTCTTCCAATCATTACTTCGGCCAGCAGGCTGAAGCTGTTCTCGAAACATGCCGCACCAAAGTTGCCAGCCTCCTGGGCGCTCAGGCAGAGGACGTTCTGTTCACTGCCAGCGGCTCCGAAGGGGATAACCTGGCCGTCAAAGGGGCTGCTTTTGCCCAGCGCAACGCTCGTGGCGCGGATACTGTGCTGATCAGCCCGGTGGAGCATCCCGCCGTGGCCAATTCTGCCAAGCAGTTGCGCAACGAGTTTGGCTTCAAGCTGATCGAGCTGAAAACCGATAAAGCCGGCGCTGTTCTCGCCGAGGATCTGCACGCGCAGCTTGCTCAAAATCAGGTCGCCGTCGTTTCGGTGATCTACGCCAATAACGAGATCGGCACGATCAACGATGTGGAAACGTTAGGCGCTATTTGTGCTGAACAGCAGGTACCCTTCCATACAGATGCTGTGCAGGCCTGTGCATATTTGCCCATTGATTTGCAGCAGCAGAAGATCGATCTGCTTTCTTTCGCCGCTCACAAATTTTACGGTCCCAAGGGGGTGGGGGCCTTGCTGCGGCGCGGCACGCCTCTGATCTCCCATACTTCTGGAGGCAAGCAGGAACACAAACTGCGCGCCGGGACACACAATGTACCGGGCATCGTAGGCCTGACCAAAGCCCTGGAATTGGCCTTGCAGCGTCAGCCGCAAGAGGTAGCCCGCCTGTCCCCTTTGCGTGATCGTATCATTCAGACAGCCTGCGCGGAAATCTCGGGCTGCCAGTTGACGGGCTCAGCGCAGAATCGCTTGCCCAATCACGTCAGCCTGCTTTTTGACGAAATTTCCGGCAATGACCTGGTCATTATGCTCGACATGGCAGGTTTTGCCTGTTCTTCTGGTTCAGCCTGCAAAGTGGGCGACCCCAAACCTTCGAAAGTAATCCTGGCCCTGGGCTATCCCGCTGAGGAGTCACTGGGGTCACTGCGGGTCACCCTGGGCAAAGACACTACCGCAGACGATGTGGATCGCTTCCTCGAATACTTGCCGGTCGCCGTCAAGAAATTACGGAAATAGCCATGGATCCTTCCCGAAAGAAGATCGTCATCGCCATGAGCGGTGGCGTGGATAGTTCGGTAGCCGCGGCGCTGCTCGTGCAGCAGGGCTATGAGGTTACCGGCATGATGTTGAAGCTCTGGTCGGATGATTGTGACGAGGCGGAGAATGCGTGCTGCCCACCCGAAGCCATCAATCAGGCCCGGCAGGTCGCTAATCTGCTCGGCATTCCCTTTTATGTGCTTGATGTACAGAAAGAGTTCAAGCAGCAGGTGGTCGATCGTTTCATCGAGGCCCTTAACCTTGGCCTGACTCCCAATCCCTGCTACCTCTGCAATCAGAAGATCCGCTGGGGAGTGTTCATCGACCGCGTTCTTGATTCAGGTATTCCTTATTTTGCCACCGGGCATTACGCGCAGGTGGAAGCCGTTGAGGGTGCTTATGTGTTGCGCAAAGGTCTGGACCCGAAGAAAGACCAATCTTACGTACTTTCTGGTTTGAGCCAGGATCAACTTTCCCATACCCTTCTGCCGCTGGGCAAATTGACCAAACCTGAAGTACGTCAGTTGGCTCATCAATTCAACCTTCCCGTAGCCGAGAAGCACGATTCTCAGGATCTCTGCTTTATTGGTAAAGCCGGCTACCGCGAATTTCTCAAGCGGAATTCGCCCAATGCCTTCGCCGCTGGGGAAATTCGTACGGTCAGCGGCACAGTCGTGGGCAGCCACGCTGGGCTGGTAAATTACACCATCGGCCAGCGTAAAGGGTTGGGCGCCGGCAACGCTGAACCGGTATACGTGGTCGAGAAAGATACGCAGCAGAACGCGGTCATCATCGGCACCGCCGCGGACTTGGGCAAGGATCGCTTTGAAGTCGTGAATCTGAATTGGATCCAGCCTGTCCAGGGCCAGCTTGATCTGCGTTGTGAGGTCAAGATACGTTACAAGGCGCTTCCGGTGTCTTGTGTGATTCATGATCCTTCTTTATCAACGATTCAGGTTCAGGTTGAGCATCCGCTGCGCGACATCACCCCGGGGCAGATTGCCGTTTTCTACGCCGGGGATACCGTAATTGGCAGCGGAATGATAAAATCAGTATCCAGCAGCGGAGGGAAAGAATGACTTTGGCTTCTGTGTTCTTCGGATTGGTAATTGCTTCCATTCCCGCCTGCCTGGCGAACTTTTTGTTTGCCGGCAACGGACGCAAACTGCTCGTGCTCAATCTCTTCGCCTGGGTGGGCTTCTTTGCCGGGCAGGCAGTGGCCATGTGGCGGGGCTGGTCTTTTCTCAAAACCGGACCGCTGATTTTAGGCATCGATCTTCTCTTTTGTTTGGCATTTATCGCATTGGGCTACTGGCTGACCAATTTTCAGCCGGTGAAGCGCTGACCTTTTTACGGAGGCATTCTTTTGAGCTGGGAATCTCATGGCAGTTTGGTCAAAGCAGGTGATCTGGTTCAGTTGGTGGGGCTGAGCTATAAAAGTTATATTTTTCCGCTTGAACCCGGGAAAGCGCTGCATACCCATCGTGGGGTAGTCAAGCATGACGATCTGATTGGCTTGCCCTGGGGTACCCAGGTCTTCAGCCACATTGGCAGCCCCTTTTTTTTGCTGCAGCCTTCTTTGCCTGACTTGCTCAAGAATGTTCCACGGGCAACTCAAATCCTTTACCCCAAAGATATTGCGTATATCTTAATGGTTATGGGCATCGGTCCTGGCACGCGCGTGATCGAAGCCGGGACGGGCAGTGGGGCATTCACCGCGGCCCTGGCGCATTCGGTGGGAGCTACTGGCAGTGTCTATTCCTATGAGTATCGCGAAGAACACCAATTGAAAGCTCGCCGCAATCTGGATCGCCTCGGCCTGGCTGAGCAGGTGGAGTTCAAGCTCAAAGACATTGGCACGGGCTTCGATGAAACCGAGGTAGATGCCTTGTTCCTGGATGTGGCCAATCCTTATGACTACATTCAGCAGACGCGGCGCGCCTTGAAGGCAGGGGGCTATTTCGGCAGCATCGTACCCACCGCCAATCAGGTGATTACTTTGCTCAATGCCCTGCGCCAGAATGATTTTGGTTTTATCGATGTTTGCGAAATTTCGTTGCGTTACTATAAACCTGAGCCTACTCGATTTCGGCCTACAGATCGGATGGTGGCCCATACAGGTTACCTGATCTTTGCCCGCCCGGTGCTGATCAACCATGAAACCAGTGACAAGAAATTGCTCAAAGAAACGGGTGCCATCGGTTTAACCGAGGAAGAAGAGTGGGATCAGGAGTTGACCGATCAAGCAGCACAAGACTGAGAAAAGTTGGGGGAAAATGAATCATCCTGCAGAATTGATTGATCGCATTAAACAGCGGTTAGCTGGGCAAAAAAGCCCTGACCAGCCCGCTAAACCGGGGCTCACGCCCGCTGCTGTGCTCCTCCCGTTGTATCTGGATGCCAGTATCTGGAAGCTGCTTTACATTCGCCGCGGCAATCAGGGAGAATTCCATCGCGGTGAGGTCGCCTTCCCTGGGGGTGCGGTCGAACCCGAAGACGCGGATCGCGCTGCCACTGCCTTACGTGAAACTCACGAAGAACTGGGGATTGCCGCTTCGGCGGTGCAGGTTCTGGGGCAAATGCCAATCCACGAGACAGTTACCGGCTATATTGTCACGCCCGTGATCGGGCTTTTACGCTGGCCGGTTTCCATTACCCGCAGTCAGGCAGAGGTAGACCGCGTTTTTTCGATTCCGCTTGACTGGTTGATGCAAAAGGAAAACTCCAGCATTCAGAAATTCGACATTCCCGGTCATGGTCAAATATCGACCACTGTGTATAAAGATTTCGACGGCGAAAGATTATGGGGCTTTTCTGCCCGGGTAACCCAGCAATTCATCGACCTCATTAAACAAAAATAGAGCAGATTTCTCCGCTCTATTTTGATTCCAACAGTTTTGGTTATTTGCCGTCGTCTTCGGCGTCTTCGTCTTTCTTGCCTTTTTCGATGACTTCTGGCTCAACCACTTCACCTTCAGCAGCAGCCGGTTCAGGTTCAACTTCTTCGGCAGCCGGTGAGGCGATCAGAACGATTCTTTCCTCAGGTGAATCCATCACTTCCACGTTAGCGGGGACAGCGATGTCTTTCACGTAAATGGCATCCCCAATATTGGCCAAATGCGAAACATCGATGACAAATTGTTCTGGCAGATCTTTTGGCAAAGCCTCTACTTCGATAGAGTCGATCCCTTCCACCACGACACCGTTGAAATCTTTCACGGCAGGAGCAAACCCGGTCAGGGTAATGCCCACTTTGGTGCGGATCTTCTCGGTTTGCGAAACAGCCTGGAAATCGATATGAATGAATTGATTGCGGATATAGTCACGCTGTTTTTCACGTACCAAGGCTGCATGTTCCTCACCATCGATCACAAGCGTCACAATGCTTGAAGAAGTGACCGAATTAAGTACTTTGGTGGCAGCTTTGCTGTCCATTACGATCGGTTCAGAAGTGAACTTGTGACCGTAGACCACACCCGGCAGTTTACCTTCGCGGCGTAGAACACTGACCTTTTTGCCAGTGACAGAGCGCTTGGAAGCTTCAATAACGTTCTTTTCCATTTTATTTTCCTTCGGTGCCTCTCACCGTTTCCGGTTACCTTCACCTGTTTTGGATTTTTACCCTTTACGGGCAACCACTGATTTTATCGTGAAGCCAGATTCCGGTCAAGAGAGCCAGTCGAAGGTGCGCGAGACGGCTTTTTTCCATCTGGCATACAATTGGGCGCGTGCTTCCTCCGACATATTGGGCTTCCACTCTTTGTCCTGGCCCCAATTTTTCTTAAGCTCATCCAAATTTTGCCAGAACCCGACAGCCAGACCGGCTGCATAAGCCGCTCCCAAGGCAGTGGTCTCGGCAATCCGCGGCTTGACCACCGGCACGTTGAGAATGTCAGCCTGGAATTGCATAAGCATTTCATTGACCACCATGCCACCATCCACTTTCAGGCTGGCCAGCTTGACCTGCGAATCGTTTTCCATGGCATCCAGCACTTCTCGGGTTTGATACGCTGTGGATTCAAGCACGGCCCGGGCAATGTGTCCTTTGTTGACGTAGCGAGTGAGGCCCACGATCACCCCGCGTGCATCCGCGCGCCAGTAGGGCGCAAACAGCCCTGAAAAAGCCGGTACAATGTACACGTCCCCATTATCCTTAACCGTACGGGCCAGCGGTTCGATATCAGAAGATTTCTCGATCAGTTGCAGATTGTCGCGCAGCCATTGTACCAGTGCGCCGGCAATGGCAATGGAGCCTTCCAGGCAGTATACAGCCGGCTGACCATCCAACTTGTACCCGGCTGTTGTCAGCAAACCGTTTTTGCTCAAAACCGGGGTGGTGCCGGTGTTCATCAGCATGAAGCAGCCTGTACCGTAGGTATTTTTGACCTCACCGGGTTCATAACAGGCCTGTCCGAACAGTGCCGCTTGCTGATCACCCAGATCACCAGCCACCGGCACGTTTTCGATGCCCAAACGAGAGTAGCCATAAATCTCAGACGAAGAGACGATTCGCGGCAGAATGCTGCGCGGTACGCCCATTAGATCCAGCATTTCCTGATCCCAGTCCAGCGTTCGGATGTCCATCAGCAGCGTTCGCGAGGCGTTGGTGACGTCGGTCACATGGATGCCGCCGCGCGGACCACCCGACAGGTTCCAGATCACCCAGGAATCCATATTGCCGAAATAGACCTCGCCGCGGGCAATGTCATCGATGATCTCTGGGTGTCGGTCCAAAATCCACTTGATCTTGGGGCCAGAGAAATAGGTGGCCAGGGGCAGTCCGGTCTTCTCACGGATTTTTTCCGCCAGACCTTTTTTCTCGAATTCGGCGCAGATTTCATTGGTGCGCGTATCCTGCCAGACGATCGCCTTATCGTACGGCCGCCCGGTGATGCGATTCCACAAAATGGTTGTTTCCCGCTGATTGGTGATGCCGATAGCCGCGATATCCTCTGCGGCCAGGTTCGATTTCCGCATGCCGTTCGTGATTACTTCCAGGGTATTGTTCCAGATCTCCATGCCGTCATGCTCGACCAAACCGGGAGCCGGGTAATATTGTTTGTGTTCTTTTTGATCGATGGCAACGATATTCCCCTCGTGATCGAAGACAATGAACCGTGTGCTGGTTGTCCCCTGGTCGATGGCTGCAACAAAATTCGGCATTGAACCCTCCATTTTTTAAGATCACTTTTCTGAGTTTGTCTGCGTTCATTATACAATTAAGGCATCAAAGCAGAGGTGCTTCATTGAAGAAAACTTGGTGGATTTGGCCAATAATTTTCCTGATCTCGAGTTGTACTTTCCCCGGCAATTCTTCCCGGGCGGTTTCCCCAGCCATTCATGACCTGCAGGGATGCAGCCATACGTCACCTTATGTTGGGCAGACAGTCTCGCACGTGACCGGCATTGTGACCTGGAAAGATCAGCGCGGTTTTTACATGCAGGATCCCTCTCCGGATGATCGTGCCTGCACTTCAGAAGGCATCTATGTATTCACAGATCATTACCCCGAGAATATTCCGGGCGATTCCGTTGCCGTTTCGGGTCAGGTGAAAGAATTTGCCTCCAATAACAGTGCCAAAGATCAACTCACGCAGACTGAGATCACCTCACCCAGCATCGAGCTGCTCTCTTCCGGGAATCCCTTGCCCGATCCGATCCTCCTGGGCAGTGCAGGCCGTTTGCCTCCAGCTCAGATCATCGAAGATGATGGCTTTACTTCCTTCGATATCGATCAGGATGGCCTGGATTTCTACGAAAGTCTGGAATCGATGCGCGTCGAGATCGATCAGGCCATTGTGGTTCAGCCAGAGAATTCTTATCACGAAATTTATGTTCTGCCGGGCGAAATGCAGTTGCTTAACCAGTTTTCCCCCCAGGGAGCATTGCTCGCAACGGCTGCAGATCAAAACCCCGAAAGAATCCAGGTAATCTTGCCTGATTCATTCAAGAAATCCGTTTCTCTGGGATCTCATTTTGCTACTCCGCTGATTGGCATTCTCAGCTACGCTTACGGCAGTTATACGCTGATCGAGACCAACCAGCCTCAACTTGGTGAAACTGCGGCCTTGTCCAAAGAGAAGTTCACCGCTGACCTTTCCTCGGCCAGTCTGCTCATCGCCACTTATAACGTTGAAAACTTGAGCCGATTCGATTCTGCGCGGCTCAAGTCGCTCTCCGCCCAGATTGTTACTTCCCTCGCTTCGCCAGACATTCTGGTTCTGCAGGAAATTCAGGATGACAGTGGCGAAGAAGATGATGGCACCGTTTCTGCCAGCCAGGCGCTGCAGGCATTGGTCACTCAGATTCACAAACAGGGCGGTCCTCAATATCATTACGTAGATAATCTGCCGGTCAACGATTCCAGCGGTGGGGTCAGCGGGGGCAATATTCGCACGGTCTTTCTGTATCGCACCGATCGCGGGTTGAGCTGGCGCAACGATTCCCTTGCGGTCAATGCAGAAAACGTGGCCGCGTTTCACAATAGCCGACCGCCAGTTTTGGGAACCTTCGAGTTCATGGGGCAGCATGTGGAGGTTATGGGGGTGCATCTGGTGTCGAATCTGGCCAATTCTGCCGAGTTTGGTGCCATCCAGCCGCCGTCTCGGCCTGAAGAGCCCAAACGCATCGCTCAAACGCAATGGATCGCTGCTTTCGCCGCAAAATTGCAGAAGGATGACCCTGCTGCCTGCATTCTTGTTGCGGGTGATTTTAACGACACGCCTGAATCACAGGCATTGGCGCAATTTGCCTCCGCTCAGTGGCTGAATCTGGCCAGCACCGTTCCTGCAGAATCCCGTTATTCCATTCTGTATCAAGGCAGCGCTTCTTTATTTGACCAGATGCTGCTGAATCGCGCTTGTGCCGCTCAGACAGAAATCCAATCCACTGTTATTCATCTGAATACTGGCTTTCCCGAGTCGAAGCAGGTATCAGATCACGATCCTTTCTTGCTCGAACTCACTTTTAAAGAATCAGAGTAGCCACTGGCTACTCTGATTTCGTGATTAAAGGCTTTCTCCCAGAGCTCCGGCCGGGGATTCAGCCGGACCTTTGTGCAGAATTCGCCGCTTGTTTTGGTCAGCCACCTTGTGAAAGTGGTAGCCATAGACAGTCAGTGTGATCGCCAGCGGGAATTTGGAGGGGAAATGAAACAATGTCCAGAAGAATAGATTCCAGTAATAACCGGCGACTTTCGGGTTGAAGCCGATCAGTACCACCGTCTTCAGTAATGCCGCCACCTCATTCCATTCGATGGTCACGCTGGATTTCGTCGGTTGGTACTCGCGCAAAAAGGTCTTGATGCGCTGATAGAAGTACTTGGGCGCATAGATGTGGTCCATGATCTGCAGGTAGCCATCGCGCAGCACGCCGGCATCCATTACCGGGATGATGTTGCTGGTGCCGTCAGTGTTATCCCCGGTCATCTCTTTGATGATCCGGCCCTGTTGCTCCAATTTGTTATACAGTTCCGTCTTATTAGGCGCCTGCAGCAGCCCCACCATCGCGGTGACCACGCCGCTCTTCTGGATGAAGTCGGTCATCCGGTTGAAGATCGAGGGAGTATCACTGTCGAACCCAACGATGAATCCGGCCATGACCTGAATGCCGGCTTGTTGAATTTCATGAATGTTGGCGATCAGGTCCCGTTTGACATTCTGCTTCTTGTTGCAGCTTTGCAGACTGTCTTCATCCGGGGTTTCGATGCCAATGAAAACCGAGATAAAGCCGGCCTGGACCAGCATTTTCATGAGTTGTTTGTCATCTGCCAGGTTAATGGAAACCTCAGTCAGGAACAGGCAGCCTACTTTGCCTTTCCGCCAGCGGATCAATGCCGGTAAGACCTCTTCTTTGAGATATTTTTTGTTGCCAATGAAATTGTCATCTACAAAAAAGACGTTGCGCCGCCAACCGGCTGCATAGAGCTGGTCCAGCTCGGCAATGATCTGTGCTGCTGTTTTCAAGCGCGGTTCGTGCCCCAGCAGAGCGGTTACGTTGCAAAAATCGCAGTGGAAGGGGCATCCGCGTGAAAACTGGATGCTCATGCAGTCATAATCCGCCAGCTTGATGACCGAGATATCCGGGGCCGGCGATTGGCTCATGTCGGCAAATTGCTCTGCCTGGTAAATTTGCCTGGCTGTGCCGGCCAGATAGTCGTGGACAAATTCAGGAACAGTGATCTCGCCTTCGTTCAACACCAGATAATCGACGAAATCAAACTGGGTATAATCTTCGGTAAATAAGGGTCCGCCGGCGGCGACTTTCTTGCCGCGCGCCTGCACTCGTCGGATGATTGCCTCGATTGTGTTGCGTTGGATATCCATGGCACTCACGAAGACGAGATCGGCCCAATCGATATCCTCATCGGTAAGCGGATAGATGTTGGTATCGATCAACTTCTTGTTCCACTCCTTCGGGAGGAGAGCCGAAACGGTCATCAGGCCCAACGGGGGGTTGCTGACTTTCTTATCGACGAACTTCAGCGCATGCTTGAAGCTCCAAAAAGTATCTGGAAATTCCGGGTAGATCATTAATAAGTTCATTTTTCACCTTGTTGTACCCTAAGTTTAGGTCTCCCTCATCACCTTGTAATGTGAAAAAGGTCATACTCCAAAGCCTATCCAAAGATAGACTTGCCCTGAAAGTATGCCTTTCGATCAATTCCCCTGAAAAATCAATGTTGCTATAATTACCTCAATGAAAAGGACTGCTTTCTCCGATTTCAACATTTCCAGCGGTACCGATCTTGCCTTTGCTTTGGTGGTACTGATTTCGTATTTCACCACCTTCAGTAAACCGCCGCAGACTTCTCTCTTTTTGATTACGGTCCTCATTTGTTTGGGGATCGCCTACATCACTTTAGGGATTTATGGCTTTGCCTATGTCAACCAGTTAGGCAAACTGATCCCCAAATTGATCTATTTCGGGGTACAGCTTGTCATTGGCGGTCTGATTGTTTATTTTGGCAAGGGCGCCGGTTTCAACGCTCTCATTTTGCTGCCCCTGGTCGCTCATACGGCCATGTCACTGGATCATGACTGGATTCTGGTGGTTAATGCGGGTATTTTCATTACTTATGTGCTTTCGATCATGAGTTACACCAGCAGTTGGGGAGTGGTCTGGGAAGGGCTGCCTGCTTTCTTTGCCGGCCAGGTGTTCATTTTGATCTTTACCGAAATGGCCTATACCGAACAAAAGGGACGCATCAAGATGGAAAAGCTGGCGGGGGAGCTTTCTGAAGCCAATCACCACCTCAGCGAATATGCCACTCAAGTCAAGGATCTGGCGGTTTCGCAGGAACGCAACCGCCTGGCTCGCGAAATTCACGATGGTCTGGGCCACTATCTGACCACGATCAATATGCAGATCAAGGCAGCTCTGGCAGTTATTCAGGAAGACCCTCAGAAGTCAGCGCAGCTTCTCGAAAAAGCACAGGACCTTTCCGCTACCGCATTACAGGACGTGCGCAACAGTGTTTCTGCTTTGCGCGAAGATAACCTGGGCGCTCTGACCCTCTCTGAACGCATCGAGAAATTGATCACTACCTCAGAGAGTGAGGGACGCAAATTTGATTTCACCGTGCTGGGTTCTCCTCGCCAGATTCCACCGCAAACCGACGTTACCCTGTTTCGCGTCGTCCAGGAAGGCATCAACAATGCCAATAAGCATTCTCAGTCAACTCAGGTTAAAATAGTACTGAGTTTTGAGAATACCCAAGAAATCACCCTGTCTGTCACCGATAATGGGGTTGGTTCCGACATCGCGGAGGGCGGCTTTGGCCTGATCGGGATTCGCGAACGTGTTCGGCTGATTAATGGCAAGGTAGAGATCAAAACAGCAAAAGGCGAAGGATTTCAGATTCTGGTAAATATACCTGGATAAAGGCTATGACGATCAAAATATTAATTGTCGATGATCAATCCTTGTTTCGCGAAGCGTTGCGTACGCTTTTGACTGCCTATCCTGATTTCGAGATCGTGGGGGATGCTTCCAATGGGGAAGAGGCGATTCGCATGGTGCTGCAGCATTCCCCTGATGTGGTGCTCATGGATTTACGCATGCCGGTAATGGATGGAGTCGAGGCAACCAAACGCATCATGCAGTTGAATAAACCCACCCACGTGATCGTGCTGACCACTTTCGATGATGACGAAAACGTGTTCGAAGGGCTGCGCGCCGGCGCCGTCGGCTATTTGCTGAAGGACGTATCCTCAGAGAAGCTCACTGAAGCCATTCGGGCAGCCGCGCAAGGAGAGTACTTTCTGGTTCCTTCCGTTACCGCCAAAGTGGTGTCAGAATTTTCCCGCATCTCCAAACCAGTGTCGAAGAATACCGAGAATTTTTTGCCTGATCCGCTGTCGCCGCGCGAGATCGAGATCATTCGCCTGGTAGCCACCGGGGCCAGTAACAAAGAAATCGCGGCCAAACTGGTCATTTCGGAGGGGACCGTCAAGAATCATCTCTCCAGTATTCTGAGCAAACTGAGCGTTCGCGATCGCATGCAGGCGGTCTTGAAAGCAAAAGAGCTCGGTATCATCAATATCTAAAGGCAAGGGCTTTCCATGTTACACAATCGCACGGACAATCCAATGAAAAAGAATAATCAAATTACCACGCTGTTTGGATTGATGTTAATCGTCGCTGGGGTGTTCTTTCTGGTGGACCAGCAGTTGCATACTCAGTGGCTGATCATCTCGATTCCCGCTGTTTTGGGCCTGCTCCTGTTGATGTACGGCATCGTGTTCAAGGGCAAGGGTTGGCTCATTGCTGGGCTGCTGGTCACCGGCATCGGGCTGGGTGCCTTCCTTGCGCTGCAGCATTTCTACGAATTCCCCCTCATCAGCCGTTTTGGCTATTTGGCCCTCTTCTTTACTCTCAGTTGGATCATCATTTTCATCATCCTGCGGCTCTTCTTCCAGAACACCGCCTGGTGGTCGCTGATCTGCGCCGCTGTCTTTGGCGGAACCGCCTATTCCTTGCTCTTTTCCAAAGCCACCATTTTCGACTTTGTGATGAGCATTTGCCTGCTGTTGGGGGCCGTTTTTCTGCTCTGGGGCTATCTGCAAAAGTTACTGGGGCTGGTCATTCCGGGCTGTTTGCTGATTACCATTGGCCCAGGCATCTCCATCGCCTGGAGCCGCGCCGCCAGCCCGCAGGGATTGGTGGAAACCGGGGTGATGCTGGTCTGGTTTGCCCTGGGCTGGCTGCTCATCACCGTTTTCTCGCGGATTATTCTCAAAAAGTTCACCTGGTGGCCGCTGATTCCCGGCGGAGTGCTTGCCATGGTGGGTTGGGGGCTGTATATCGGCGGCAATCCAGCCAACGCGTTGGGCTTTGTCGGCAATACGGGTTCGATTGCCCTGATCATCTTTGGGGTTTACCTCCTCTTGCTGCGCTTCGGCATGCAAAACAAAGACTAGTACTTTGCCAAACCTGATTCACGATTTCAACCCGCTGACAAGCAAGTAATGCGTATCGAAACAAATCTTTCCTTATCCAGGATACAGGAGTTCCCCACAAGGGAACTCTTTTTTGTCTCCGGCAAACTTGACACCTGGGCTATAAGTAAAGTATGGAACATATTTTCTGTTTAGCGCGGCCCCTGTTGCTGGGTTGGGGAACACTGGAAGAGAATCGTTTCGATTCGCTCGCCCTCGTTTTTTTGGAGGGGCCCTCAGTTATCGAAACCATGAAGGTGAATTCCATTTCAAACTTTTTTGCTCTTTTCATTCGCTCTGATTCGCGGAAGGAACCCATCTCTGTAATTTCCTTCGAGAAAAGGGGACGCTATAACTTGGTCGTAACAATGACAAAAGTGACCCTTTTCAAGAAAGCGCGCCTCTGATAAGATAAAGGGTTGTTAATTCTGGAAGGGTATTAGAGACTGGATTCAACTCATGGAAAAAGTTCGCAATGATATTCGCAACGTTGCCATTATCGCTCACGTTGATCATGGCAAGACGACACTGGTAGACGGTTTACTCAAACAGGCCCGCGTATTTCGTGAAAATCAGCAGGTGCAGGAGCGCGTCATGGACTCCAATGACCTGGAGCGCGAGCGTGGTATTACCATTCTGGCCAAAAATACGGCCATTACCATCCCCGATCCCAAAACTGGGGAGATGGTCAAAATTAATATTGTCGATACCCCAGGGCACGCCGATTTTGGTGGTGAGGTAGAGCGTGTCATGAACATGGTCGATGGTGTACTGCTGCTCGTCGATGCCGCAGAAGGCCCTATGCCGCAGACCCGCTTTGTGCTCAAGAAAGCGCTCGAAATGGGTCACAAGGCCATTGTGGTCATCAACAAAATGGACCGCAAAGACGCTGACCCCGAACGCGCCGTCAACCTGACCTTTGATCTCTTTGTGGAACTGGGCGCCAATGATGAGCAGTGTGATTTCCCCATTATTTACTGCAACGCCATTACCCAGCAGGCCGGGCTGACCTATCAACTCGAACCGAATTTGCAGCCTCTTTTCAACGCCATCCTTGAAAACGTTCCGGCCCCGGTCGTGGATGTAGATGCGCCCCTGCAGCTTCTGGTTACCAATCTGGGCTACGATGATTACCGCGGCGTCACTGCCGTTGGCCGCATTCATGCCGGTAAGATGGTCGCCGGTGCACCAGTGGCCCGCATCCTCAAAGACGGCACCATTGTTCCCGAACGCGCCCGTTATTTGTACGTCTACCAGGGCCTGGATAAGGTTGAGGTGGAATCAGCCACTGCAGGGGACATCGTGGCCATTGCCGGCCTCGAAGCCATCAACATTGGCGAAACACTGGCCGATGCCGAGCATCCGGTAGCACTGCCGACCATCACCGTCGAAGAGCCTACCGTGCGCATGACCTTTGGCGTCAACACGTCGCCCTTCACCGGCAAAGAGGGCAAATGGAGTACTTCGCGCAAATTGCGGGATCGCCTCTTTGATGAATTGAAAAATAACGTAGCATTGCGTGTAGAAGAAACAGACAGTCCAGATACCTTCCTGGTTTCGGGTAGGGGAGAGCTGCATCTGGCTATTTTGATCGAAACCATGCGCCGTGAAGGCTATGAATTTCAGGTTTCCCGGCCCGAGGCCATTTTCAAATCTGGTCCCAATGGGGAAGTGCTGGAACCGTTTGAAGACCTTTCCATCGATACCAGTCCCGATACCGTTGGAACTGTGGTCGAAATGTTGGGCAATCGCCGTGGCAAAATGCTGGATATGACCAACAATCCCGATAACACCGTGCACCTGAGCTATCTGGTGCCAACTCGCGGCCTGTTGGGCTTCCGCTATCAGTTTCTGACCGCCACCCGCGGCATGGGTATTCTGAACACCCTTTTCCATGGTTATCTGCCTCTGGCCGGCCCAATCTCGGCCCGTGCCACCAGTTCCATCGTCGCCTGGGAAACCGGGCAGGCTTCTACTTATGGGCTGAAGAACGCCGAAGAGAGAGGCGTCCTGTTCTATGGCGCCGGGGTGGATGTCTACGAAGGTATGGTGGTCGGCGAAACCCAGCGCCCGGATGACGTGACCGTCAACGTATGCAAGAAGAAGCACCTGACCAACATGCGTTCTTCGAACAAGGATATCGAAATCCGCTTGACCCCGCCACTGGAAATGAGCCTGGATCAGGCCATCGAATATCTGGCCGAGGATGAGCTGCTCGAGGTAACACCGCTCAATTACCGCATTCGCAAGCGCATTCTGGATACTGAAGAACGCGGCAAGCAATCCAAGAAGGCCAAAGAAGTTTTGGCCGAAGACTAAAAGTTTGTTAAATTTTGATTAACAAATGCTATTGACTTTCGCGAATAATTATGATAAAGTTATTCGCGTAGGATGCTTAGTAGTTCTTGTTGGATGTAAAAAGACAACCCCAAGGCGTGAAAGCACCAGGGCTGTCTTTTTTTGACCGCTCCGATAGAACGAAAACACTATCCTAATATTTGGTCGTTTTGCTATAGGAGGCAAATAAATGTCTGAACGGATCGTCGGTACGGTCAAGTGGTTCAACGGAACCAAAGGTTATGGCTTCATTTCCCGCGAAGGCGGCGAGGATGTCTTCGTGCACTTCTCCGCTATCCAGGGCGAGGGTTATCGCAACCTTGAAGAAGGCCAAAAAGTCGAGTTTTCTATCGAAAAAGGCCCGAAAGGCCTCCAGGCAAGTAATGTTGTTGTTGTCAAGTAATTAAACAATATTGCATAAACTGGATCCGCTCCGAGAAACTCGGAGCGGATTTTTTTTATTTCTTTTCTTCAATGGCTTCCCAGTAGCCTTTATCCAGTTCGTCATCGGTGAGGTGAGCATAGCGTTGGGTCACTGCAATATTCTTATGCCGTGCCAGCTCCTGAGCCAGTTTGAGATTCCCGGAAGAGCGCAACACGCGAGTGACGAAATAATGCCGAAATGAGTGTGGAGTGATCGTGCCCACGGCTTCTTTGCCTAGAAACTCTTCTACGCGGCTGGTCACAATATTGCGGCCTGTGGTCGTGGTCATGGGTTTAATCTTGCTGCCAGCACCGCGGTCGTGACGTGCGAAGAGCGGTAAAGAAGAGAGCGCCCGGTTCGAAGAGCCATCGATCTCGCGGCGAGCGTTCAGGTAATCAGATAAGGCATCTGTGGCCCGCGTTGAAAAGCGCACAATGTCCTGCCGATTGCCTTTGCCGATAATCATGGCTTTCCCTTCATTCCAGTCCAGATCGCCGCGCCGCAGGGCACAGGCCTCGTGCACGCGCAGCCCGGTATCCGCCAGCGTCAGCAAAAAAGCCCGATCCCGCAGATTGATCAGCCGCTCTTCGCTCGTTTCATAGGGCTTCTTGGAGAGATCAGTTGCGCATAGCAGAACTTTTTCAATGGCTTTGACCGGGAACTGCGGTAAGCGCTGTCCAGGCCGTCTGGCACGCTGCTGGATGAGCATCTTGATTCGGGGCAGGTTCACATTGGCCAGATTATCGGCAGCCAGAAAAGAATAGAAGCCTGTGGCGGCCGTCAGATACAGCCGTTCCGTTGTGGCAGCCAAAGACTTGAGGTCCTGCGCCAACCAGGTAATGGCATCCTCATTGAGTCGAGAAAGATCATCCTTCTCGGTATCCAGGCCATGACGCTGCAGTGTTTCAATAAAATAGTGCATGGCATTGGCGTAGGTCACCGCGGTGCGCGCGCTGCGTGCCAATCGGACAGATTCAAGATACTGGTCAATAGCGTTCTGGATGGTGATCATCTCACAAAATCTCCTTTAGGATCATCGTTACTACGATTATAGCATGTTTATTATAATAATACTTATCGAAACCATGAGCTTTACTGGTTTTTCAGCCCTCCCCCGATCCACGCAATTCTGTGTAAAAACCGGACAAAGACAATATAATAAAGCCATAGGAAAAATCGATGGATCGGATCATTGCAATTACTTCCCCTATTTCCAATCAATATTTGATCGTAGGCAAAACTGCAGCTTTGCTGATCGACACTGGAATTGAGTACAACTATGCGCATCTTATGAGATCGTTCCGGGCAGCTTCTTGCCGACCCGAAAAGATCGTGATTACCCATGCCGACGGCGATCATGACGGCTGCCTGCAGCGCCTTCAAAATCAATTCCCGGCCGTGCTCTGCGCCGCCTCACCGCTTGAGGCCCAGGCAATCCAATCTGGCAACGTCTCGCGCATTGTCAAACCAGTCGGCGCCATAGAAAAGCTCTTCTATGGTTTGGCAGCGCCGCTCATGCACGTACCGCCGGCCGCTATCCAACAAACTCTGCAAGAAGGGGAGACCCTCCCCTACCTCGGGAAATTAACTATTCTCGAAACACCCGGCCATACCCCCGGTCACATTTCTCTTTGGTCAGAAGCAACGAAAACTCTCTTTAGTGGGGATTCCATCCGTATTCACGGTTCTCATCTAAAGCCTTCTTCCGGTGCAAACACCTGGAACCCCGAAAAAGCCCAAGTATCTTTTGAAAGACAACTGCAGTTACAGCCAGAACACATCTACGGCGGACATGGGATCTGGCACAACTCAAATCACCTCGAGCGGAACGCATGACAACCTCTTATCAGTTTCATTACGGGCACGGTTATACGCAATTTTCTTTACCGGACCAGGTAGCTTCTTACGAGATTTTGCCTGCCAAAATTGAACCCCAGCAGTCCGCATCCCAGATCATTCAAAAAGCCCTTGATCACCCGCTGGAAAGACTCACGCTGTCACATATCTTCCAGCCCACAAACCGGGTAGTAATTGTCATCAACGATAAAACGCGTCCCGTGCCACACGCCGTTCTTTTGCCGCCTCTGCTGCGCCAGTTGAAAGAACTGGGAATCTCTGCAGATCAAATTACCTTTCTCATTGGTATGGGTACCCATACACCTATGACCGCCAGTGAATTTGATAAAATTCTCTCTCCCGAGATCATCCAAAATTACCGCATTGTGGCCCACAACTGTGATGCGGAGCAGGAATTGATCTACGTAGGAACAACCAGTCGGCAAACCCCGGTCTATGTCAATCGCCTTTTCCACGCCGCGGACGTGCGAATTGCCGTTGGCAATATCGAACCACATCACTTTGCTGGCTTTTCTGGAGGAGCAAAAAGCGCCTCCATCGGCGTATGTGGACGTAAAACCATCACCGCGAACCACGCCTTTCTTCTCGATGAAGCCGCTCATGTTGGTCACTATGAAGACAATCCGTTACGCCAGGATATTGAAGAAATTGGAGCCATGATTCACCTGGATCTGGCTTTGAATGTAGTAATGAACTCCGAAAAGCAGATCCTGTCTTGTTTTTGGGGACGGCCTCAAGCCGTTATGCAGGCAGGAATTTGTGAATCCCGCAAGGTTTCGATGCAGCCTGTGCCCCAATTGGCTGATCTGGTAATTGCTTCTGCCGGCGGATTCCCCAAAGATATCAATCTCTATCAGGCGCAAAAAGCCATGACGCACGCCTCTCTGACTCTGAAACCGGGTGGAATCATTCTACTGGCCGCGGCTTGCGAAGAAGGGGTCGGCAGTCAACCTTATCTCGACTTCATGCAGGGAGTAGATTCAATCGAGGCCGTTTATCGCAAATTTGACCAGCTTGGCTTTCAAGTAGGCCCCCATAAAGCCATTCAAATTGCCCGGATTTTGCAAAAGCATCCCATTCTGCTAACCTCCAATATTCCGGCTGAAACCGTCCAGCGCTTGCTCCTGCAACCCTGCTCCAGCCTTGATCAGGGCATCCAGACTGCTTTTCAAATTAATCCACACATTCACACTGTAGCAATTATGCCTTACGCCGTTTCAACCATTCCAGTATTCGAGGGATAAATAATGGAAACTCCAAAAATCTTTCAACACGCCGATCTTGATGGTTCCTCCTTTTTTTGGAAAGGCAACCCAATTGGTGTCCTGACCCTGCATGGCTTCACCGCCACTACGGTTGAAGTTCGTCCAATCGCAAAGTTTCTCCATGACTTTGGCTACACAGTTGCAGGCCCTTTGCTGCCTGGTCACGGCCATACAATTGAGGAAATGAACAGCGTGAGTTGGCAGGACTGGTATCAAGCCGTAGAAAAAGAGTATCTGCGTCTGAAAGCAGAATGCAATAAGGTGTTTGTCTTGGGTGAATCCATGGGTGGTCTGCTGTCAATGCTGCTCTCCATTCGTCATCCCGATATTGCAGGCACATTGCTCTTTGCCCCGGCTTTGCAGGTTCCCGGGCTGGCGCCAGCGGAATTCATCTGGCCATTCAAGCCTTATATTTTCAAAAAAAGAGTCGACGAGACCATGGAATGGCAGGGCTTCAACGTTGTGCCCTTACACGCGGCCGCCCAATTACGCAAATTGCAGCGACAGGTACGCCATCAGATGCAGAACATGTCTACCCCGACCCTAATTTTCCAGGGCAAACTGGATCACTCTATTGATCAAATGAGCTCGGTTGTGATACTGGAAGGAATTGCCTCCGTTGACAAAGAGCTGGTTTGGATGGAAAATTCGACGCACTGCATTCTGATCGACCAGCAGCTCCCCGACGTAGAGGCCACGGTGCTTGAGTTCATCCGCGCGCACCAGTAGCGTGCGTGGCCTTTCAGAATGATTGGGGTTATAATGGATAAGGTTTTCATGCCGGAATGGAGTGATTTACACATGGAAAAGAAACAAAAATCAATCGGCAAAACGACAATTGCACCCGAGGTTTTGGTATCAATTGCCCAACTCGCTGCGCTCAGCGTAGAGGGTGTCAGCCACCTCACCCCAGTCCCTCGCGAAGTCAACACCCTGTTTAAAAAGGGTTTGGCTGAAGGCGTGGATATTTCAGTCGAAGATGATGTCGTCTACATTGATCTTTATGTTGTCTTGAAGCGCGATTTCAACGTACGCGATGTCAGCCACAACATTCAAAATCAAGTATCCCGCTCTATCTCTGAAATGGTTGGAATGGACGTTGGGAAAATCAACATTCACGTCGAAGATATCGCATTTGCAGAAAAGTAGAATTCATCAATGAAATCACGTACCAAGGCAAGAGGCATCGCCTTGCAAGTTCTTTACGAATATGACCTGACTGGGCATCCCATTGGAGAAATTCTGGAATCCCGGCTTTCAGAAGAAGAGACGGACGAAAAGATCCAGGAATTTTCGCGTTCCATCGTCATGGGAGTCGTTCCCATCATTGACTGTCTGGACGCTATCGTCGCCGAACACGCTCCTGAATGGCCTATGGATCAGGTAGCAGTGATCGACCGCAATATTCTGCGCATTGCCCTGTGGGAATTTGCCGTCTCTGAAGTTACCCCTATCAAAGTAGCGATCAACGAAGCCATTGAGCTGGCCAAAGTCTTTGGTTCAGACAGTTCTTCTCGTTT
>JAAZOQ010000040.1 GCA_012797695.1 Anaerolineaceae bacterium | reverse complement strand
TTCAGCCGCCAGTTTGCGGGGAAGTTGGGGATAAGTTCACTTACCCTAGTTTCCCAGGGCAGAGCAGAAAACATTATAAATGCTGGCTTCCTCCCTGTCAATGGGAGGAATTTCCCGTACTTTTATTTCGAAGGGAAAGTCTGATCAAAAGACTCGATCAAATCGTGGAAAACCGTGAACACAGATTTGAGCTGTTTTTCAGATTCTTCAGTAAGCAAGCTGATTGTTTCCTTTGAATTTTCCAGCTCATCTTCCAGCGACCCAATCCGCTCCAGCAATTTCGCCATTTGCCGAGAATCGTCTTGTTGTTGTTCTTCTTGGGTCAACTGATAGTTTGTCCAGCGCTTTTGATCATCACTCTTGAAGGTCAACCATTCCTGCCGGAAGCGTTCCTCGTTCAATCGATGCATCTCGGTCAGCTCATTGATTCGGCGATCAAAGCGCAGGTTAACCTCATCCAGCTCCACCTGCGATTGTTTAATGGCTTTGTGGGTTGCCTCCAGGGCAGCAATTTTCTGGGCATAGTCAGTGCTCAAATCACCCAGTGAGTTGATCTGCTCCTGCCAGGCTTTCCAGGTATTGTCACGCTCAATCTGAGATAGAGACATCTTTTCGACGAAAGCGATCTGTGACTGTTTACGTTCAGCTTCCTGAGCCATTAAACCCTTCAGACTAGTTTCCAGTTTCTGCAATGCCGCCACATTCAATTCGCCGCGATTTCTTTCCTCTTCCAAACGTTTGCGTAAAGTGGTGGTTTCCACCTGCAAATCGCTTACCCGTTGATTATTCAACTGATTATCATCGGCAAAACGTTTGTTCGCCTGTTCAAAAGTTTTGATCGAAAGATTCAAATTCTCGTAATAACTGTTGAGTGTATCCAGACGCCGAGAAAGTCGGCTTTCTTCATCCAGACGATTTTGCAAACTCTTCTTGACCTCAGTAACCATCGGGATCACTGTCTGAATCTCCCCAATGCGTTTGCCAAGGCTGTTTTGGTCGTCTTTTTCTTGCTTTTCGAGACTACGCAGATTGGCAGTGACCTTTTTCTCAAGATCGGCCACCTGTTTAACCAGATCCGTTCGCACCTGCTCGAGAGCGCTATCGAATTGTGAAACCCGGCCTGTGGTAGTAGAGACCGCTTTTAACTCACGTCCTAAAGCGGCCGTTTCCTTTTTTTGCTTTTGCAGAAGATCTTCTAGAGTGGAGACTTTATCTCGCAGCTCTTTAATTTCCAGGTTGGATTTCTGACGTTCAGAATCCAGCCACTCAAGTCGTTTTTCAAGTTCGTCTAATTCCATATTGTATCCTTGAGACGTTTTAGTTAATCATAACCGGAAAAAGCGCTGCTTCAAAGGGTATTCACTACCCCAATGAAAGAAGCGCAGCGAAGGTTTGCCAGATGCCCCCGATAAACACCGAGGGGAATATTCCCATCAGTAAAAGGATAAAGATTCCTGACACGAGATAGAGCAAGTCCCCTCGTGATTCTGAAATTCGCCATTGGGTATAGCGGTTTTCCAGCAAAACCACCAGCAAACGGAAAGCCGCGATCAGCAGACAGAAGTAACCGATCAGCACCCAGATAATCACGCCAGGTTGAGCCGCTAAATTTTCGAACAGTGCCAGATGAAGCGAGAAGCTGGCAAAAAAAGGCAGCCCAATAATCGAAAAAAGCGCCGCAAAAATAGTGATAAAGACAAGCGGATGGTTCTTCATTTCTCCGCGCAATGCCTCCAATGAAGGTTCCATCTGATGTCTTTCGAAATAGGCCAGAGCATAGGTCAGCACCGCCATCGCCAGCACGTGGGGGATCAGTGACAGGTAGAATAACTCCAGCCCAATTTGGGCCCGCACACTGATGCACAACAGCATGAAACCACTATCCACCAGAATAATGTAACCGAACATCTTTTTCAGGCTGGTCTGCATTGACGCCCACAGCCCACCTGTGACGATCATCACTGTGCCCACGATTTGTAGAACCGAGGGCAAATAGGCTGTATCTCGCAGCCATACCAGGCCATTGATGAATTTAAGGATGATCATCAAAGCCACCGGGGGCAGCAGGGTCAGCAAAAATCCTACTGGATAAGCTTGATTTTCTTCAGCCAGTTCCGGAATCCAAACGTGAAATGGGAAAACGCCCAACCAGAAAGCAAAGCCAATCCCTAGCAAAAGAGCAGCTATCTGCAATTGCGTGGCATCGGAGGGGTTTGCCTGGCTTCCTGAAAGGATCCAGCCAGCCAGTAAAATAAATGGCATGGCTAGACTTTGATAGATCAGGTAATGAAGGATCCCTTTTTTGATCGGTTGGGTACGCGACATTAATAACAACAAAGTTACCAAAACAACCAGTTCCATGATTACCGCAGAATAAAGAAAAGGTTCAACTGCCAGTGCCGCGGTAAACAGAGAGACCACCATCATGGAAAGCGGAATGAATTTAGTCGGGGCCTGCGAGATTCTTGATCCCAAAATCCAGAACAGTGTAGCAAAACTGACAAACGCCAGAAAAAAGCGATCTTTATTTTCGAGGATAAAGCTTCTGCCCATAAAGATCATGGTGCTCTTTAATTCGAGCGTAGTCGACCCCAGCCGGATAACTCCACCAATATTCTGTGCCAGCGCCGTCAACCCCAATAAAGCAAAAAGCCCGGTGGAGAGATAAAAGACTGAACGTCGTTTGTCCTGGATAAACCAGGCTCCTATAGAAGCCAGAAAAGGTATCACGATCCACAAGAAAGGCGCGCTCATTCGGTTTCCACTCGATTTGTGATATCAATCATCAAAGAGCCAATCAAAGCCATCAGCAAATTAATGGCCGAAAGCAAGCCATTGATCAGCACCGAGGTTTCGACACTGGCATACAATAGTTCGAAACCAGAGAACACCAGTAAGATTCCCAGAATAACTGAATGCGGCTCGAAACGGATTCCCAACAAAAACAGTCCTGTGCCAAAGATAGCCAGCCCGGCAAAAATGATCTCGGGGATCGATTGCATAATGGAACTCACTGGTTTTGCAACCAGATAAGCCAGAATCCAGATAAATACCAGGGCCAGAAGGTAGAACAACAGCTTGGAACGTACCCCTGTTTCAGGTTTATGAGCTTGGGCTGGCAACAGCAAGCCCAGTAATAAAGCGCTGGTCCATCCAGAAATCAATTTCACTGAAGCCAGTGTGATCGGCATTACCTGCAAAAAGAGGATAAAGCTCCCGATATACATTACTGCCAGCGCCACTACGGTCCGACGCCAATCAGCAAACAAGATAATTGCGATCAGGCACACCAGGATAAGTAGAATCGGGAAAATATTGGCCCAGTTAGCCATTCACAACTCCGCGGCTCAATAAAAGTGATAATAGCAAGGCAAAGAAAACAATTGCCCACAACACTCCCCCCTGCTCTTCCATCAACGTATTAAACCAGTTCATGATTCTTCCTGCCAGTGAATAAATGCTCCCCAAGAAACGATACAGCCATTCAAAATGCAGGAACCGATCTGTGCGTCTTCCCCATTGATCTGCCCTTTCCAGCAGCTTTGCATACGGCGAAAGAAGGCTCGCGAAATCCACTTTGAACAGGTAATGAACACTCACCCAGGCTGCCAAAAGAACATTGATCACAAGCGCAGGGAACCAGGCAGCTAAAACCCGCGACGTATCTAAAGAAATGACCCAGTCAAGCCAGGGAGTAAGCAGCAAGATTCCCATGCCAAAAGTTGCAAATAATCTCATCCAGCCTTCACGATGAGCAGTTTCTTTTGACCGTATCAGCGAAAAGCGCAGCAACCCTAAAGTGAGAGCAAAAATTGCCAGCCACAATAACGGATTTGCCGCTTTCCAGGGAGAACCAGTCAAACCCACCAGAGCATTTGCTCCAGGGGTAAAAGGAATCCCGGTGAAAGTCAAGAAAGCCACTGGTACCCAAAAATCAAACTTTTGCGATGCAGGTTTCTCCAGGGAGATCCATCCACCAATTACGATCATCAGCAGTGCCAAAGTGATGACCGCTGCCGGCTGCCCGCGGAAATAGGCAACAAACGCCAACCCTGAGAAAGTCACCAGCCAGTAGGGTTCCGCAGCCTCCTCATTCTTTCCCGTGACCCAATTCATGGCTCCGAACAATACAGAAAGTATGGCAAAAAGCAAAACAAAGCTCAAAACAGTATTCAATTGCTCTGGTCCAGGAATCTGGCTGAGCAAAACAAAGGTAGACAGCGCCGGTAAATAGTGGAACACAGAGGTTGTAATGCGCTTTTTTGCCAAACTCTGTGTATAAGGTAACCGCAACGGAAAAACACCCAGGCGAAAGGCCGCCGCCAGTATTACCAGAGTAAGCGGAAAACCTGTTAACGCGCTGATCTGAACTGCCTGTCCATCCTGATAACCCAGCGCCATCGCCGAAATCAACAACCCCAGAGAGACCACCCGACTGATCAGGATGGTAATCGTCTGAAGAGAAACACTTCTTCCTTGATTTTCACTGGCGAACAGAATGATCTCCATCAGATCGATCAGCGCCCAAGCCAGCAGAAACGCCAGCAAACTTTGCGCCAACATGCTGATCATCCCAACCAGCAGAAAAACCAATTCCTCTATCCAGCGAAAGATAACCCGCGGCTCCTGAATAAAAGAGCTTCCACTGAGAACAGACGCACATAAGACCGCAGCCAGACCAAACAGCACCGGCCAGTTCAGCTTTGTGATTCCCAGCTCGATCGGATCATTGCTCAACGCTACCGGGAACCAGTTCCCGATCTGCATGATGGCGGGCAAATGAAAGCGCAAAAATATCAACACTGCCCAGTTAAGCAGGGTAAACAGAGCCAGAAAAAGCCAGACTGTGCCGATGGGGAATCTGGTTCGGGGCAATGCCAGAACCAGCACGATCATCAGCACAATCAAAAGCGCAGGGAGAAAATTAAGCATAGAGTTAAATCAGTTCATGGAAGGGTTCGCAGGCAACAAATTTCCCCTCACCCGGGTTTCCATACCAGGTACCATTTTCTACCAGGGTCTTTCCGCGCGAGATCACCCGTACCGGGAACCCCTTCAACTCCCAGCCCTCGTAAAGATTATAGTCAGTCCGCTGTTGCGAAAAAGCCGTTCCATATTTAACCCGCTTTTCTGGGTCCCAAAGCACAACATCGGCATCCGCACCCGGCAGCAAACAGCCTTTTCTGGGGTACATGCCAAAGATTTTAGCCGGGTTAGCACAAGTCAATTCCACAAACTGATTCACCGTGAATCGTCCCGAACTCACCATGGCATCCCACATTACCGGCATGCGGTCACCAATCCCCGGAAGCCCATTGGGAATTTTCGTGAAATCGTCCTTTCCCAACTCTTTCCCTGGAATTTGGACGGGCTTGCCTTCGTATAGGATCGGCTTCGTCCCATCGAAGAAAAACGGACAGTGATCAGTAGCAATTGTCTGAATCACGCCATCTTCCAAACCTTCCCATAGCCTCTGCTGATCAGATTCGGTGCGTACCGGCGGAGAGCAGATCCATTTGGCTCCATCCGGGCGCTCCAGCTCCTTCTCGGTAAAGAAAAGATATTGTGGGCAGGTCTCGCCCATGACGGCGATGCCCAAAGAGCGGGCATACTCCAGCTGGTCAACCTCACCCCCGGCATTCATGTGCACAATATAAAGTGGAGCGTCCGCTGTCGCGGCCAGAGCCGCTCCGCGGGCAACGCTTTCCTCTGCACCCCAGGCAGGGCGTGTCCGGGCATGCCAGATCGGAGCCAGATGGCCAGCGCGAATCGCTTCTTGAATGAGCAGATCGATCACATCGCCATTTTCGGCATGCATCATGGTCAGCAGACCATTTTTCTTGGCAGTGCGCAATACCTGCAAAATTTCACCGTCCTGCAAACGCAGACGATGGTTATAGGCAGTAAATACCTTCAGGCTGGTAATTCCCCGCTTGACCAGCTCTGGAATTGCTCGATCCACTTGCTCGTTATAGTGCGTGATATTCATATGGAAGCTGTAATCAATCGCTGCCTTGGCATCTGCCTTGGCACGCATCGCTTCCACCAGAGAAACCAGATCATCTGAATCCTGCGAAATGAAATCAATCACCGTGGTTGTGCCCCCAAACGCCGCCGCTTTGGTACCCGTATAATGGTCGTCGCTTGAAACAGTCCCAGCCATGGGTAAATCCAGATGCACGTGTGCGTCCACACCACCTGGCAACACATAAAGGCCTGCGGCATCGATCACCTCATCGGCGGAAACAGAAGAAAGGTCTCCAATCGAGACGATCTTCTCCTTTTCGATCAAAAGATCTGCTTGGAAGGTTTCAGCCGGAGTAACGATTCTTCCATTCTTGATTAAAGTGGACATGGTCTCCTCGTATACATCAGTTTCCCAATTCTACCAGTTTTCATTCTTGAAGTTATCCTCATCTCCATGATCAAACCAGGCAAACGAAGCTAAAAATTGCTGTAAAGCCGGGTCATTCGGTAAAGAAGGGCTATCTTCCTGTTGATTGGCATGATACTCGGCTTTTTCACGCAAACTGCGCCACAAACTCATGCGGTCTTCCGAACGAACAACCAGATCATTGACCGTTTGGGCAGCATTGAATAACGTTCCTGTGGTGTAAAGAAAAGTGATCCGCTTCCATTTCTCGGCAAAGATTGGCCTGGGGCGGATCCGGATCGGCCCAATTTCAATCTTGTAATACTCTTCCTGCGCCCGTGGATGATCTGGCTCGGAGCGCAAGAGCTCGCCGCGAGTGGTCAGCTCATGCCCCCTTACCTCCGCAAAGGATTCAATCCGCCATTTGCGTTCAGGCCCAAAGGCGCTGGTCTGGTAGAACGCCAGGTAATCGACATCGACGATCTTCGGTGCCATTCGCAGTGGAATGCGGTACCATCCCAGCAAGCGTGCAATCTCGAAATCTCGCTTGGAAGGCATGACCCCGATCAGCATCAAAGCAGCATCCGGCAAGTATTCGTCCATAGCAATTTGTCCTGAGATTATTGTAAGACGAAATAAAAGAACCGGGTCAATAAATGGCCCGGTTCCTCACAGAAGACTGATAAATTAATGCAGCCCGACTTTACCGTTGAACTCGGTGATCAGATCATCAATCTCGGCAACTTGGCCCTGCACATCCGTCCAGTAGTTGGGTTCGTACCATTGTTCCTGAATCTCAGCAAAGGTCTTGCCTTGCTGTTCCACCCAGGTGTAATACTTGAGGTTGTGAACACGTTTGCGCGATTCATAAGTCAGCTCAAGCAAATTATCGCTGGTGACACCCTGCAGGTACTGGGCAAAAGTAGCCGCAGCGTCCGCTTCGGTAAATTCACCAAATTGCTTATTCATTTCATCAATCCGGCTGCCATAGAGCTGCATGGAATCGGTCAGGACGGTTAGCACAATGTCATTTTCACCCAACTCGTTGTACTTGGCAAACTTGATGGCTGAAAGAACGTTGGCAATGCCAGAGAAACCCAGCAAGTCAAGCTGATCAACGATGGCTTCCGGTACGCCCTTTTTCACCAGATATTTGCGGCCCACCGGCTCATTGAAGAGGCGCATGATGTTGACCACAGCGTTGTCATCGATCGCCACAATCATATCAGTGTTCTTGATATTATGAATCCAAGGCACGTGTTTATCGCCAATTCCTTCGATACGATGGGAGCCAAAGCCATTGTTGAGCAAAGTGGGGCACTGCAACGCTTCACTGGCGACCACTTTGCTGGTCGGGAAGATCTCTTTCATGTAATCACCAGACCCAATGGTACCGGCGGAACCCGTGGTCAGCGCCACACCGCGATAATTATCTTTCGGGCCCATTACCTTCTTGAGCACTTCTTCAAAAGCGTGCCCGGTGATCTCATAATGCCACAGATAGTTGCCAAATTCCTCGAACTGGTTGAAGATCATCAAATCCTGGCCAGATTTGCGCAATTCCCAGCATTTGTCGAAGATCTCTTTGACGTTAGATTCGCTGCCCGGGGTGGCAATCACTTCGCTGGCAATTTTTTGCAGCCACTCGAAGCGCTCGCGGGACATTCCCTCTGGCAAGATAGCAATGGATTCGCAGGCCATCAAAGCGGAGTCATAGGCCCCACCCCGGCAATAGTTACCAGTGGACGGCCAGACTGCCTTTTGCTTGGTTGGGTCGAATTGACCGGTCACCAGGCGTGGTACCAGACAGCCATAAGCAGCGCCAACTTTGTGCGCACCCGTGGGGAACCATTTTCCAACCATGGCAACGACGCGTGCTTTTGTACCGGTCAGACTGCTCGGAAATTCGATGTAATTCACGCCACCGAAACCACCGCCCTTAGTAACTGGTTCATTTTTCCAGCTAATGCGGAAAAGGTTTCGCGGGTGCACGTCCCACAGGCCAATGGAACGAAGTTCTTCTTTGGTTTTCGCCGGAATGAGGTCCGGATTTTTCATTTGAGCGAATGTTGGCAGAATGATATTGCGTTCACGGCAGCGGTTAATCGCTCTTTCCTGTCTGTCCTTGATTACGGTTAAATCAATTTTTGCCATTCTTTATCAGCTCCATTTTAGTTATTTTCGTCAGAGGGTGTCTCTCGCGTCGTGTACAGCGGACGACCCTTAACTTCATCATAAATTCTGCCAATGTATTCACCCAGCACGCCCAGGAAGATCAACTGAATGCCGCCCAGAAAGATCACAGCAACCAGAGTAGTTACCTGCCCGGCTAAGAAAGTTGAGTGAGCCGCGAAGCGAAGAATGATCATCACCACCAGGAACAGGAAACTCACTGCGGTAAAGAATGCTCCTACCCAGGTTGCCAGTTGCAGCGGGAAATAGGAAAAACTGGTAATGGCTGTCATTGCCAGCTTGATCATCTTTTTCAAGGGATATTTGGTGCTGCCCGCAAACCGGGCAGCCCGCTTATATGGGACCCCAATCTGGCGAAAACCGGTCCAGATCGACATTCCCCGCAAGAAGCGCTGATGTTCGCGCATGGTGTTCATCACATTCACGACTTTGCGGTCAAGCAAGCGAAAATCTCCCGTGTTCATCGGGATTTTGATATCAGTGATTTTGTGAATGACCTTGTAAAATAACGAAGCCGTGAAAAGCTTGAACCCACTCTCGCCCTCGCGTTCTTCACGCACGGCATAGACAACCTCGTAGCCTTCACGCCACTTTGCGATAAGGTCCAGCATTACCTCAGGCGGATCCTGCAGGTCAGCATCGATCACGATGACTGCCTGACCGCGAGAATAATCCATCCCGGCCGTTACGGCCAGTTGGTGACCATAATTTCGGGCAAAGATCACCGGGCGTACATGAGAGTCAGTCTGGGCAAAATTATGGATCATTTCGGTCGAACCATCGGTAGAACCATCATCTACCAGCACCAATTCCCAGCTTTCCCCTGTCTTTTCCATCACCTCACTTACCCGGCGATGGAGTTCTTCCAGACAGCCCGTTTCATTAAAAACAGGGACGATCACACTGTATACAGGTTTCATTCTTTCCTTAGGCCTTTTCACTCTCAAGATAGGCTTTCAGTGCCTTCATCGAAGGCTCGATTACCGGGGCTGCCTGTACAGCCATCATGGCAGCGCGGATATCTTTCAACCCATTCCCGGTATTGATAACCACCACTGGGTCATCCGGTTCAATCACGTTTTCAGCAATCGCTTTTTCCAGTCCCACAAAAGCAGTGGAACCGGCCGGTTCCGCGAAAATGCCGTACTTGCCCAGCTCACCGATGCCGCGGATAATCTCTTCATCGCTCACCGTGAGATAAGCTCCCCCCGTCTCGCGCGCAGCGCGCACGGCCCGAATACCATCACGGGGCAGATCAACACTAATTGAATCGGCAATTGTGGTAGCACTGATTGGGATAATATTTTCGTCCCCAGCAAAGAAAGCGTTGGCAATAGCCGCTGATTTTTCAGATTGCACGCCAAAAATGCGGGGCATGCTGCGCAACCAACCCAATTCAAACAGATCCTTGAACCCTTTATGGATTCCAGAAATGATGTTGCCATCCCCTACAGACACAAACACGTTAAGGGTGTGGGCATCTTCAGATTGATTCAACAGAATTTGTTCCCAGATTTCAAAGGCTGCCGTTTTCTTTCCTTCTGCCGTAAAAGGATTGTAGCCCGTGTTACGGCAGTACCAGCCAAACTCTTTTGCCGCTTCAATGGTTAAATCAAAGGCGGAGTCATAATTGCCATCCACCAGAATCACTTTGGCACCATACACCAGCAATTGAGCAATCTTGGCCTGCGGAGCTGTCTTGGGGGCAAATATGATCGCTTTTTGTCCAATTGCCGCTGACATTCCTGCCAGGGCAGCTCCTGCGTTGCCGGTAGAGGCTGTTACCACTATCTCGGCCCCAATTTCCCGGGCTCTGGCTACAACCACAGCACTGGCACGATCCTTGAAAGAAGCCGTGGGGTTACGTCCCTCGTCTTTAAGCCAGAAGTTTTGCAGCCCCAGTTTTTCGGTCAGCTGTTGAGGAGTGTACAGCGGCGTCCAACCTGCAGAACGCAACGGTGTACCCACCCCACCGGGATCCTCAACTGGCAAAAGCGGTAAATAGCGCCATAATGAAAAATCGGTGCGCGAAGTAATATCTTCGATTTGGTACTTCGTCTGGATATTTTTGTAATCCAAGATGACATCCAGATTGCCACCACAATTTGGGCAAGTGTAAACGATCGAGTTCGGAAGAATTTCTTTATGACAGATCGAACAACGGTAACCCAAAAATTGACTCATGCGAGAATCCTATTCATTTTCAAATGGAATACCCAAAGCTGC
>JAAZOQ010000304.1 GCA_012797695.1 Anaerolineaceae bacterium | reverse complement strand
GGATGAAAATGCCCTGCCTGGAATGAAGATCTTCCAGTTTTCTTTCAGCTCTACCCCCGAAGATCCTTTTCTGCCGCATAATTACCCGCGCAACTGCGTGGCGTACACCGGCACTCACGACAACGACACCTCACTGGGGTGGTACGAGTCAGCTCCCGAAGAAGAAAAAGATCTTTGCCGCCGCTACCTGGCCCGTTCCGGGCAAGATATTTCGTGGGATCTGATCCGCGGCGTCTGGTCTTCGGTAGCCATGTTCTCGCTGTGCCCTCTGCAAGACCTTTTAAGCATGGATACCCGGGCCAGGATGAACTATCCCGGGCGGCCTTCCGGCAACTGGGGCTGGCGTTACCTTCCAGACCAGATCAATACAGCGCTGGCTGAACGGCTGAAAGATTTGAACTTCTTATACTCACGTGACTGAAATAAATGGGCCGAAAGGCCCATTATTTATTCTGGGATCGTGTCGCCAGCCAAATTCCCAACATGATCAAAATACCCCCAACGCATTCCAGCAAAGTAGGATATTCGCGTAAGAAGATCATCGAGAGGATCACCGTCCCGACGGGCTCGCCAAGTAAAGCAATGGAAACATAAGCAGCCGACAAATACTTCAATGACCAGTTAAACACAGAGTGCCCGATTACCTGCGGAAAGATCGCCAGACAGAGCATCCAGACGTAAATCTCTGGCGAATAACCGGTAAATCTTTCTCCCTTGATCAGGGCCATCAGCAACAACGCCAGAGCAGCCACCCCATAGACAATGATCAAATACGACTGGAGTGAGACCTTGCCCCTCACCTTTCGCCCTATTAATAAATATCCACCGGAGAGCCAGGCACCCGCCAGGGCCATCAGATCACCCCAAAAAGCGCGCAGAGAGATCGATTGCTGAAAGAACGAACAGGAAACACCTGTAAACGCCAGCGTGCAGCTGCTGCTTAATGCCACCACAATGCTCCCCAGCAAAGCCACTCCCAGTCCCAGCAGGATCCAATGATTATTCTTTTCTTTCAAAACAAGGGGAGATAATAGCGCTACCCACAAAGGAGCCGTGGTCACCAGCACCACTGAACTGGTGACACTGGTATATTCGAGCGAAGTTACCCAAAAGGCAAAGTGAAAAGCCAGAAATAGCCCTGAAAGTGAGACCAAAAAGATCGTCTTTCGGTCAAAATGAAGAAGGTCTTGCTTGAGTCGCGGTAAGCAAAACGGGAACAAGATCAAGAAAGCCGCCGCAAGCCTGACCGCAGCGATCACCAGCGAAGGAGCTTCTTGCTGAGCTAAACGGATCAACAATGAGGCAGAAGAAACAGCAATTATGCCCAGAAACAGCCCGGCGACAGGCGAAAATACTGATTTGTGATTTTCCAATTTATGTTTCTCTTTTTTTTACAATTTGAATGTAATTTATCGGGTTTACTTGACATTTCGCTTCGAGCTGACTAGAATTTTTTATTGTAATGGATATACCAAATTTTGGTAGGATATTTGACACCAGGAGGAACTCATGTCATTTGAATTGCCACCCATGAAGTATGATTTTGGTGCACTAGAGCCGATCATCGACGCTCGTACGGTTGAGATTCATCACGATAAGCATCAGGCAACCTACCTGAAAAACCTCAACGCCGCATTAGAGAAAGCTCCACAGTTTTTCGACTGGCCGCTGGAGAAGATCCTGGTTTCTCTGGATCAACTTCCGGCTGAAATTCGCACCGCGGTGAAGAACAATGGCGGAGGTGTCTATAATCACAACCTCTACTGGGATTCTATGGCCCCGAGTCACGCCAGCCAACCCGTAGGCTCACTGGCCAAAGCCATTGAAGCTACTTTTGGCTCCTTCGACCAATTCAAAGCTGAATTCGAAAAGGCCGGATTGGGCCGTTTTGGCAGTGGCTACGCCTGGTTAAGTGTCGATCCATCCAAAAAACTGGTGATCCACTCAACAGCGAATCAAGATTGCCCTCTACAGGAAAATCTGACGCCAATTCTCGTTGTTGACGTTTGGGAACACGCTTACTATCTCAAATATCAAAACCGTCGTGCAGAGTATCTCTCGAGCTGGTGGCTGCTGGTGGATTGGCAAGTGGCCGAAGAAAGATACCTTGCAGCCCTTTAATGTTTCCCTTTTGGAGGTAACATGGCACACGTAATTACATCTCTTTGTCTGCGCGAAGGCAGCTGCGCACCTGTCTGCCCAGTAGAATGCATTGTCCCGGGAAAGCCTGAAGGTGAATGGCCTTCTTACTTCATCGACGCGGATACCTGCATCGACTGCGGCGCTTGTGAAGCCGAATGTCCCTTCGGCGCCATTTTCCTGGATGACGAAGTTCCTGCGGCTTACAAAGCCAAAGGCGGCGAGGTCATGACCGCACCCGCCGGGACAAGTGGCTTTACCGAGGTCTACGACGGGCAAGACCATGACGGCAACCCGGTTCACCTTGAAAGTACCCGTACGCTGAAAGCCGGTGAAGTGGTTGACCTGACCCCAGCCGTAAAGAAGAATGCTGATTTCTTCTCGACTGGTCCAGGGTATAACGCCAAGTAACCCACCCCAGAAAAGATTCCGAAAAGGCTGAGCATCGGCTCAGCCTTTTTTCGTTCTATTCGTTTTTGACTCTAGCGGGAAACAATTTGGGTATGTTATCATGAAGTAAATAAGATATAAAACCATGATCGCTCCCGCAGAGACTACCCCCACCGACGTCGAACAAACTCCTCGAATCAATATCCAGAGCAAGCCCGCGTTCCGCGTTTTGAGCTTTGCCCTGCGTCGTTTTCTGGCAATTGCTTTGACCATTTTTGTGGGGATCTTCATCATCGTTGTCTTGGCCAACCATAACGGCGGCATCGACAAGATCATCCGCAGTGAAATCAATCAGCAAGTAGCTGTGTTGGGACAAAATCCTTATTTTCATGGCAATACTCAGGTAGAAGCTGAAAAAATGGCCACGGCAAGAGGGCTGACCCTTTCCTTTTGGCCCAAATACATCCGCTATACCTGGCAAGCGCTGACCCTGGATTTTGGAGATGCGCTCGATCGAAAAAATTTCAACGTCTGGATCAATACTCCAAAGGGAGTTACGCAAACGCTGGTGATCCGCGAGATCATCTTTGCTAAATTGCCCTATACGATCTTGCTTTCAGGAGTATCTTACCTGCTTCTGGCGCTGTTGGGGATCCCGCTGGCGCTCTACCTCTGTCGAAATGAAGGCAATTGGCTCGACCGGCTGGTTGGCATCCTGACCCCACTGTCTTCTGTCCCGAGCTGGGTCATGGGAGTATTGTTGGTGCTGGTCTTCTCGGCAGAGTTGAAGTGGTTCCCCGCTGGTAAAATCTTTGACAACATGCCTCCCTCCACGACCTTGGGAGTAATCGGAGCGGTGGCTTACCATCTCGTCCTCCCGGTCACGGCTATCGTTCTGAGCCTGATCTTTCAATTAGTCTATGGATGGCGTTCTTACCTGCTGATCTACGCCCAGGAAGATTACGTCATGCTGGCCCAGGCAAAGGGGGCCAAGCAGAAAGCCATCAATCAACGCTACATTCTGCGCCCGGCTCTACCCTATCTGGTCACCAATCTGGCCCTAACGCTGGTGGGGTTCTGGCAAATGATCTGTGCTCTGGAATACTTCTTTCAATGGCCAGGAATCGGCAAACTCTTTATCGATGCGCTGCCAAATTTCCGGTCCGAAAGCATGTACTCCGGGGAAATGGGGATCGTCATTGGCATTATCGTGATTTTCGCTTATTTGCTGGGGGCCACGGTCTTTGTCCTGGACTTTTTCTACCTGATCGTCGACCCACGCCTGCGTTTAAGCTCACAAGAAAAATCTTCTCTGCTTACTTTTGACAAACCTTCCAAAAGCTGGATCAAAAAACTCTTCTCACGAAGCAATTCAACACCGGCAGCAGCCGCTTCCTCCACCCCACGCCGGGAACCGATCCATCTGGCCACCATACGCAAAGCCCTGACCTCTTCGCTTACCCGTTTCCGCGAAAACTGGGCCGAGTTCACACATTCGGCTCAAAAGCTGCTGCGGGATATTTATCGGGTTCCAGCCGCGCGAGTAGGCCTTGGATTGGCCGCTTTTTTGGTCATCGCCGCTATTCTGGTCATGATCTTCATCCCCTATAACCCCGTCGGGAAAAATTGGACGCAATCCAATTTAATCGGGAACCCCACCATCGCCAAATTTGCTCAACCCAAATGGGTAAACTGGTTCCGTAAAAATAAATTACCAGAAACTCTCATCTTCAACACCGCTACAGGGACTGCTCTCAAAGAAGTCACCACCGATGCCACCGGCAATCCCCACCTTCACCTCGAATTTCCCTTCGACTATGCCTCGACTGAATTTCCGAGCGAACTGGCGTTATACCTTTCCCCAGAATATTCCAGTAAGAACCCCTTCATGGCTATAACCTGGACCACCCCTGATGGGCGCCAGATCAAACTCAAGAATACGGCTCTCACCCGCGGAATGAACTACGTTTTTACCGGGAACATCCCTGTTTCTCAAATTCTGCGGGATTCTCCCAATCTGAACCAATGGTTCACCACTGCGGAAGTCAAGCAGAACCCTGATTACTACCTGCTGTTTACTGACCCCAATGCGAAAAATCTTTCTGCCCTGCCAGGCCGTTATTCGCTTGATCTGGATGTGACCTTTTTCGAGCCGTAAGGGAATCTGGATGCAGAGTGGGTGGTCTTTGGCAAAGTGGAAGGCTGGGCCGGCACAGATTACCTGCGCAGAGATCTGCTCATCCCCTTACTATGGGGGTTGCCGCTGGCATTGTTCATCGGGGTCTTTGGCGCCCTGTTCACCAGCCTGATCTCGCTGATCCTGGCTGCGGCCAGTGCCTGGCTAGGCGGTTGGGTAGACTTCGTAGTACAGCACGCCACCGAAGCCAATCTGATCCTGCCTGTGCTGGCAGTGGGAGTACTGCTCTACTCGTATTACAACCTGAGCCTGTGGCTGATCATTGGCATCATCATCCTGGCGAACGTGCTGGGCAGCTCTACCAAGGTAATGCGCGCCGCTTTTCTGCAGGAAAAACAAGCCGGCTACGTCGAAGCCGCCAAATCGTACGGGGCCAGCGACTGGCGCATCATCCGGCACTACCTGGTGCCGCGAATCATGCCGGTAATCATTCCTCAGATCGTCATGCTGATCCCAGGGTTCATTTTTTTGGAGGCTACGCTGGCTATTTTCACCATCTACGATACACGCTACCCCACCTGGGGGCGAATCATTTATTCCGCCCTGCACAACGGCGCCCTCTATGGCTCCCAGTTCTGGGTGCTAGAACCCATTACCCTGATGCTTCTGACCGGGTTGGCCTTCGTTCTCATCAGCTTCGGACTCAACCACGTGTTAGCCCCTCACCTGCAAAGCGATTAACCTTCCCAGATAAATTGCAAGCGGCTCTCAGAAAAAATTCTGAGGGCCGCCTTTAATTTAATAAATTAATTACTGACAGGCATTATTATTCTGTTCCTCTAGCGTTTGGGCAAATACATGAGTGCCGCTGCCATCACATTTTGCCCGGAAATAAAGGTAATCCGTCGTCGCCGGGTTCACGACAGCGGCCAACGCAGAAAGATCAGGATTCGCAATCGGGGTTGGTGGTAAACCAGCAATCAAATAAGTATTGTAATTTGACTGTACCTGAAGGTCATCCAAAGACAGCGGGCTTTTCCACCAGCCATAGTCATTGCTGTAGCCTAAAGCATATTGCACCGTCGGATCCGTTTCAAGCTTCATCCCGGAATTCAAGCGGTTGTAGAACACCGAAGCAATGATCGGGCGCTCATCAGCATCATAACTCTCACGTTGGACAATCGAAGCCAGGATCACTTTTTGATAAAAATCCAGGCCGAGACTGGCCTCTGTATTCAACCCGGTGGATGTAATTTCCTGATCAAAACGGTCGATCATCATCTGCGCCAGTTGCTGGGCAGAGATTTGTCGGGGAACCGTATATTCGCCTGGGAAAAGAAACCCTTCCAGTGGTTGCCCCGCCGGAAGGTAAGCTGGCAATTGCAAACCAGATGGGTTCTGCACCACTGCCAGAAAATCGGCTGCACTGACTTCAATTCCTGAGCGATTCAACGCAGCAGCAATTTCTTCTGCTCGCCAGCCCGGCAGAATGTCGAAAACGACATTCTCCAAATAGGGGTTTTGAATCGCCGCTGCAATCTGTACAGGGGTTAAAGCACAGCTAAACGAATAGGTACCCGCCAAAATATTGGTATCCATTCCTTTGTAGATCAAGTAGTCTCGAAACGAGCTGGCATCACTGATCAACCCGGCTGCCTGCAATTTTTCAGCGATCAGATTGACCGAATCCCCCATTTCGATGTTAAAGCTGGGCAGCGCACTCTGCGAAGAAGCTGCACAAGTTGCCTGGGTCAGCTTTTTATTGGCTGACAAGATTTGCGCGGAATACATCCAGCGCTGGGTGGGTGTAAGATAATCCGCCGGCTCTCCATAAAGACTTTGTGCAAAGAAGGGCACGGCCAACCAGAGCGCCATGCCGCCCAAGGCGACCATCAAGAGCAGCAACACCAAAACGCCGAAACTAAATTGCGAATTGTTCTTTGCTTTATTTGTCATCAGTGGTCTCACTCACAAAATGATCGAGGTAGGATTGCAGGATCACAGCCGCCGCCAGTGCATCCTGGTGCCCCCCACGTTTTTCTCGTTTCACTCCCAGCAGCAGCAAATTTTGACGGGCCTGCTGAGTACTGTTGTTTTCATCCCAGGTCTGCACCGGGATCGCCGTCTGAAACTGGAGCTCTTCAACCATCTTAAGAGAATGACGGCTTGATCGGATCAATTCTCCAGCTCCCCCCGTTGGAAGCCCAACGATGATCTGCTGTACCCCATTCTCTTCAGCCAAAGCAACGATCTGCGCCACATCCACTCGCATGGAAACGTGCCGGATCACCTGCAGAGGACGAGCCAGCTTGGCTTCGCTGTCGCTGATGGCAATACCAATATTCTTTTCGCCGGGGTCAACAGCCAGAATTGGGCCCGTTCTCATGGCATTACCACCTGAATCTGAATACGAAAGCTGGCTTGCGGCAATCGCTGCCAAAAACCCGGAAATACCTGAATTTCTGGAAGCTGCGAAAGCGCATAATGAGCCGTCAGGTATTGGGTCGCCTCTTGAACAGACATTCCGGTTAATTGCGCCGCCAGGGAATCTGCATCAATTCGGGAACCTACCTGAGCAGTTGCTTGCTGAGTCCAACTGGTGCCTTCTTCCTGGGTCACCTGCGTTCCCGCTTCTTCCAGTTGAAATTGACCGGGAGAAGTATACAGTGCCTCGCCATCTGCCAATGAAGCAGTAAAAGCCTGCTCTGCCAGCGACTGCAAATCAGACTGGCTGACAGTCATAATGGCAAAACGCACCTGCATAGAAAGGGTAAATGAATCCCCTGGCTGGCCCGGTTCAACGCTAGAAGATTCGGAAAGCACAGTAGTGGTCATCCCTGCCGTCGAAAGCGTCTGCTGATTTTCTGCAGAAAGTTCCGCCAGCGCTTCCTGTTTCAATTCGGCCAGCAGCTTTTCTTTCACAGCATCCAGATCCGACTGAACAGGTGAAGGGGAGTCCACCGCACTGCCTCCGGTAAACGATTCCTCATTGGTTACCGTGAGTACCGCGCCCTGTGAACCCTGCAGAACCGTAATACTTCTTGCCGCAACATTGCCCTGCACACCCGGTTGCTCTGCGGTAACCGAAACCATTGCCTCTGGGGTTTTCCCCCCGGGGACGGTTATCTCTTCATCTGTCAAAAACTGATTGATCGGATCCTCCGCGGTCGCAACCAGGCTGCCTTTGGGCAAGGTCACTGCCTGATCGGATAAATTGGTGAACGTGACCGTGCCGACAGCTTTGCCGCTGGGCACCTGGGTGGTGCCGGTGCTGGTACCGCTCATTTCGCCACTCAATTCGAGTGTCTTTTCTTCCGCAGGGATATTCCCGTTGATGTTCACTGTCTCAATTAGTGGTGAAGCCCAGACCGGGATTTCAATTGTATGTGACTGAATTTCGGGCGAAAGAATCAATTTGGCACCGGGTAGGAAAAAGCCAATCAAAAGGACCCCGGCTATACCAGCCAGAACGATTCCGCCCCAGCGAGTGACCTGCTGCCAGAATTTTGATTCGTTCCGGGGATGCTCGCGCTTTTCCTGAGCGAAAGTCAAGCCGGTATCCAGCGTCCGGGGAGAAAAACGCGTCTGATTTTCTTGCCAGGGCGTTCTTTCCGCCAGGGTTACTGACGAAAACACAGAAATGCCCCACTCAGCGGCAGTTTCCATCACCCAGGCATCACGACAAACGAGAGCAACCTGTGTTCCCCGCTCCTGTGCCTCACGTAAAATCTGCTTCAGCTCAAATACATCTCGAACCGGAGAGTTGCGCTTTGGCCAGACGATCAAGACTCTGGACGAACGCGCCCACTCAAATTTATCCCGGATCGACGAAAAACTATCATAACTTTCAAGCTGAAGAATGGCTGTTTTCATACCAAAGAAAATTATACAACACTACCTTTTTCCGCCCTTAAGCAAATTCACTTCCTGCTCCGTCAATTCACGCCACTGGCCAGGCTGCAAGTTTCCCAGCCCAAGCGGGCCGATCGCCACCCGAACCAGTCTCAAGCAGGGGTAGCCAATCGCTGCCGTCATGTGTCGTACCTGATGTTTCTTGCCTTCCCGCAGCTGAATGCGAATCCAAAAGGTCGGCCCATGCGGTGTAACTGGCCTGCGGCGCGGTTCAAGAGCAGGTTCAGCAACGATCATGGCCTGACAGGGTTGGGTGCGGAACTCCTTCAACTGAATTCCCTTTTCAAGCAGGTGTACCTTAGCTGGATCCGCATCCCCTTCTACCATCGCCAGATAGGTCTTGTCTACATGCTGCACCGGGTCAGTCAACCGATGGATCAATCCGCCATCAGCGGTGATGATCAAGAGGCCTTCGCTGTCATAATCCAGCCGGCCAGCGGAATAAATCCCTTTGAAAGGAATATAATTTTGCAGCGTTTCCCGCCCACCTTCATCGGTAAATGTCGAGAGTACCAGGTCGGGTTTATAGAAAAGGATAGTTTTGGCTCTTTGCATGGGATGATTTTACTGCATGAGCACCGATTAGAAAGTATTTTCAGAAATAGTTATAATACAACCATGATAATTGAGGCGAATATGAAAAAAATCATTCCTGTAATGATCGTCAGCTTACTGGTTCTCTCTTCGTGTAACTTTCCATTATTCAAAACCTCCGCCGTTTCGGCCAGCGAGGTAAGCACCAAAGTAGCTCAAACACTGCAGGCCGTTGCCACAGAAGAAATCACAGCTACTTTTACGCCCATCCCGCTCACGACGGCTACCGCCACCCCAACGGCTACGGTATCTCCCACCCCTACCACTTCACCAGAAGACCCGCGCGTCCAGTTTGGAACGCCCACTTTCTCGGAATCTTTTGACAGCGGCAGTTCCTTCGGACTGAAGACACCGTATACAGACGACGCAATCACCATGAGCGTCGCCAACGGTGAAATGACCATGCAAAGCAGTCGTCTGAACGGTGGAATCCACTGGCGGCTGGCTTATCTCACCCCACGCAATCTCTATCTGGAAGGCACTTTTACCACCGTGAATTGCAGCGGTTCTGATTTTTACGGTCTGGTGATGCGCTCCCCCACCTATACGGACGGCACCGGCTACTATTTTGCAGTGACCTGCGGCGGACAATTTGGCCTTTACCGGATGGATGGAGCTGGTAACTTCCATGCCCTGCAAGACCTGCGCAGTGACCCAGCCTTTCTGTCTGGCAGCGGACAAACCAACCGCGTTGGCGTCCTGCTGCAGGATAGCCATTTCACCTTCTACCTGAACGGCAAACTGGTCGGGCAAATCGATAATTCCGATCTCCCCGATAAGGGCTATTTTGGCGTCTTCCAATCCGCGCAAGAAACCGCCAACATGACCATTAAAGTAGAGCAAATCGACGAGTGGAATCGTCCTTGAGGAAGGAAAAATATGAGCGACGCAACCAACACTACCCAAAACAGTGCCATCGAACTGGCGCGTAAGATCATCGATCAAAAACCAGTGTATATCGATACCGAGACCACCGGGCTGGAAAAGGACGATGAAATCATCGAAATCTCCATCGTTGACTTCGACGGCAAGACTCTACTTTCATCACTGGTCAAGCCTACCAAACCCATTCCTCCCGATGCCCAGCGAGTACACCATATCCATGACGCGGACGTTGCCAAAGCGCAATCCTGGCCAATCTTGTGGCCGCGGATTCGCTCCTTTCTTTTTGGCCGCCCGGTAGCCGCCTACAATGCACCTTTCGACTACCGCATGATGCAGCAATCCCACGCCCGCTATCGTCTTCCCTGGCGCGACAACCTGAACATGGTGGATGTGCTCCCCATTTACTCCGATTTTCGCGGTATCTGGGACCCCACCCGCCGCTCGATGAAATATTTCAAGCTCGAAGAAGCCGGGGCCCACTTCAATATTCCGTTGATAAATGAACACCGTTCCGAAGCGGATACCTTACTGGTGCGTGCCGTTTTACACAGCATCGCGGGTTTACCGTACTGATCGTCCGAGACGAGATGGGGAGTGATTTGCGTTTATCCAGCGAACAGCAAGCCGTTGCACGGTTCGATTCCGTTGCCTCGCTCTTTTTGAGCGGACCAGCCGGAAGCGGCAAAACAACGGCGGGGGTAGCCCGCCTGCAAGCGTTGCTGCAATCGGGGGTTGCCGGTGAAAACGTCTTGATCTTGCTGCCGCAGCGCAGTTTGGGCATTCCCTATCGACAATTGCTGGACTTGGCTCAATTTTCGGGCAGCAACGTCGACTTGCTCACTCTGGGCGGTCTGGCACAGAGAAGTATTGCCCTGTTCTGGCCCATGCTGGGCAAAAATGCCGGTTTCAAGAACCCGACCCGACCGCCGCAGTTTCTGACGCTGGAAACCGCGCAATACTATCTGGCCCAGATCATCAGCCCATTGCTCGAGAAAGGCTATTTCGAAAGCCTTGTGATCGACCCCAACCGCATCTTCAGCCAGGTGCTGGATAATCTCAACAAATCCGCGGTGGTGGGGTTTCCCATCAATGAAATTGCCGGACGTCTGAAATCTGCCTGGATCGGGAAATCTGACCGGCTGGCTATCTACGATCAGGTGCAGGAATGTGCCCTGCAATTCCGTCATTTTTGTCTGGAACACAACCTGCTGGATTATTCTCTGCAATTCGAGATTTTCCACCGCCATCTCTGGCCGGCTGCCCTATGCCGTGAGTATCTAACCCACCAATACCAGCACCTCATCTACGACAATGTCGAGGAAGACGTGCCGGTGACACACGACCTCTTGCTGGATTGGCTGCCCTCTTTTACTTCTGCTCTGGTTATTCAGGACCAGGACTCAGGGTTTCGCACCTTCATGGGGGCCGACCCAGGCTCGGCACAGCGTTTTTCTACCGCTTGCCAGCAACAAACTGAGTTCACAACATCCCTGGTGCAGTCTGAGGCAATTACTCTGTTCCAACGGCAGTTAGAGCAGGCCATCTACCAGCACGAAGCTCAGCCAGTTCAAAACGCAGGGATCGTTGACGGCTTTGCCATTGAATCCTTTCACTTCTACCCCCAGGCGCTGGACTGGTTAGCCGAGGAAATCTCACGACTGATTCAATCAGAAGGGATCGACCCCGGTCAAATCGTGGTCTTGACCCCATTTTTGAGCGATTCGCTGCGTTTTGCCCTCAGCCAGCGCTTTCAGCAAGCTGGAATCCCTTTCTTTACCTTTCGCCCCTCGCGCAGCCTGCGTGATGAACCCGCGGCCAAGGCCATGCTTACCCTGGCCAAACTGGCTTTTCCAGGCTGGAATCTGGCCCCCAGCCGCCACGAACTGCGTTATGCGCTGATGCAGGTTCTTCCAGGCTGCGATCTGATCCGCGCTGATCTACTGGCGCAAATTCTGTACCTGCCCAATCGCAAAGAAAATCCGCTCAATTCTTTTGCCCAGATCCGTCCAGAAATGCAGGAACGCATCACCTTCACCATTGGCAACCGCTTTGACCAGCTTATCCAATGGCTGACCGCTTCTGGACAAGATCAGGCAGAACTGGATATCTTTTTGAGCCGTCTGTTCGGCGAACTGCTCTCTCAGCCCGGATTTGCTTTTCACGAAGATTACCCAGCAGCCTCGATCGTCAATCGTCTGATCGAATCGGCACGTAAGTTCCGTCAGGCTACTTCAGGATTAAGCAAGCTGACCTCTGCAGAAACTTCTCGAGAATTCGTGACCATGATCGAGCAAGGCGTGATCGCCGCGCAATATCTGGAACCCTGGCAAGAACAGGATACCCGTCAAAGCGTGCTGATTGCACCCGCCTTTACCTTCTTGATGAGCAATTCCCCGGCCTCGCACCAGTTCTGGCTGGATATTGGCTCGTCTGGATGGTGGGCCCGGCTGGACCAACCCCTCACTCAGCCCTACATTCTGAGCCGCAACTGGCCGTCTGAGCAGAAATGGACTGCTGCAAATGAAATCGAGACCAATGAACAAACCCTGGCCCGGGTGGTCGGCGGTTTGCTCAGTCGCTGTTCGCAGCATGTGGATCTGCTCAGCATCGGGATGAACGAGTCCGGCAACGAAGAACGGGGAGCTCTGCTGATTGCCATGCAGACGGTTTTACGCAGTATCTCCGCCGGGAAGGAAACCGCCAATGTTTAAGCCCCGTCCGATGCAGGCAGAGATCTTGAAATACAGCCACGGCTGGATGGGGGTTTCAGCAGTTCCCGGCAGCGGTAAAACGCATACCCTCTCCGCTCTGGCAGCCCAGTTGATCACGCAAACCCATCTCAAGGACAATCAAGAGATTCTCATCGTCACGCTGGTCAATTCGGCAGTGGATAATTTCTCCACCCGTATTGCCAGCTTCATCAAAGAGCAGGGTTTACTGCCCGACATCGGTTACCGCGTACGTACCCTGCACGGGCTGGCCCACGATATCGTCCGTGAACGTCCTGAAATAGCCGGCGTCAGTGAACGCTTCAATATCATCGATGAAGCCGAAGCTGGCCGCATGATCGAGGAAATCTGTGCCACCTATTTGCGCAGCCATCCCGAAGTCGAAAATCGCTACGTAAAAGCGGATCTCTATCCCCTGGATAGCCGCACCCGGCTGCAGTGGAATGATACGATCATTTCGATCAACACCAATTTCATCAGCCAGGCCAAGGACTGGCAGCTCGACCCAGAAAGTATCCAGGAGCGCCAGAGCAAGTTCCAGTATGAGGATCCGTTATTCACGATGGCCATCAACACTTACCTCCAGTATCAACGGGGACTGCGTTCGCGCAATGCGGTTGATTTCTCGGATCTGGTACGGCTGGCCTATCGCGTGCTCGTAACCGACTCTGATTATCTGGAACGGCTACGCTACCGCTGGCCCTATATTCTGGAAGATGAGGCTCAGGATTCCTCGCAAATTCAGGAGCAAATTCTGCGCCTGCTCGTGGGCCAGGGCGGCAACTGGGTACGGGTAGGAGACCCCAATCAGGCCATCTATGAAACCTTCACCACGGCCAGCCCCAAATTCCTGAAGAATTTTCTGGTCGAACCCGGAGTCATCCGCCGTGATCTGGCCAATTCAGGCCGTTCCAGCCGCAGCATCATCCGCCTGGCCAATCAGTTGATCGATTGGACTCTGGAAGAACATCCCGTGCCCGAATTGCGGGATGCGCTCACGCCCCCTTACATTGTGCCCACCGAAGCAGATGATCCTCAGCCCAACCCGCCCGACCAACCGAATTCGATCTACGTTTACAAATCCAAACTGTCTCCTGATCAAGAGATCGGCAAAGTGGTCGAATCGATCCAGCGCTGGCTGCCGACCCATCCTGACAAGACCATCGCAGTACTCTGCCCCATTGGTGCCCACGGAGAAAAGGTCGTCGCGGCACTTCAAGAAGCGGATATTCCGGTAGTAGAAATGCTCAAGAGCAGTGAATCCACGCGGACGACCTGCCGCATTCTCGAAAAGGTCATCAACGCGCTGGCCGACCCCACTTCTCCAATTAAGCTGGCAGCTGCCTATGCTGAAATCTATCTGCGGCAGGTAAACTCCGCCGAAGAAAAACAAGCAGTCGAAAAAATACGCACCGCTCTCAAAAACTGTGCCAAGCTGGAAGATTATCTTTATCCCCAACCCGAACAGGATTGGCTGAATCAGGTCATCCGTCCTAATCTGGGCGATGAAGTTGCTGATCATCTGGCAGCGTTCCGTGATCAGGTCATCCACTGGCATCAAGCCACTCTTCTTCCGATCGATCAGTTGATCCTGACCATCGCCAGCGAGTTATTCACCCGCGCCGCTGATCTGGCCCTGGCACACAAGATCGCTCTCCTACTGGAATTCACCGCCCGCATCCATCCTGAATTCCAGCTGGCCGATTTTGCCCTTGATCTGGGTGACATTGCCAGCAACCACCGCAAATTTTTGGGCTTTTCAGAGGAAGATACCGGCTTCGACCCCGAAAAACACCGCGGAGAAGTCTTTGTTTCCACTTATCACAAGGCCAAAGGGCTTGAATGGGACATGGTCTACCTGCTGTCGGTAAACAACTATGATTTTCCGTCAGCACAACCTTTCGACCAATTCAAAGGTGAAAAATACTTCATTGATGGTCAGATCAATCTCGAAGCTGAAGTCCTGGCTAAACTGAAGGCATTGGCCGATCAGGATGCCACTGCCCTCTATCTGGAAGAAGGCATGGCCACTCAAGAAGCGCGCATCAGCTATTCCTCTGAACGCCTGCGGCTGCTCTACGTGGGCATTACCCGTGCCCGAGAAAACCTGGTCATCATGTGGAACACCGGGAAGCGCGAATCCAGTCAAATGGCCCTTCCTTTACAGGCCATGGCAGCATTTTTGGAGGCCAATCATGCAGCTTCCTGATCATTTTGCATTCAGCCAGCACAATCTGCAGGATTACGTCGATTGTCCGCGCCGATTTTATTTGCGTTACCTGCTGCGCCAAGATTGGCCCGCGGTCGAAAGCCAACCAATACAGGAGCAGGAACGCTTAATCGAACTGGGGCAGCGTTTTCACCTTCTGGTTCAGCAGTATTTTGCCGGACTGCCTCTTTCAGCTCTCGAAGCGACAATTGACGAGCCAGAATTACTCACCTGGTGGCAGGCCTTTTTGGCGCTGGGGCTGCAAAATCTCCCTGGAATTAAAAAGAGCGAAATTCAATACGCCATTCCCTTTGCGGGGTCGCGCCTGCTGGCAAAATATGACCTGATTGTTGCCAATCCGGCTGAAAAGAGTTATACGATCTACGATTGGAAGACCTCTCAGCATCCTCCCCAAGAAAAATGGCTGACCGGCCGTCTGCAAACGCGAGTTTATCCCTTTGTGCTCAGTACCCTGCAAGCCACCCAACCTGGTTTTACACCTGAACAGATCAAAATGATCTACTGGTATCCCGCTGCCCCGGACCAACTCGTAGAATTCGCCTACTCGCAGCAGAAATTCGCTGCCGATGAGCATTCACTGGCACAATTGATCCATGAAATTCGTGCTCTGGACGAAAGTGGATTTTCGCTGACTGAAGATGAACGGAAGTGCAAATTCTGCCGGTATCGCTCTTTGTGTAATCGGGGCACACTGGCCGGCAATCTTCTGGACCAGAGTGTGAGCGCAGAAGATCTGGATGCGGCCTTTGAAATCGATTTCGATCAGCTGGACATCGGGCAGGAATGAAACGTCTGTTTACTCCGCAATGGATTGATCCAGAGCCAGTCACCATCCCGGCTGAACTGCGTGCCGCCCTGCCCGGCTCAGAACTCTTTCTGCAAACTCTGGTGCGGCGCGGATTAACAGATCCTGAGAAAGCGCTGGCTTTTCTCGACCCGGACCGCTACATCCCCACTTCAGCCGCAGAAATGCCGGATATGGCCCTTGCCGTCGCCCGACTGCAACATGCCTTGCTGAATCACGAACGCATCGGCGTATGGGGCGATTTCGACGTAGATGGGCAGACCTCTACTACCGTGCTGGTTTCAGCCTTCCGCTTTCTGGGTGCAGACGTTCGTTATCACATCCCGGTACGCAAAACCGAATCTCACGGCATCAAACTCGAGTACCTGCAAGAATTCCTGGCACAGGGAATCCAATTGCTACTGACCTGTGATACCGGAATTTCTGCACGAGACGAAATTGTCTACGCGCAAGAGCATGGAGTAGAAGTAATCCTCACCGACCACCATTCCCTGCCGCCGCAGCTTCCGCCGGCATTGGCCGTGATCAATCCCCAGCGCCTGCCGGAAGAACATCCGCTGCGCTCGCTTTCTGGCGTGGGAGCTGCCTATAAGCTGGTGGAAGCCCTGTGTGCAGAACTGGGAAAGCCCGAATTTCCGCCCACCCTTCTGGATCTCGTCGCGCTGGGACTGATCGCTGACCTGGCCACCCTGACCGCAGATACGCGTTATCTGGCACAGCGCGGGCTGCAGCAGCTCCAGCGCGCTCCCCGCCCGGCGCTGGCCAAAATTCTCAACGAAAACAACGTTGTCCCCGCCGAAGTAAGCGAAGAAACCGTCTCATTCATCATTGCCCCACGCATGAACGCGGTGGGGCGGCTCAGCGATGCCAACCCCATGGTCGAATTTTTACTGACAGACGACCCGGTGAAACTGGCAACCCAATATGCTCAAATCGAAGGGCTGAACGCTCAGCGCAAGCTGGAATGCGATCTGGTTTATCGAGGAGCACAGGCCCAGATCGAACAAACCCCGCAAATTCTGGAACGGCCTATCCTGATCCTGGCCCATTCTGAATGGGAAGCCGGAGTGGTAGGCATCGTCGCCAGCCGATTGGTCGAGCAATATCACCGTCCCGCCATCCTGCTGAACATCAAAGATGAAGCCGTTCTGTCAGGCTCCTGTCGTTCGATTGAAGGCATCAACATCACCCAGGCCATCCGCGAAAATAGCCGCTGTCTGCTGGGCTTTGGTGGGCATCCCATGGCAGCAGGCCTGTCGCTGAAACTGGAAAATTTCAGCGAATTTCAGCACGCTATGTACCAAACGATCCAGCGCATGGTCACCGAAAATGCCGTATCACCTGCCTTCCCAATTGACGCCTACGTTTCCCCTGAAATGTTGGATTTGGATGCCATCCGGGAGATTTCGCGTCTGGCTCCCTTTGGGCCGGGGAATCCTCCTCTGCGCTTTGCGATCAAAGAAGCCGAGATCAGTGAGACACGCCTGTTTGGCAAAACCAAAGAGCATCTGGAAGTCATCCTGCATACGTCATCCGGACAGGAAAACTGCTTCACCTGGTGGCAGGGCGCCGGCCGTAGCCAACCCGAAGGAAAATTTGATCTGTTGTATCAGGCACGGATCAGCACCTATTCTTCTCAGCCCAAGGTAGTTTTTGAATGGGAAGAATTTCGTGAAACCGCCGATGCCCCCAGCCAGCATAAGTTCAAGCCCAGCTCAATTCAGATCGTTGATTTCCGGCGTACCCCTCCCAGCCCAGCAGAAATTCTCGCACTGGTGCAAGACCCCACTTGCCTGTGTTGGGCAGAAGGAACAATCGACACGCCATTTTCGGCTCTGACCCGTTGGCAGTTGCAGGCTTGCTCCAAGCTCGTCCTCTGGGGACTTCCCCCCTCCCTGCAAATTCTCAATCAGGCGCTCCAGAAAACCTCACCCCGCACGATCTACTGGTTCAGCCATTTACCTGCCGAAAGCAGCTTAAAAGCCCTGATCGAAAAATCCGCTGTCTCCGTCAAGAGATTTCTTGCGCAACACTCCGCTGCTCCAATCAACATCACCCTGCTGGCAGCGGAAACCGCCACCACCCCGGCACTGGCACGCTTAATTCTGCTGTGGCTGGAAGCCACCGGAAATCTGCATATCGATCAGGATAACGAAAACGAGTTTTTTGTAAGCGCTGCCCGTTCCGCTCCCGAGCCAACGAAAATAGCCCATTTGCAAGCCCGCATCAAAACACTTTACACCGAAACCGCTGAATTTCGCAGCTATCTACAGGCCACCGATTCACTGGAGCTACTCATCAGCAGTTAAGCCCTCATGGTATACTCTCTACACGAAAAGGAGAGTATTTTGTTCCTACCGACCACTCCACAAGAAGTTGCTGCACTCAAATGGGATGCCCTTGATATTATCCTGGTCAATGGGGATAGTTATATCGATACCCCCTATTCAGGCATCGCCATGATCGGCCACGTACTTCTGGATGCCGGTTACCGGGTGGGCGTAATTGCCCAACCTGCTCTCGATTCGGATGCAGATATCGCCCGTCTGGGAACACCGCGGCTTTTCTGGGGCATCAGCAGCGGCGCAGTGGATTCCATGGTCGCCAATTACACAGCCACCCTGCGCAAACGCCACAGCGATGATTTCACTCCAGGCGGAGAAAATAATCGCCGTCCAGACCGGGCTGTAATTGCCTACACGAATTTGATCAAACGCTACTTCAAGTCTTCCGTTCCCATCGTGCTGGGGGGAATCGAAGCCAGCCTGCGCCGTGTAACCCACTACGACTACTGGTCAGATCGTCTGCGCGCGCCGATCCTTTTCGATTCCAAAGCGGATTATCTGATCTACGGCATGGGTGAAAAAGCCATTCTCGAACTGGCCGCCGCTCTAAAAAAAGGCAGCTCCCCTCTGAATATCCGCGGCTTGGGATATTTAAGCCACGCGGTACCCGCAGGCTACCTAACGCTGCCTTCTTTCGAAGAAGTCACTGCTGATAAGATGAAATTCATCGAGATGTTTCACCTTTTTTACCGAAACAATGACCCCTTCACCGCTAAAGGGCTGGCCCAGCAAAAAGGGGACCGGTTTTATATTCAAAACCCGCCCCAGCCCACCCTTTCACAGTCAGAGCTGGATCACCTGTACTCGCTGCCTTTTGCCCGCGACCTGCACCCCTATTATGCCGCCCACGGGAACGTGAAAGCCCTGGAGACGATCCGTTTTTCGATCCCCACCCACCGCGGCTGTTATGGGGAATGTAACTTTTGCGCCATTGCCGTCCACGAAGGCCGAACCGTTGCCTCACGCAGCGAAGAGTCTATTTTGAACGAAGCCAGAAGTTTTACTCAGGAACCTCAGTTCAAAGGCATCATTCAGGACGTCAGCGGCCCTACCGCCAACATGTACGCTCTGGAATGCAGCAAAAAATTGAACTCCGGGGCCTGCGAGCACAAGCGCTGCCTGTTTCCGGAAATCTGCCCGCTGCTCAAACTGGACCATTCGCAGCAAACTCATCTGCTGCGCCAGCTGCGAGAAATTCCCGGCGTCAAGCGCGTTTTCGTAGGCTCGGGCATCCGCTATGACATGGTCATGGCCGATTCTGCGCATGGGTTGGAATATCTCAAGGAAGTGACCCAATATCACACCTCCGGGCAAATGAAGATTGCTCCTGAACATACCGATCCCATGGTTTTACGTTTGATGGGCAAACCGCCCGTTACCTCGCTGGTCAACTTCAAGAAGACTTTCGATCAGATCAGCCGATCTGCCGGCAAAGAACAATATCTCACCTACTACCTGATCGCCGCCTACCCAGGCTGCAGCGACCGTGAGATGAAAAAACTGAAAGATTTTGCCTCAGAAAAGCTGCACATTGCCCCTGAGCAAGTGCAGGTATTTACCCCTACTCCCTCGACTTATGCCAGCGTCATGTATTACACTGAAATGGATCCTTTCACGAAAGAACCCCTTTTCGTAGAAAAAAACCTGCAGCGCAAAGAAAAGCAAAAAGAAATTCTCACCGGGCCGGCCAACCACCGTCCTGCCACCCATTCCATTCACCATCCTGCCCAACAGAAGCGGAGCACAAAATGAATTCTTCTCAATATCCAATCTATCTTTCCTGCCTGCCAGGCCTGGAACCCGCCCTGCTGGAAGAATGCCGTGCGCTGAATATTCAGGCGAATCCGGCAAAAAAGAACGAGAAAGCCAACGAGGAAGAAAAGGGCGGGCTGGAATTTTCGGGGACACTCGATCAAATCTATGCCTGCAACTTACAACTGCGCACTGCCAGCCGGGTAAT
>JAAZOQ010000303.1 GCA_012797695.1 Anaerolineaceae bacterium | reverse complement strand
GTCTTCCCAATGTCGGATTCGCCGGTGCATACAATTGTTGCCACCCAAGAAAAAGGGGATTTGCCCTTTCAGGAATATTTTGTTAAATATCAATGCCAACCCCAGATGCGTTCTGTCCGCTTTGAAGGGATTGATCAAGCAAGTCTCTCCGCAGAAGCAGCAGAATGGCTGCGAGAGTGTGACTGGGTGATCTTTTGTCCCTCCAACCCCTGGGTGAGCATTAGCCCAATTCTGACGGTGCCCGGGGCACAGGCAATTATCGAAACGAAGAACGTACTTGCGGTTTCGCCCATTATCGGCGGGCAAACTGTTAAGGGCCCGGCTGCCAAGATGTATCAGGAAATGGGGATTACCCCAAGCGCGAGGGCGGTTGCCGAACACTATGGCAAGTTACTCCGCGGTTTTATTCTGGACTCGGTTGACAAGGAGCAGGCAACATTGATTGACCAGTGCGGTATAATACCCTTAGTGACGAACACATTAATGTCTGACAATCAGAGTAGAATTGAATTAGCGAAGAAGACTTTATCGTTTGCAGAAAAAGTAGAAAAGGGATAGTTGGATGACACTTTGGGCGATAGTTCCGGTAAAACCATTGCGAAGAGGGAAATCCCGCCTGTCCGGTGTTCTGACTGAAGATGAACGAACCGCGCTCAATGAATCCATGCTGGTCAATACAATCAAAACGCTTAAAGCAGTACCAGAGATCGATGTGATCCTGGTGGTGTCTCGAGATCCGTCTGCTTTGGCGATTGCGCGTGATTATGAAGCCCGTACCGTACTGGAAGATGGCAGCCCTGAACTGAACACCGCGTTGCGGCGAGCTTCTCTGGTGGCACAAACTTATCTTGCCAAAGAAATTTTGGTGATGCCGGCAGATCTGCCTCTGATCAAACCGGGGGACGTGCAAAAGTTCATTGCTCATTCTGGTAATCCACCTGAGGTGATCATTGCTCCGGATCGGCGTCACGATGGAACGAATGCACTATACATCAATCCGGCTTCGCTGATCGATTTTCATTATGGTGAAGGTTCTTTCAATTTTCACGTTGATCTGGCTAGAAAAGCCAATGCCAGAGTTGAGATTGTTGAATCACAAGAGTTTGCGCTTGATCTTGATTTACCCGAAGACTTGAATTTATTACATGAACTGCAAGCACAATTCACAAAAACCGAATGAGCGTGGAGGAGAAATGACCCAAAGAGTAGCTTTATACCTGCAAGATGCGCATGATTTACGCAAAGGGCTCGAATATGTCCGCTATGCCGAAGAGCGCGGTTTTGAAGCGGTGTGGCAGGCAGAATCCCGGCTGGTACGTGACGCCATTGTCCCCATGGCTGCCTATGCTGCAGTCACAGAAAAATTGAAAGTCGGGTCGGGGGTAATCAACAACTGGACGCGCAACATTGGCTTGCTGGCCTCGACTTTCTTGACTTTGGATGACCTGGCGCAAGATCGTATCATTTGCGGTATCGGTGCCTGGTGGGATCCACTGGCAAAAAATGTGGGTATTGATCGCAAGAAACCTTTGACGGCCATGAAAGAGACAGTCACGGTTTTAAAGCGGTTATTGAATATGGAACGGGTTACTTTTGATGGTGAATTTGTTCATGTCAACGGTATTGAATTGGATGTAGTTCATGGCCGTAGAGAACCGCGTAATGTGCCGATCTACATTGGTGCAACTGGTGACCAGATGATGGAAATGACCGGTGAGATTGCCGATGGCGTAGTGATGAACTATTGCGTTCCCCCGGAATACAATTTCAAAGCCCTTGATCTGCTGAAAGAGGGTGCCAAAAAGGCTGGCCGTGATTTCGACGCCATTGATCGTCCGCAGTTGATTGTGTGCTCAGTCGATCTGGACCACGATAAGGCGATTGATACGACCCGGGAACTGCTTTGCCAGTATCTGGCTCAGCAGCCGCACATTGCCAAAGCCTCAGGCGTTTCGACTGAGGTTGTCCAGCAAATTCAGTCGATTCTGGGCTGGCCGGCTACTCACGAACAGATTGCCCAGGCCAAGCATCTGGTGCCAGTGGATCTGATCGAACGGATCACTGCTTCAGGTACGCCAGAAGAGGCACGTCGAAAAGTGGCCCAGTATTGTGAAAATGGCTGTACCTGCCCCATTTTGTACCCTGTGGGCGGGGATGTTAAATTGTTAATTGATACTTTTGCTCAAAAATAAAAGAAGAAGGAAATGATCAAACAATCCAGCACACATCATTGCTTTGTCTGTGGTATAGAAAACCCACACGGTTTGCACATCGATTTCATCAGTGACGGAGAGGGTCGGGCGTACGCCGAACATGTTTTTCCGAAGGAATTCGAAGGTTATCCGGGTATCGTTCATGGTGGGGTGATCAGTTCTGTCCTCGATGAAGCAGCAGGGCGTGCCACCATGCGCGGGAAACGTCCAGAATTTGTTTTGGTGACCGGAAAGCTGGTTGTTCATTTTCGCCAGCCAGTCCGCATCGGTGAAAAGGTCTTGATCGAAGGCAAACAGGAAAAGCAAGCTGGCAGAATCTTTTTGACAACTAGCTGCTTGAAGAATGAAGCTGGAGAGGTGCTGGCCGAAGCTGAAGTGACTCTTGTACAACCAGGAAAAGAGTTGACTGAATCCATTGACCCTGCCGAGGATCAATGGGTCGATTTTGACTAAAAGAGTGAAGATGGAGGGCAACCATGATCATTGAGTATCAGCGTCCCAAATCTCTGCAAGAAGCTCTGGCGCTTCTGGCGCGCCAGGAACCACCTTCTGTGCCGATGGGTGGTGGAAGTATTCTGAGTAAATCTTGGCAAGAGGACGTGGCTGTGATTGATTTGCAGCACCTTGCTTTGAATACGATCACGGATGCGGGGGAGAAGTTCGAGATTGGTGCGACTGCTACTTTGGCCCAACTGGATCATTTTTTTGCCGATACTCAGTTATCCGAAGTAATCAGATATCAAGCTGGGAAGAACTTGCGCAATGTAGGTACCCTGGCCGGGTTGGTTGCTTCGGCCAATGGACGCTCTCCGTTATTGACTCTTTTACTGGGGTTGGATGCTTCATTGATCTGGCAGCCGGGAGACATGGAAATTTCTCTGGGCAACTGGCTTCCGCAAAGAAATGAATGGCGACAGGCCAGACTGATTACACAGGTTAACCTTCCAAAGGTGAGTTATCGCTTCGCGGCGGTGGCCAGAACGCCCAAGGACGTTCCGGTTGTCGCTGTGGCAGCGGCAAAGTGGTCCAATCAACGCTTGCGCGTGGCGGTAGGCGGCTTTGGCGCAGTACCTGTGTTGGCATTGGACGGCAAAATGGGAGATGATGCGGCGAAGGCCGTGGATCAGGCTTTTGCCTATGCGGAAGATGAATGGGCTCATGCAGCGTACCGCTGTCAGGCGGCCGCAAAACTGGCTGCGCGTCTGGTAGCTGAGTTTGCAGGCGAGGAGCATTAGATGAAAATCACTCTCGAGGTTAACCACAAGAAGATCAGTAAAGAGATCGACCCGGGGATGACTTTACTCGCTTTTTTGCGTGCTGAAGGTTTCTTTGGTACCAAATTTGGCGGTTGTCAAAAAGGGGAATGTGGCGCCTGTACTGTTTTGTTGGATGGAAAACCGGTAAAT
>JAAZOQ010000302.1 GCA_012797695.1 Anaerolineaceae bacterium | reverse complement strand
GTAGGGTTGGCTTTACTTCAGTTGCAGTTGTTCGATCCAGGCAGGTAAGTGATCGATCAGATCGGCCATGATCGTGCGTGATCTTTTTGCAAACTGGGTAGCGTTATCGTCATAGATTTCTCCGCCGGTTTCGCTGACCACGTCGCTGACCGTGCGCAGGATAAGACAGGGAACGTGATTGTGCTGGCAGACCCAGGCAATGGAGCTGGATTCCCAGTCTGCGGCCTGGACGCCGATGGTTTCGCTCAAATGCTTCACTAGTTTGGGGTCGATATCTTGATCGCCCGAGGCCAGTTTGCCCACGCGCACCGGCATGGGGTAGGGCTCGCGCAGAAGGGAAAGATCAAGCCGGGTGCTGTAGGTTTCAAGGGCTTCCATCGGGTCGCCCATGCGTTCATAGATGTCGTAAACGATAGTTTCATTGACCAGCAGGGTTTCGCCGCAGGTGATTTGCCCCTGCAATCCCCCACAGGTGCCCAGATTGAAGATCACCTGTGGATGCCAGGTATCGATGCAGTACTGCGTGGTAGCCGCTGCTGAGATCTTTCCCCACCCGCCATGCATGAATACGAGCGGACGCTCGTTCACCAGGCTGAAGAAATGTTCGCTATACGGGTTTTGCAGGCATTGGTCTGGGTCGACCACTTCTTTCGTGGCTGCCCATTCAAAATCGGCTGAGATGAGGACGGCGATCATGGCATCCATGGTCCACTGGGGTTGGCGGCGTCACTTTCAGTCGGGGGCAGGTGATGTCGATGCCCGCGATTACTGAGGGCGGCGTGCGGGGATGAATTGAGTGCGGCATCATGCAAAATAGTTGCCACTTTGTAAGCTGAGCGAGGCTGGCCGATGCGGGCCGCGTTGGCAGCACGTTTTTTAAGCAGTTCCTGATCATGCATAAGCAGATGGCTTAGCTTTTCCAGAATAGAAATTGGGGTATCGGCAATATCCGCTGCGCCTAAGGCGGTGGCGTATTCGGCATTGCCGGTTTCTTGCCCGGGGATGATTTCGATCAAAATCATGGGTAGACCACAGGCCAGGGATTCAGTGACGATCAACCCGCCGGCTTTGCAGATGATCAGGTCGGCCGCGTGCATCATTTCAGGCACGTTGGTAACAAAATCATAGACGTGGGCGGGGATGTGCCAATCGAAGTATTTTAAGGTGTCGAGCAGTTGTTCGTCTTTCCCGGCTACGACTGCCAGTTGGATGGGACCGCCAAAATGATTGATGATGTTCAGCGTATCCACCAGACGCTCGACGCGTTTGCTGCCCACTGCCAGTACGGTCGGGATATCGGGCGTCCAGCCCAGACTGGCGCGGATCTCATTTTTGCTGCGCGTTTCTCGAACGACATTCGGGTTGACTGGAATGCCGGTGATAGTGATCTTTTCGGGATCGACGCTATAGCTGGTGGCCAAGTCGGCGACCAGACTGTTGGGTACCAGCAGTCCATCTACTTTGCGATGGAACCAGAGTCGGTGCACGGTCGAAAGGTCCGTGATCGCGGTGAACAGGGGAACGCGATAGCGTTTGTTGTGAAAAATGGTGGTCAATACGGGCGCATACATAGGGTAGGTGGAAAGAATCGCATCCGGCTGATATTTTTTGAGAATATTGCGCATGGTCTCATTCATCAGCACAGCCAGCGTGCTTTCCATAAGTGCTGTGGGTACCAGAGCATCGCTGGCATCATAGCCGAAGCGGTAAAGTTCAGGCACACTGCGTACCCACTTGGTGTAATCCGCCTGACTGTCACGCAGGAAGGCCGGTGTTTGTTTATCATCCAGTGGATTGACGATCTCGAAGCTTAAATCGTCTGAATATTTTTCTTCAATGGCGGCTGCGACAGCATTGGCAGCACTGCGGTGTCCAAAACCGGCATCAGCCGTCAAGATCAAAATTTTCTTCTTCTCAGACATAAGGATCTCCTCGGAATTTCCTGATGAATGAAAGCTAGATTAGATTTTCCCCCGACCAGGTTTCGGGAGGCAGTTTTCCTTCTAGGTACCAGACGACCAGTTGTAGTGCAGCTTCGGCTGAGGAATCCTTGTTTTGCAGCCGATCCCCTTGCCAGCAGAAATGCCAGGCCCATTCTCCATCGGGCGCGCTCATGCCAATCCACACAGTTCCCACCGGCTTCTCGGGGGTGCCTCCACCTGGGCCGGCAATGCCGCTGATTGACATCCCTAAAATTTGTTCCAGCGGGAATCCTCCGCTGAGGGCCGAACGCACTCCACGTGCCATTTCGAGCACACATTCGCGGCTGACAGCGCCGTGTTGGGTCAGGGTTTGATTGCGAACCTTGAGTAATTGTTCTTTAACTTGATAAGCATAGGCAGTGACGCTGCCCAGATAGTATTCAGAAGACCCCGGCACGTTGGTAATGCGGTGCCCGACCAACCCACCTGTGCACGATTCGGCAAAAGTGAGCATCAATTTGCGTTCATTGAGCAGTTTCCCAATTTGATTTTCCAGTGGATAAGTAGACAACGTTACTCCCGTTTTTGGTTTAAATTATATCTGTAAAAAAATGCTGGTAAATGTTTCCTGCCTCCTATTTTTGGAGGTTTTCGCGAGTGATTGCGCGCAGATTAATCAATTGTCAATGTTTCTCGGGTAGAATTCACTTGTATTTCACTTTGCTTTTGTGAGGATCTATGGAGATTATTCAAGCCATTATTTTAGGGATTGTGCAGGGGTTGACTGAGTATATCCCGATTTCGAGTTCTGCACACCTGATTATCATTCCCTGGCTGTTTAACTGGACCGACCCGGCCATTACCAGCCTTTCCTTTGATGTGGCTCTACATCTGGGTACACTCGTGGCCGTGTTATGGTTCTTCGCTCGCGATTGGGTACGCCTGATCCGGGCCTGGTTTGTCAGTATTAAAGAGCGCAAAATTGCTGGCGACCCTGACCGGCGGTTGGCCTGGTTCATTGTATTGGGTTGTATCCCTGGGGGTATTGCCGGCGTGCTGGCAGAAAGCAAGATCGACCAGTGGTTTCACCAGCCCAATACCCCGATCAATAAGAATGCCATTTTAGTGCTGGCGATCATCATTTTGCTGCTGGCGTTTGCCCTTTTGATTGCTGAAAAGTCGGCAAAACATACGCGCTCGATGGAAGGGCTGACCTTTAAGGATGTGGTGATCATTGGTTTATCTCAGGCGTTGGCGATTTTCCCGGGGGTCTCTCGCTCGGGGAGCACGATTACCGCTGGCCTGGCACTGGGGTTGAAGCGTGAGGATGCGGCCCGCTTTTCTTTCTTGTTGGGCGCGCCGATCATTGCGGGGGCAGGGGCAAAAAGCCTCATTGATCTGATCCAGGCGGGGTTTACCGGGAATGAGTTGATCTTGTTCCCTATCGGTATTGTGGTGGCCGCGATCACGGGATATTTCTGCATCAAGTATTTGTTGACCTACTTGCAGAAACACTCTACGGATATTTTTGTCTATTATCGCTGGGCGTTGGCGGGGCTGATTGTGCTGGTCGCTTTCTTACGTGCATGAAAATCACAGAAGTCCCGGAATGCTCCGGGACTTCTCTTTTTTAGACGCTGAAGTAAATCTTTTTTTGGTCCAGCCACCAGGCTACCCAGGTGAGCGTTCCTAGAAGCATTCCAGCCTCGAGGAGTACCAGCCACACCGGGGCATTCGCGTAAAGAGCGGGGATATCCGGTAGGTAGACGATTCCCAAAAGCAGCATGTGCAGCAAGTACATTAAAAGGGGGGTCTTCCCCCACAATGCCAACAGATGGGAATGAAAGTGAAAAGCCGTGGTCAATATATTGATTGCTGAAAAGATCAATCCGCTCAGACCCAGCGCTAAAACGACATAAGGCATGGAAACGCGGTTTTTGCTGACAGGGGTCCACATGGTTAAGGCCAGTGCAACGATCACCAGCAGCGCTGAAAGTCCGATTAAGCGGCGTGGCCCTGCCGTGGAATTGAAGAAAATATCGGCCATGACGGTGGCAAGCAGCAGCATAGCCGACCAGCTAATGGCGCCTAACAGACCGCCGTGGGGATTGCTGAGTACGGTGTCGAGCCAGAAAAAATTGAGCATGAACTGGTAACCGACCAGGATCAGGCTGCCGGCTGTGAAGCGTACCCAGGTGGGGGTGTGGATGAAGCACAGGGTGACCAGACCGGCAACGCCGATGGCTTGCAGCACTCCCCAGTTGATAGTTTGCCCGTCGACTGCCATTAAAACCTCACCGGCGCTGAACAGTGCTCCCATGCCAAGAATGGCGCAGAAACGGATGATGAAGTGTTGGTAGGTTTTCCCGGCGCCATCGCGCTTCAGCCGTTGCCGAAAGGAGCGGCCATAAGTTAACCCGATGGCGAAGAGGAACATGGGGGCAACCAGATCGATAATTGTGAAGCCGGCATCTTTGGCGTGTTTGAACCAGGGCGAGATCCAGCTTACCCCAGCCAGATAATTAGCCAGAACCATACCCAAAATAGCCAGTCCGCGAAAGACATCAATGGAATGCAGTCGATTCCCATTCATAAGGGCCTTCTTTTATTGCAATGGGGGAAGCACGAACTCAATGGAGATTCCGCTGGTGTAGGGCAGCGAAATTGATTGGGCAGAAGGGAACCCATACTGCAGGTTGCATGTGCTGTCAACAGCGTTGCTTTGACAGTTATATCCGTTGATCCCGATGGTATAGTTCCCTTTTAATGAAGCAGGCAAATAGAGGAAGTACTCTCCATTGGCATTGGTCAAAGTGTTATCCTGACTGTTTTGATCTTCCGCTGAGAAGAGAACCACCGAAATCCCTGAAAGGCCCTGCCCTTGATTGTTGCGTACATGCCCACTGATCAGACTGGCGTTATTGTCACTCATAGAGGGCAATTCTTCTGCGTCTCCGGCCAGGGTAATGTATTCTGACTTCATCCATCCGGCCAGGTGATCGGAGGCAACTACGTAATACCATCCAGACCCCGGGGTTTGCCCGTAGACTTCGACGGTTGAGTTTTCTTTATACAGGGCAATCGTGTCGAAATAAAAGCCCGGCCCGCTGCGCAATTTGAAGTTATCTGCACCAATTGTGCCGCGGATAGGGGCAAACGGAGTCACGGTTGCCGGAATGGCCGTCGGGCGTGGGGTGGGGGTGGGCAATGCCGCTTGGGTAGCTGCTTCAGTAGGGGGGACTGTTATGGCAGGCAGAGAGGTTGATTCTGCTGGGGCTGTTGCCGTGCTTGTTGGTGAGATCAGGCGGCAAGCGGTAGTAACCAGTAAAAGGAAAACCAGAATAAAGAGAATGGGTAGTTTTTTCACAAGTGCCCTCCGGTCAATGTTTTAATTTTACCCGAAAGGCGTGCCTCTTGGCTTTGAGGTTATCGACAACGATAGTTGAAAACTTCCTCGATCATTTGCGCACGGCGAACTTCTTTGAATTCGAACGGCAGGCTGAAATCAGCAAAATGGCTCTCGATTTGCAAGACCATTTCTTCGAAAATTGCACTGGATTCACTTCCCAAAAAGATCAGGTCTGCGCCGCCCAGCGCGGCGACCATTGCGCCGATGGTTTCGATGAGATTGTGCAGATACATTTTTTGAAAGAGGGCACCCTTCTGGGAGTCATTCCAGAGATCGCGCAACGGGGTCTGTCCGGCAAACACCTGCCAGCCAGAATGGTGATAGAGCAGGTCGCTGATTTCGGTTGCAGACTTTCCTTGTTCTGCCAGGAAGAGCACCACACTGGGATCGATCTCGCCACAGGTGGTCAAGCCGGGTAGACCTTCCAGATGACTGTATCCCTGACTGCTGTCGACAGCTCTTTCTTCGCGGATGGCAGCCACGGACGGGTTTTCGCTTAAATGCACCGAAACGAATTTGCAGTCTTCTGGGTGAATCTGCGCTGCCCATTGATGGAACAGACCATCTCCGCCAAAACGGCGGTAACCATTTTGACGCAATTCTGCCGGCAAAGCATAGTATTTTTTTGCTTCAGGTAGGGGCTGAAAAAAAGCCGTTTCACAGGCAACCCAGTGATGCTGAAAATGTGCTGCTTCAGCGGTCTGGATCATTGTTTGAATGCTTTCGTGATCTTCTGTTGGCCAGTGTTTGCTGCAGGCTTGCAAGGTATCCAACAGGGCAGGCTCGATCCGGGTGAAGGTTTCGGGGAGGAGATTCCCGCCGCGTGGTAAGACGTGGAGGGTTTCTCCATTGGCGATGCAATAGCTTTCAGTCATGGGCAGCCTCCAACAAGCGAGCGGTTTCACTGGCAATCACGCTTTCTTCATCGGTTGGGGTAACCAGAATGTGTACGTTGGCCTGCTTTTTTCGGATGTCACTCATGCGGTCAAGGGGCGCAGATTGATTGGCCTGCGGGTCCAGTTGAACCCCAGCCCATTCCAGACCGTGGCAGGTGCGTTCGCGGATGGCCGGATTTTGTAAGCCGATATCGTCGGTAAAAAGTAAAGCATCGAATTTCCCCAGTAACGCGGCGTAACGGCCGATCATCTTACGCAGGCGCATGGTATACATTTCAATGGCCAGGTGTGCAGCCGGATCGTCGTTCTGCGCTTCGGCTTTGAGTAAGTCACGAATGTCACTTGAAAAGCCCGAAATACCCAACAGGCCAGATTTCTTGTTGAGCGAATCCGAAATGTCTTGTGGGGTCTTCCCTTGTCTCAACAGATCAAGGACAATGCCTGCATCCAGATCGCCGCTGCGGGTGCTCATCATTAATCCTGCCAGCGGCGAATATCCCATGGAGGTGTCGATCGAAATTCCTGAGGCAATGGCGCATACGCTTGAACCGCCCGTTCCCAGGTGACAGGCAATTATTTTTAACGAATTCAGTGGTTTCCCTAAAAAACGGGCCGCTTCACGCGAAACATATTGGTAAGAAAGTCCATGAAACCCATATTTCCGGATGTGATCTTCTTTAAATAGGGTTTCAGGGAGAGCATATCGATAGGCGGATTCTGGCAGGTTGGCGTGGAAAGCGGTGTCAAAGGTGAGTGTCTCAGGAAGGTTGGGGAATTTCTCACGACATACCTGAATCACACTCATGGAGTTGGGGTTATGGATTGGGGCCAGCGGTAATACCTGCTTGAGCTGACTGTACTTTTCGGGGGTCAGACGAATGGATTGGGTGAAAAGCTGTCCGCCGTGGACGAAACGATGTCCGATGGCATCAAAATGCTGTTGTTTCTCTGCGAGAAATTGCAAGATCAAGTGAGCAGCATGGGTGTGGTCTGGAATGGGAACGGTTTGGCGAAAAGTTTCTTGTCCAAAGGTGTGTTCAATGAAAGAGGGTTCACTCCCTTTTACTCCGACCCGGTGTGCCTTTCCCTTGCAAAGCACTTCCAGAGAGGTTCCTTCAGCTCGATAAAGTTTGTAATTTTGGGACGAACTGCCACAATTAAAGACAAGAATTTGCATCGTTCCTCCGCTTGCGAACAGCTTCAGTTATAGCACGAAAGCGAATGAATGAACAAGGAAGGGTTTCTGGTTGAAAGGGGCTATTGTTCATAATCTTGATTATTAGACTTGTATAAGAGTTTGAATTTCCCCTCTAGACACAGATAGTTCGACGGTGTATAGTTCGACATCGTACTATTTGAGAAGAGGAACTATGCATGATTTCAGTTGTCATTCGCCTGAAGGGAAAGCCAGATTTGTTGCTATGAAGCAAATGTGGCGTGAAAAGATGCAGGAGTTCGCTGGTTCAACGGACACTCGCAGTGTGGAAATTTCTGGGATGATCCGTCGCCTTTCGAATATCTATGATGCCATCTATTTGAATGATGAGAAGGGGAACGAACTGACTGGGCCCCGCCTGGGAATTTTAGTCAGGCTCTATGTGAATGAGCAGATAGAAGACGGAGAAGGGGTTACTCCAACTTTGCTGAGTCACATGCAAAATGTGAGCAAAAATACCATCAGTTCTCTAATCAAAGGGCTTGAAGACCAGGGGCTGGTAAGACGAGAAAATGATGCCCACGACCGCCGGATTTATCGCTTGCACCTTACAGATACAGGCCGAGATTACGTCAAAGAAATGACCCCCCGGCATCTTCAATATATTAATTCTTTGACTGAAGACCTTTCAAGTGAGGACAAAGATCAATTGATTGCGCTATTAGGGAAGCTGACTTCTTCCTTGATCGAAAGAGGGAATCTAAAGCGGCCCTCTCACCCCCAATTTTAATTTCATCCCAATTCGAAGCAGCGTACAACTTACAGAACTGCTCAGCGTAGATAAGTAGCTGGTGAAGAGAAGAAAGGCGTTGAGAATGGTTTTATTGTTTACCCGAGGAGACTTGACAAAGAGGTAATTTCGATTGATAATTTCTTTCAATAATATTGAATTCAATATTATTGAAAATAAAAAGTATCAAACTCTGTTGCTGGTTTTTGGAATGTGTGCAGCGTCATAAGCACAGAACTTTGAAATTATCAGATTTTGAAAGGAGTTTATCAAAGAAAGATGGTACGTTTAGCGAAATACTTAAAGCCATATATTTTATTGATTGTGGTGGCAATTGGCCTGCTTTTTGTTCAGGCAATGGCTGATCTGGCACTGCCTGATTACATGTCAGATATTATCAATGTCGGTATTCAGCAGGGGGGGGTTGAAACCGCAGTTCCGCAGGCCATTCGCCAGAGTGAGATGGATAAGTTGACTCTCTTCATGACGGCAGATGAGAAAGCCACGGTTTTGCAGGACTATACGCTGACTGATCAGAATGCTGCAGATTACGCGAAGCTGGTCAAAACCTATCCACAGTTGGCCAGCGAACCTGTGTATGTTTTAAATTCGATTGACCAGGCAGAAACGGATCGTTTGAGCCCAATCATGGGGAAAGCTTTCCTGGCAGTTACCGGGGTGAATACTCTGATGGCGGATCCTTCCAAGTTGGCCCAAATGGGGTCAGCGATGGGAGTCGATTTGAGCAAATTGCCCGCAGGTATGGATCTTTTCACGGTGTTGCAGAAATTACCAGCGGCTGCGCTCACACAAATTACTTCGGCCGTCAACAGTAAGTTCGCCTCGATGAGCGACAGCATGATCGTGCAGTCAGCAGCTTCTTCTGTCAAAGCGGAGTATGCTGCTTTGGGCATGAACACAAACAAGTTGCAGTCGCAATACGTTATTCGTATTGGTGCTTTGATGTTGCTGCTCACCCTGGTTTCGGTGACCTGTACTATCGCAGTAGGTTTTCTATCTGCCCGGGTGGCCGCAGGAGCCTCACGAGATATCCGCCAGGCACTCTTCCGCCACGTCGAGAATTTCTCGAAGACCGAATTCGATAAGTTTTCCACGGCATCTTTGATCACCCGTTCGACCAATGATGTGACGCAGGTGCAGATGGTCATCATTATGCTCATTCGCATGGTCTGTTATGCGCCTATTCTGGGTGTAGGAGCGGTGATCCGCGCTGTGGGCAAGAGCCCTTCTATGTCCTGGCTGATCGGTCTGGCAGTGGTGGTATTGTTGGGATTGGTTTTATCGGTGTTCTCGGTGGCATTGCCTAAATTCAAGATCATTCAGAGTTTGATTGACCGCTTGAACCTGGTGACTCGTGAGAATCTCTCGGGCATGATGGTTATCCGTGCTTTTAATACTCAGAAATTTGAAGAGGAACGGTTTGACAAGGCAAACGTTGATCTAACTCAGACCAGTCTCTTTGTGAACCGCATCATGGTGATCATGATGCCGATGATGATGTTCTTGATGAGCGGTTTGTCATTGCTTATCATCTGGGTTGGGGCTCATCAGGTGGCGAATTCTTCGATGCAGGTGGGCGACATGATGGCTTTCATGCAGTATGCCATGCAGGTAGTGATGTCATTCTTGATGCTGTCAATTATGTTCATCATTCTGCCGCGTGCATCTGTTTCTGCTACACGTATCGCAGATGTACTGTCTGTTGCTCCTTCCATCGTGGATCCGCAAGAGCCTCAGCATTTCCCTGCGGATTCTCAGGGTAAAGTGCAGTTCGATCACGTCAGTTTCCGCTACCCGGGTGCTGAAGAAGATGTCTTGCACGACATCAATTTCACGGCGCTGCCGGGTCAGACAACGGCCATCATTGGCTCAACTGGTTCCGGAAAGTCTACGGTGATCAATCTGGTTCCGCGTTTCTACGATGTCACCGAAGGTGCTATTCGCGTGGATGGGATCGATATCCGCGAAGTCAACCAGAGCGAGCTGCGCGATAAGATTGGTTACATTCCTCAAAGGGGCATGCTCTTCTCTGGCACGATCGAGAGCAACTTGCGCTATGCTGACGAGAATGCCAGCGTGGAGACGATCGAACTGGCGGCCAGCATTGCTCAGGCACATGAATTCATCTCGACCATGCCCGATGGAATGAATACTGAGATTTCACAGGGTGGAACCAATGTTTCAGGCGGTCAGAAGCAGCGACTGGCAATTGCGCGCGCTTTGGTGAAGAACCCGCCCATCTATATTTTTGACGATAGTTTTTCGGCTCTGGATTTCAAGACAGATGCCGCACTGCGAAAAGCGTTGAAAGAGAAGACCGGGCAAAGCACGGTGATCATTGTGGCTCAGCGTATTTCCACGATCAAGAACGCTGAACAGATCGTTGTTTTGGAAGAGGGCCGTGTGGTCGGGATTGGAACTCACAAGCAATTGATGGATACTTGCGAAACTTACCGTGAGATTGCCCTTTCGCAGTTGAGCAAGGAGGAATTGGCATGACCATGCAAAATCAAAAACCTCAACAGCAGCAGACTTCTCGGCGTGGCCCGATGGGTGGGGGCCCAATGGGACCGGGGATGATGCGTGGTGGTGAAAAAGCACGTGACTTTAAAGGTACGATGAAAAAGTTGATCCAGTACCTTTCAGTCTACAAAGTTTCAATCATTATTGTCTTGATATTTGCGATTGCTTCTACGATTTTTTCGATTGTCGGCCCGAAAATTTTGGGTAATGCCACCACCAAGTTGTTCGAAGGAGTGGTTGCTCAGATCGCTGGGACGGGCACGGGCATTGATTTCGTTTACATTCGCAACATCATTCTGGAATTGTTAGTCCTGTATCTGGTCTCGGCTGCTTTTAGCTATGTCCAAGGCTGGATCATGACCGATGTTTCGATGAAGGTGACTTATCAGTTCCGTAAAGAGAT